>NZ_JBFPKF010000018.1:0-154707 GCF_040948685.1 Paraburkholderia sp. BR14374 | reverse complement strand
TCAGCCGCGACAGATCGACTTCGCCTTCCACTTCGCCGACCACCTGCGCGGCGCTGCCGTCCTGGCGCGCATAGGCCTGGTTGATCGCCTGCGCGAGATCGTCGGCGGGCACGCGCACGACCGACACTACGCCGTAGTTGCGCGCGATTTCGGCAAGCGCGGCTTCGCTCGTGCGTTCGCTGATCCAGACTTCGAGGCTATCGGCATGCTGATGCGCGACCAGGATCTGGCCGCTGCGCGCAAAACCGTATGGCACGAGCCGGGCGGCAAGCGGCGAGGGTGCCGCGCGCTCGCCGGCCGCGGCATCGCCGTTCAGCGGACGTTGCGAGGGCGCGGTTTGCGCGGGCATCTGCGTCACGGACGCGCTCCCGGCGACACCGTGCTCGGCAGCGGGCCGCTCGCCGGCTCGACGACGGCCGGTTGCGGCATGGTTTGCGGCACCGTCTGCGGCACGAGTTGGGTTGTAGTCTGCGCGCCAGCTTGCGGGACGGCCGGCGCGCCAGCTTGGGGTACGGCCTGCGGCGGTACCTGTTGAGGAATCTGTTGCGGTGCCTGCTGCGGCATCATCTGCTGGCGGCGCATCTGGTTCAGGTCGAACAGGTTCATCGCCGGCGCCCCGCCCTGGCTCGGGCCGAGCGGCATCGGCGGCACGACCGGATCGTCGCGATCCCTCATGATGTTGTTGTCCTGACGGTACGCGCCCTGCACACCCTGGATGTAGTCGTAGCGGTTCGCCGTGACGGCCTGCGTGGTGTCGCGGTCGGCGA
The DNA here is from genome assembly GCF_040948685.1 of Paraburkholderia sp. BR14374. Lineage (NCBI taxonomy): Bacteria > Pseudomonadati > Pseudomonadota > Betaproteobacteria > Burkholderiales > Burkholderiaceae > Paraburkholderia > Paraburkholderia sp. BR14374. The sequence continues at coordinate 153,940 of NZ_JBFPKF010000018.1, read as the reverse complement.
GAATGACCGGACGCAGGAACACCATCAGGTTAGTCTTGTTGCGCGTCTTCTGCTCGGAGCGGAACAGCTGGCCCAGCCAGGGAATGTCGCCAAGCAGCGGCACCTTGCTGTTGCTGACCTGGTAGTTGTCCTGCATCAGGCCGCCGAGCACGATGATCTCGCCGTTATCGCACAGCACGGTCGACTGGATCGAACGCTTCGTGAATTCGGGGCCCGCCGGGTTCGTCGCCGCGTTGTTCGTGCCGTTCACGATCGCCGAATCTTCCGTGTACAGCAGCAGCTTCAGGATGCCGCCGTCGGTAATCTGCGGCTTCACGTGCAGCGTCAGACCGACGTCGACCCGGTCGAACGTATTGAACGCCGCGCTCGTCGTGCCGCTCGTCAGGTTCGAGTACGAACCGGTCTGGATCGGCACGTTGGTACCGACGATGATCTTCGCCTCTTCGTTGTCGAGCGTGATCAGGTTCGGCGTGGACAGCACGTTCGCGTCTGCGGTCTGCGACAGCGCCTGCAGCAGTGCGCCGAGACCCTGCACGCCGAAGATGTTGTGGATCCAGCCGACGTTCAGGCCCTGTTGCAGGCCCTGGCTGCCTAGCGCCGTCGCGAGACCGCCGGTCGAACCAGCCGCGGCCGCCGCGGCCGTCAGGTTGATGATGCTGTTGCCCGAGCCAGTCGCCAGGTTGGTACCGGCAAACAGGTTGCCGTTCGCGACCTGCCACTGAATGCCGAGGTTGCCGCTCGTATTCGAGTTCAACTCGACGATCAGTGCCTCGATATACACCTGCGCGCGACGCGCATCGAGCTGGTCGATCACCGCGCGCAAGTTGCGGTACGTCGCTTCGGGCGCGGTGATGATCAGCGAGTTGGTCGCGGAATCGGCGGTAATCATGCCGCCGCCCTGATCCTCGCTCTTTTCCTTGTCGCCGCCGAGAAATCCGCCGGTATTACTGCTCGAGCCCGAAGCGCCGCCGCCCATCGGCGAGTTCATCGAGCCGCCGCCGAGGCCGCCCGACGGCAACGGCGGCGTGCCCGACGAGCCCGTCGAATAGCTGCTGCTCGACAGACCGCCACCGCCGCCACCACCGCCGCCGCCGCCGCTCGTGTTCTGGTTGAACGAGTTCGCCTCGTTCGCGCCGCCCGACGAGCCCTCGCCGCCGCCCTTGCCGAGCATGCTGCGCAGCGTGCGCGCGAGCTTCGTCGCGTCGGCATTGCGTAGCGGCACGACGTGGATGTTGCCCGGCATCGCGGTCGGCATGTCGAGCTGCTTGGCGAGCTCCTTGGCCGCCGCGAGGCGTGCGGTGTTCGACGCGCGCATCAGCAGCGAGTTGGTGCGCGGATCGGACGAGATCGACACTTTGAGCGTCGCGTCCGTGCTGCCGATCGAGCCCGGATCGAGCATCTTGTTCATCTGCTGCGCGATGTCGATCGCATTCGCGTTCTTTAGCGGCACGACTGCAACCGCCTGGCCGGCCGCGCTATCGACACCCGCGATGATCTGTGCGATGCGCCGCACGTTGTCGGCGTAGTCGGTGACGACGATCGTATTGTTGGAGGGGTAGGCCGCGACCGTGTTGTTCGGCGAGATCAGCGGACGCAGAACCGGCAGCAGATTGTTGGCCGACTCATTCCTCAGTGTGAAGACCTGCGTGACGACCTGGTCGCCGCGCGCCGTCGGCGCGTTGCCGACGTAGGTCGGCACGCCCTGTAGCTTGGCGTCGGCCTCGGGCACCACTTTCAGCACGCCATGATCCTGCACGAGCGCGAACCCCTGCATGCGCAGCGCGGACTGCAGGGTTTTGAGCGCCTGATCCTGAGGCACGGAATTTTCGGACACGAGGTTCAGTTGCCCCTTCACCCGCGGATCGACGATGATCGTCTTGCCGGTCGCCGCGCCGATCGCCTTGGCGACCTGGTCGATGTCGGCGTTGACGAAGTTGAGTGTCACCTGCGCCTGTGCAGTTTGCGCGGTGATCAGTCCAGCCACCAGCAGCGCCGTTGCCACCCGACGCAAAGTCATACAATTTCTTCTCATGGGATGTGATATCGATGCCGGCAGCCTCTGGCCACCGACGGTCATGCGATGCGGACCCGGCGGCAAGCTACCGCCTGGTCGGTTTCTGAGCCGGCCCTAAAAGCGAGTTTCGCTTCGAGTTCCAGCGTCCCGACGTCCGAAAAAATCGAACAGTAACAGCTTTTCATGTCGGAATTGAAACAAAACAAGGGGCCTCATGCGAATCCACGACGATCGCAGGGCTGTTATTAAATTGAAAGCTACCCGTCACCGCACACTCACGCCATTACCCGGCTTTGTACGGTCTTATGTCGGTTAGCCAACTTGACGAAGGTCGGACTGCCGGTATGATACGAGCCGTTCGACCCACTGTTATGTGTTTGCTGACGCGGGTTTTCCCCGATGCTCGACAAACGCCCGGCCAGCTTGCCGTTGCGGCCGAGACGCGGTCGGTGAACTGCCTTACCGATTCTTACCTCGGGTTTGCTTAGTCCTATTGACCGATGAAACGTCCGCTCCTCACCGTTGCCGCCACGCTCGCGCTGCTCGCCGCAGCCGGTTCCGCGCGCGCCGACTGCTTCGATGAAGCGGCGAAGTACCAGAAGGTCAATCCGCTGATCTTACGGGCTATCGCGTGGCAGGAGTCGCACAACCGGCCGGATGCGCAGCACAAGAACGCGAACGGCTCGACCGACTACGGTGTGATGCAAATCAATTCCGTGCATCTGCCGGTGCTCGCCCAGTACGGGATCTCGCAGGGCACGCTGATGGAGCCGTGCAAGAACGTTTACATCGCGGCGTGGCATCTGCGCCGCCAGATGAACAAGTACGGCAATACCTGGCAGGCGGTCGGAGCATACCACTCGGAGACGCCGACGTTGCGGGACAAATACGCGCAACAGATCGCTGCAATTCTGCGCAGCTGGAAGTTGATGCCCGCGCAGTAAGCCATTCCAACGCTGTCGCTCGCACGAGCCGCACGCATTTTAATGCACAATGCGACTTCGTGCTTTTTCGCGCCGTCGCAGCGACGCCGACGATTTGGCCCCACGCCCGGCACGCCTTCCAATCTTCCCGTATTTCGTACCGCGATGAACCAGCCGCTATTGCCCATCACCGTGCTCTCCGGTTTTCTGGGCGCTGGCAAGACCACGCTCCTGAACCACATCCTCGCGAATCCCGCCGGTTTGCGCGTCGCCGCGATCGTCGACGATCTGGCCGACGTCAATATCGACCCGACGCTCGTGCGTGATGCGGCCGAGCTGTCGGGCGTCGACGAGCAGATCGTCGAACTCCGGAACGGCTGCATTTGCTGCACACCGCGCGACGATCTGCAAAGCGAAATCCGTCGCCTCGCCGGCGAAAAGCGCTTCGACGTGCTGGTGATTGAATCGAGTGGCATCGCCGAGCCCATGTCGATTGCTGAGACCATCACATTCGATGGCGACGAAGCCCCATCGCCCGGCGAAGCCGCCCGGCTCGATACGATGGTCACGGTCGTCGATGCGTTCAACTTTCTGCGCGATTACGCGTCTGCCGATGCGCTCTCCGAACGCGGCGTCACGGTCGATGAAGGCGATGACCGCATGATCGTGGAGTTGCTGATCGAGCAGATCGAGTTTTGTGACGTGCTCGTCGTGAACAAGATTGATCTCGTCAGCGCGGACGAGCTCGCGCGTTTGCAGCGCATCCTCGCGCGCCTGAACCCGCGCGCGGTGCAGCTCGTGAGCCGCTTTGCCGACGTGCCGCTCGATCAGGTGCTGAACACCGGACGCTTCGATTTCGACGAAGCGTCGAATGCGCAGGGCTGGCTCGCGGCGCTCGAGCACAAGCACGAGAATCAGCACGGCGGTAAAGATGGCCGCATGCATCACAGCGAAGCCGACGAATACGGCGTCGGCTATTTCGTCTATCGCGCACGCCGGCCGTTTCATCCGCAGCGGCTATGGGAGCTGCTGCACCAGGAGTGGAAGGGCGTGCTGCGCAGCAAGGGATTCTTCTGGCTCGCGACGCGCAACGATATCGGCGGTTCGCTCTCGCAGGCCGGTGGTGCTTGCCGGCACGGCCCCGCGGGCATGTGGTGGGCCGCCCAGGACCGCAGCGAATGGCCGGAAGGCGACGACGAGCTGGCCGCCGAAATCGCCGCCGACTGGTACGGCGAGCCGGACGATATGAGCATCGGCGATCGTCGTCAGGAGTTCGCCCTGATCGGCGTCGATATCGACCCCGCCCTCTGGCGCGCGAAGTTCGATGCCTGTCTGCTCACCGACGACGAATACGCGCTCGGGCCGCAAGCCTGGCAGCAGTTCCCCGATCCGTTCCCGGCATGGGAGTTCGACGACCACGATCACGATCACGATCACGACAAGCATCACCATCAACATCACGGACACGGCGACGACTGCGAGCGTTGTGGACATGACCACGGCAAGAACGCGCATCCTCATGACTGAACGAAGCACGCCGCGCATTCGAACCTCATGCACGGACGAAAAAAAACCCGCCACTGGCGGGTTTTTCTCGCGGGTGTCAACTGCCCGGCAGTAGTCTGCTTAGCGCTTGTTGACTGCGTCCTTGAACGCCTTGCCTGCAGTGAACTTGACAGTCTTGGCAGCCGGGATCTTGATGGTTTCGCCGGTCTTCGGATTACGCCCCGTACGCGCTGCGCGCTTGCCCGAACCAAAGCTACCGAAGCCGATCAACTGGACCGCCTCACCCTTCGACACAGACTTCTTGATCACTTCAAGCAACGTGTCCAGCGTTTCACCGGTTTGAGCCTTGCTGGCGCCCGTCTGTCCTGCGACAGCGTCGATCAGTTCCTGTTTGTTCATTAAGGTTCCTTTCTGAGTTTAGGTTGATACGAACAGCGCGACCGCGCCGATTATACGTGCGCGCACCGCGCCGTCGAGCAGCTGCGGCCCCGATCCTGAAGATCTCCCACGCCGGACAGGATACTGTTCGGCGGCCGTGCTGCCGCTCCCTTCGCGGCGCTTGCTATGATAGCGCAGCGCAAACCCAATCAGGATAAGGGTTTCGAGGAATTGCACGGTTTTCGGGCCGTTCTTGCAAGTAAATCGAAATTTTGCCCTTCAGCACCCCCTAAACGAGGGCTGAAACCCAGTCCTGGCGGGGGTTAGCGTTGGTTTTTGCCAACGCAGCAAAGCGTCTGAAAGCGTCCTGATGGGTCTTTTGCGGCGACTCGCGCGCGGCGCGGGCCGACTCCGACCATCGAACCCGCTCTTTCGAGCGATCTTTTGAGCGTGTTTTCCCGTCGCGCATGACCGATCCGCTGATCCCCGCCGTCCTCGCTTTCCGCGACAACGGCAGCCCCTTTTCACCGCACTACGACGACATCTATCACAGCGCCGTCGGTGCGCTCGAGCAGGCTCGCTACGTCTTTCTGCGCGGCAACGAATTGCCCGAAAGATGGCAGAGCCGTCGAACCTTCACCGTGCTCGAAACCGGCTTTGGCATCGGCATCAACTTTCTCGTCACGTGGGCCGCGTGGCGCGCCGATCCCGCACGCTGCGAGCGGCTGCATTTCGTGTCGACAGAGAAGCATCCGTTTATCGCCGCCGATCTGCGCCGCGTCCACGCATCGACGATCTCCGATCCGCTCATCGCCCAACTCGCGGACACGCTCGCGAACGCATGGCCGATGCTCGTGCCCGGTACGCACCGGCTGGAATTCGAAGGCGGCCGCGTCGTGCTGACGTTGATCTTCGCCGATGCGCTCGACAGCCTGCCCGCATTGCGGCTGCGTGCCGATGCTTTTTATCTCGATGGTTTCGCGCCCGCGAAAAATCCCGAACTGTGGAGTCCGGCGATCTTCAAGGCGCTGGCGCGCGTCGCCGGCGACGACGCGACCTTCTCCACCTATAGCAGCGCGGGCGACGTCAAACGCGCGTTGACGCAATGCGGCTTCGAATATCGCAAGGTCGACGGCTTCGGCTGGAAACGCGCGATGCTGGTCGGACGCTTCGCGCCGCGCTGGCGTGTGCGCCGTTATGAACCGCCCGCGCCGTTCGGCCATGATGAACGACATGCGGTCGTGATCGGAGCGGGGCTGGCCGGCTGCGCAGTGATCGAGCGGCTTGCGGCACGCGGTTGGCGCGTGACTTCGCTCGAGCGGCACGGGTCGGTTGCGCAGGATGCGTCGGGCAATCCGGCCGGCGTATTCCACCCAATGATTTCGCGCGACGACAGTGTCGCGTCGCGCGTCACGCGGGCGGGCTTTCTGTACTCGCTCAATCGTTGGACCGCACTCGAAAACGCAGGGCATCGACTGGCCCGCGGAGATCGCGGCCTGCTGCAGATCGCCGCGGACGACGACGAATCGCGCGCGATGGGCGCGGCCATCGCCACGTTTCGCTATCCGTCCGACTACGTGACGCCGGTCTCCGCGGCCGATGCAGCGCAACTCGCCGGCATGCCGCTCGCGCGTGGCGGCTGGTTCTTTCCGCGCGGCGGCTGGATCGATCCCGCCTCTCTTTGCGCGGCGCAATTGGCATCGGCAGGCGGCTTGCTCGAACGACGCTTCGGCGTCGACGTCGCGCGGCTCGAACGTTGCGGCGACCAGTGGACCGTCTTCGATATCGCGGGAAAAGTGGTCGCGCGAGCGCCGGTCGTGATCGTCGCCGGTGCGCATGAAGCTGCGCGCATCGCTGGCTTGCGTCATGCGCCGACTCGCAGCATTCGCGGTCAGTTGAGCTTGCTCCCGGCGGGGACCGTCGCGCCGCTGGCGCTGCCGGTGATCGGCGAAGGCTATGCCGTGCCGCTCGCGAACGGCGTCACGCTGACAGGCGCGACCTATGAGCTCGACGACCCCGACACGTCGCTGCGCGTGGACGGCCACCGCGAGAATCTCGAGCGCGTCGCGCAGATGCTGCCGTCGTTCGCAAGCGCACTCGATGACGCGTCGCTGACCTCGCTCAGCGGTCGCGTTGCGTTTCGCTGCGTGACCTCGGACCGCATGCCGATGATCGGCCAGCTCGCCGACGAAGCCGCTGCCGCACGCGATGCTGCTCGCCTGCGCGGCGCATGGCCGCTCGATCTGCCGCGCGTCGACGGTCTATACGGCGCATTCGCTTATGGTTCTCGCGGGCTGGTATGGGCCGCGCTCGGCGCTGAACTGATCGCCTCACAGATCGAAGGCGAGCCGTGGCCGCTGGAACGCGATCTCGCCGAGGACATTGACCCCGCGCGTTTTCTGCTGCGTTCGTTGCGACAGGGGACGATCGGTTAACCGGCTTCGACCATCGCGGAGTTAACGCCCGGCACGTTAACTCCGCCCGCGCTGTAAACCACATTAACCGACACCTCCGCTTATCCACCGCAACCTGTGGATAACCGCGCAGTTAACCGGCGCAAGTGGTGTGGAGCCGTTGTGGACGTAAACGGGGTAACTGGGACATCGCGAAAAAGTGCGAAAAGTTGCTCGCGTATACCGGCCGCAGCCGCACATGCTGTCCATCCGGTTATGCGGCCGACAACCTAATGATTTATTTCGGTAAACATAGGTTATCCACAGAAACCGAGGCAGCTTGTTAACTGTTACTACGTATACATACGGTAAACCAATAAACAGCAAAGACGGGGCTAGCGCCCCGCCTATCGGGCTGGATGAAGTTCGTTCGAGCTCACGTAAACGGATTACTCGATGCGCGCCGTTAACCTGGGAAGAGCGCGAAAAAACGCAGACCAAACCGCGCATCAAGGTCACACACGCGAACGTAATGCCAGGGAGCGGATTCACCGTTCGTGATGTTGTTGAAATCGACGGGATACCTCGAAAAAAGGTCGCTTTTTCCGTTCGGTATGAAAATAACGTACTTTTTTACCGTTTTGCCAGCGAGTTAACGTCTTTTCGGTTAACGCGGAACAAGCTATGGCACAATCCCGGTTCTTTTCCGCGTCGTGCCACCGCATCTGACGGCACGCGCAGCAACGGAACGGTGCCGGTCAAACAGAATCTGATTCAAGGTCGACGGCGTTCCTTCACCGTGCCTGTTGCTACTGCCGCATCCCGTGAATGTGCCCGACTCTGTGCGGTTTTTTGCGGCCGCGGCGCATTCCGATCATCCGATCATTGAAACCTCGCAACGCTGACTTCGCGAAGCGCTTGCGACAACGAGCGCTCTCGGTTCGCTCGTGCTACGGCGTGCGTGTGCGCCGGTTCGTGTCGTCTGCCGTTGCTGCCAAGGAGAACCCATTACGATGAATTCGGCGTTTTCGTTTCTGCCAGCGTGGCCGCTTTCACCCGACGCCATTTTCTGGGCAGGTCTCGCGTTGCTTGTCGCTGGTCTGTGCGGCGAGCTTTGCTTTCGCGCGTGGCGTTTACCGCGCATTTCCGGCTATGCGGTGATCGGCCTCATAGCCGGCGGGGCCGGTTTTGGCGTAATCGATGCGGATTCCGCGAGCGCCGCGCGGCCGCTGCTCGACGTCGCGCTCGGCCTGTTGCTGTTCGAACTGGGCAGCCGACTCGATCTGCGCTGGATCCGCCGAAATCCGTGGCTGATTTTGTCGAGCGTGGCCGAAGCCACGCTGACTTTCGTGCTGGTGCTGCCGGTGCTCCTATTCCTGCACGTGCCGCTGATGGTCGCGACCGTACTGGCCGCGATCGCGATGGCGACATCTCCCGCGATGGTGATCCAGCTCAAAACCGAACTGCGCGCCGAAGGCCAGGTCACGCAGCGTCTTCTGACCTTGACCGCGCTGAACAGCATGTACGCGGTCGTGATCGAAAAGCTCGTGTCGAGCTGGCTGCATCAGGAGGTTTACGGCAACGTGTTCGCGACGATCCTGCAGCCGTTGTACCTGCTGGTCGGCTCGCTCGTGCTCGCATATCTGCTCGCGCGCACCTGCACGTTCTTCTATCGGCGCCTGAACATGCACGACGAGCATTCGTTCGTCGCGCTGTTCGGCCTCGTGCTGCTTGCGATCGCAATCGCGCATCTGTTCAAGCTATCGACGATTCTCGCGCTGCTCGCCGCGGGCATCATCGTGAAGAATCACGAAGCGCGTCCGCAGTTGTGGCCGCAGCATTTCGGCACCGCGGGGTGGCTGCTGACGGTGATCCTGTTCGTGCTGACGCTGACGTCGTTCGAATGGAGGCACATCGCGTTGGGCGGAGTCGCGGCGCTGGGCCTGATCGTTGCTCGCCTCGTTGCGAAGCTTGTCGGCGTGCTGGCTTTCGCGAAGCCGAGCGGCCTGAATCTGAAGCAGGGCATCGCGCTCGGCCTGTCGTTGTCGCCGATGTCGGCGCTCGCGTATCTGCTCGTCGACGACACGTACAACCTGTATCCGAGCTTCGATCCGCAATTGCGCGCGATCGTCATGTGTTCGATTTTCGTGCTGCAGATTCTCGGGCCGTGGCTCGTCTATCGCAGCCTCGCGCTCGTCGCCGAGCGGCGCGTGGGGTGAGCGTGAAACGCGCGTGGGTGCCATGCGCGTTTCACGAACCCGTCTTTTCAATTCCTTCGCCTCAAACGACCTGACTCAGGGGACGCCATGTCACTCGAACCCTTCATCGATTCGAAACCGTTCACGTTCGGTATCGAACTCGAAATGCAGATCGTCAATACGCACGACTATGATCTGACCAAAGCCGGCACCGATCTGCTGCGTCTCATCAAGGACGAAAAAATCCCCGGCAACATCACGCCGGAAATCACCGAAAGCATGATCGAGCTGTCGACCGGCATCTGCACGTCGCACGAACAGGCGGTCGCCGATCTGCGCAAGATTCGTGACACGCTGGTATCCGCGGCCGACCATCTGAACGTCGGTCTGTGCGGCGGCGGCACGCATCCCTTCCAGCAATGGAGCGAGCGGCAGATCGTCGATACGCCGCGTTTTCAGTATCTTTCCGAACTGTACGGATATCTCGCGAAGCAGTTCACGGTGTTCGGCCAGCACGTGCACATCGGTTGCCCGAATCCGAACAGCGCGCTGTATCTGCTGCATTCGATGTCGCGCTTCATCCCGCATTTCATTGCGCTGTCCGCGTCGTCGCCTTTCGTACAGGGTGTCGATACCGGATTTCATTCGGCACGACTGAATTCCGTGTTCGCGTTTCCGCTGTCGGGCCGCGCGCCGTTCGTGCTGACGTGGGACAGCTTCGAGGAGTATTTCTCGAAGATGGTCCACACGGGCGTGGTCAACAGCATGAAGGATTTCTACTGGGATATCCGTCCGAAGCCGGGGTTCGGCACGATCGAGGTTCGGGTGATGGATACGCCGTTTTCGGTGGATCGCGCCGCGGCGATCGCCTGCTACATCCAGACGCTCGCGCGTCATTTGCTGCTCGACAAGCCGATCACGCCGCAGGAAGACGACTATCTGGTCTACACGTTCAACCGTTTCGAAGCCTGCCGTTTCGGACTCGGCGGCACCTGCATCAATCCGCAAACCGGTGAACGAAAGACGATTTCCGAAGATATCCTCGAAACGCTCGAACAGATCGGATCGCATGCAGAAGCGCTCGGCTCGGTCAATGCGCTGGCCGAAGTCGGCGCGATCGCGCGTGGCCAGGTCAACGACGCGACGTGGCTGCGCAGCGTGTTTGCGCAGGAGAAGTCCTTGCATGAAGCGGTTCGGCAACAGTGTTTGCAGTGGCGAGCCTAGCCGCGAACACCTCATGAAACCGTTTGCGTGCGGCAGTTACGCGACGTTCCGACGAAACCCGCCCCGCGCGGGTTTTTTTTCGTAAAAAAATTTTTACGACTTTTCGTGCGCGCAACCCTTCAGGTTTGTCGAAAGTTTACGTATACCAGCCTAGGGGCAGTAAGCAGGCGTTGCCAAAGGCTGTGGACAACTGAATAAATACCTGCAAAGTCAATGCTCTGGGGAATTGGTAACCAGGCTGACGAGAGACGCTCCGGCCACGCCTGGCAAGCGCAACCGAGGAAACGCTCGACACGCTGCAAGTGCTTGTTGCAAAACGGTACACAGGCTATCCAAACGTTTTCCCCTGCTTATCCACAGCTCGCGTTGGATAACTTAGCTGTACGATTTGCAGGTCTCGCATAGAATGTCGTTTTTCGCCGCCTTCGGCTTCCAAGGCGGTGTATTTTTGAGATAGTACAAACGGCTTCATCCGCAGTTGGACGAAGCTACCCACACACGCGACGGACGTACCCCGGCAGGCAACCGCCGGCATCGCACCAAAGCGGTAAATAAACGAATCGAAGATTATGAGCGAAGGCGTATACGGAGAACGGGCAAACGGGCGAGTGACCCACAGCCTCTTGCGATTGAGCACGGCGATGCGAAGCCAGGCTTGGGAATGGGCGGAAGGCGCGGGCCTGACGCCGACCCAGGGCGAGATCCTCGTGCTGTTGATGCAACGCAAGGGGCCGATGCGTCTCGGCGAGATCGCGCGCGAAACGGCGTTGACCGCCGCGACCACCAGCGATGCGGTCAGCACGCTCGAGACCAAGGGTCTCGTCGAAAAGCGTCGCGCACTCGACGACGGTCGCGCGCTCGCGGTACGCCTGACCTCGCGTGGCCGCACCGCTGCCAAACGCGCCGCGCAATGGCCGGACTTCCTGTCCAAGGCGGTCGGCACGCTGCGCGAGGACGAACAGTCCGTGTTCTATCGCACGCTGCTCAAGACCATCTATCAGCTCGAAGCGCAAAACACGATTCCGTCGCATCGCATGTGCCTGAGCTGCACGCATTTCCAGGCAAGCAAGAATCCGAAGAAGACGCCGCATCATTGCGCGCTGCTCGACCTGAACATGTCGGATACCGATGTGCGTCTCGACTGCTCCGTGCACGAAACGGCGGACGTAGCCACCCAGAAGAAGACCTGGAAGATCTTCGCCCAATAACCTGCGTCTTCCGGAACAATCCGCTACCATGACCTGGCCGGCTACCGCGGGCGGTATAAGCCGCCCGCTTGCCGGCTGGTGCCGTGCAAGGAAAAAGTCGTTGGCGGCAAGTCGTTAGTCAACCTGAAGATAGGGCAGGCCGATGAATCGGGAAGTACTCGCCATCCGCCATGTGCACTTCGAGGATCTGGGCAGTCTCGAGCTCGTGCTCGGCGAGCGCGGGCGTCCGGTCCGCTATCTCGACGTGGGCGTCGCCCGTATCGAGGCGCCCAATCCGATTGCCGCGTCGCTGATGGTCGTGCTGGGCGGCCCCATCAGTGCCACCGACGATGCGCTGTACCCCACGCTAGCGCCGCTGCTGTCGTTGATCGAAAAGCGCATCGCGGCCGGGTTGCCGACACTCGGTATCTGCCTTGGCGCACAGCTGATCGCCCGGGCGCTCGGTGCGCGCGTCTACCCCGCGGCTCAGGCCGAACTAGGCTGGGCACCGCTTACGCTGACCGATGCGGGCCGCGCCTCGCCACTGCGTCATCTCGATGGCGCTCATACGTCGATGCTGCATTGGCACGGCGACACCTTCGATCTGCCCACCAACGCGACCCGTCTCGCATCGACTCCGGCCTGCGAGAATCAGGCCTTCGCATGGGGCGATCACGTGCTGGGCTTGCAGTGTCATCCCGAGATCCGCACCGATCGGTTCGAACCCTGGCTGATTGGCAATGCCAATGAACTGTCGGGTCACGGCATCGACGCGCGTCAGTTGCGCGCCGACACCGCTCGATACGGTCCCGCGCTCGAAGCCGCCGGGTGCCGCATGTTCGGCGAATGGCTCGATCAGGTCGAGACGAAGGTCTGAATGGCTGGCCGCATGGCGACGTAAGTGGCCAGCGTGGTGCCCCCTTTCTGCAGCAAACCGCGTGCGGTGCTATGCTCGATCGCTCTCGGGCTTTCACTGGACGTAATCCATGAGCGCGCTTTTTTCTCCGCTCACGCTGCGTAGCGTGACGCTTCCCAACCGTATCGTCGTCTCCCCGATGTGCCAGTACTCCGCCGAGCGCGGCGAAGCGACCGCATGGCACATGATTCACCTCGGCGGCCTCGCGCTGTCCGGCGCGGGCATGCTGTGCATCGAAGCGACCGCCGTCGAACCGGATGGCCGCATCACTCCCGGCGATCTCGGTTTGTGGGACGACGCGACCGAAGAGGCGCTCGTGCCGGTGCTGGCCGCGATCCGCAAGCATTCGCACATCAACGTGACGATGCAACTGGCGCACGCGGGCCGCAAGGCATCGAGCCATGTGCCGTGGGAAGGCGGCCAGCTGATTCCGGTGTCGCAAGGCGGGTGGCTGCCGCATGCACCGTCGGCGCTGCCGCACAAGCCGGGCGAGGAGCCGCCGCTTGCGCTCGATGTCGCCGGCCTGCACCGGATTCGCGAGGCGTTCGCCGCGTCTGCGCGCCGCGCCGCGCGTCTTGGCATCGATGCGCTCGAAATGCATGCCGCGCATGGCTATCTGCTGCATCAGTTCCTGTCGCCGATCGCGAATCAGCGCACCGACGACTATGGCGGCTCGCTGGAAAACCGCATGCGTTTCCCGCTCGAAATCTTCGACATCGTGCGGGCCGCATTCCCTGCCGACAAACCGGTCGGCGTGCGCGTGTCGGCGACCGACTGGGTCGAAGGCGGCTGGACGCTGGAAGACACGATCGCGTTTGCGCACGAGCTGGAAAGGCGCGGCTGCGACTGGATCGACGTGTCGTCGGGCGGTGTTTCGCCGCTGCAGAAAATTCCGCTCGAGCCGGGCTATCAGATTCCATTCGCGAAGGCGGTCAAGCACGCAACCAGTCTCGCGACGATCGGCGTCGGGCTCATTACCGATCCGCTGCACGCCGAGCAGCTGATCGAAGCGGGGGATGCCGACCTGATCGCGCTGGCTCGTGCGCTGCTCTATAACCCGCGCTGGCCGTGGCATGCGGCCGCCAACCTCGGCGCGACCGTCGAAGCGCCGCCGCAGTACTGGCGTTCGCAACCGCGCGACCAGAAAGCGCTGTTCGGCGACATTACGTTCGGTCAACGGTGACGCTCGTCGCACGTTGAACACACGCATCGGCTGACGGTTGAAGGAAGCCGTGGACAGCGTGTAGGATGCCGGTTGTGGCGCGATGCGCGTCGCAAGTCGACGCGGCGCTCGCAGGGCGCCGCGTTTGCTATTCGCGTCAGAAAAAGCCGCGCGCGAGACGCGCCTGACGATTGCCAGACTTGATCCCCCAGTTCTTCACAAGGATTCATTCAATGAATTCACGCAGGATCGCCGTGCGCCGTTCGGGTGTGCACGGCAAAGGCGTGTTTGCTCTCGAACCGATCGCGGCGGGCGAACGACTGATCGAATACAAGGGCGAGCGGATTACCTGGAAAGAAGCGTTGCGCCGTCATCCGCATAATCCGGCTGAACCGAATCACACGTTTTATTTCGCGCTGGATAACGGCAAGGTTATCGACGGCAAAGTGAATGGCAATAGCGCGCGCTGGATCAATCATTCATGCGCGCCGAACTGCGAAGCCGAGGAAATCGACGGACACGTATATGTGCATGCGCTGCGCGATATCGCGGAGGGCGAGGAAATCTTTTACGACTACGGCCTCGTGATCGACGCGCGGCAGACGAAGAAGCTGAAAAAGGAATACGAATGCCGTTGCGGCGCGCGCAAGTGCCGCGGCACGATGCTGGCGCCGCCGCAAAAGGGCAAGAGCGGCAGCAAGTCGGGTAAAGGTGCCGACAAGGACCAGAAGTCCAGCAAATCGGCGAAGAAATCGAAGAAGAAATGAGCCGCGGGCCGGCGCGCGGCATTAGCTATCTGCGCTGATCGAGGCGCCAAGGCGAATGCCGCCGGGGCAGCCAGCCCGGCAAACCTTCTACAAATCGACCGGCGCCGAGTGCGCCGGTTTTTTCGTGGCGCGTCGCTCGTTGGCATCGCTGGCGGTGGCAGCGTCTGCCGACGCACTGGGCGGCAGCAACGGAATCCTCACGATAAAGCGAGCGCCACCCTCCGGCGCGTCCTCGTAATGCACGCTGCCGTGATGCAGCACCATGATGTCGTGGACGATCGCAAGGCCCAGACCCGCGCCGCTTTCGACGCCAGCCTCGGTCTGCCCGTCGCCGCGGAAGAACCGCTTGAACAGATCCGCCTGCTGCGAACGCGGCACGCCCGGCCCGTTGTCTTCGACGACGATCTCGGCCATGCGCAGATCGTCGATCAGGGTCTGCGAAACCGTCACTGTGATGCGTCCGCCGTCGGCGCGCGAAGGCGGCACATACTTCAGCGCGTTATCGAGCAGATTCGCGATCACTTCGTGCAGCAGTACCGGGTTGCCGCGAGCCATCAACGGGTCGTCGTTCGACGGATCGTCGAGGCGCTGGAAGCCGAGATCCACGTGTACCGCTAGCGCGCGCGGCACCCATTCGGCGCCCGTGTCGAAGGCGAGCGCGGCCATGTCGAGATTGACGAAGCGGGCCGCCTGTTCGCCCGGCTCGGCGCGCGCGAGCGACAGCAATTGATTCGACAACCGCACGGCGCGATCGGCCGCGGCGCGCAGTTCACGCACGGCGGCGAGCGTCTGCTGCGGATCGCGCGCGACCACCGCCTGCTCCGCATGCAGCTTAACCGCGGTTAGCGGCGTGCGCAGCTGATGCGCGGCATCGGCGATGAATTTACGTTGCGCATCGAGGGCGGCTTTCAGACGATCGAGCAGCGCGTTCAGCGCGCCCGTCAGCGGACGGATCTCGACCGGCACATAGGTTTCGTCGACCGGCTCGAGCGACGTGTGCGTTTGCCGGTTCAGCGAATCGGCGAGCGCGGTCAGCGGATTGAGCTGCTGATTGACGACGCGCCACACGATCACCCAGCCGGCGAGCAGCAGCAGCAGCAACGGCATCATGATCGCGATCAGAAACTCCGCGGCGATGCGGTAACGGTGATGCACGGGCTGCCCGACTTCGACGACGATCGGATTGCCGCCCGGCTGATCGACGCGCACCTGAGCGACCCGCACGGTCACGCCTTCGTGCTGCGTCTCGAATACGTACGCGTAATGCATGCGGCGCACGTTGGTGCCTTGCAGCGGCAGATTATGGTCGCCGGCGATTTCGCTGTCGCCGGTGCTGATCCGGTAGACCAGATGTTCGACCGGGTCGGAGAACATCGCTTGCGCGAGCGGCGGCACCGTGATCGGCGCTTCCGGTCCGGCAATCTGGATCTGTTTGGAAATAGCGGTCGCGAGGTCCGCGAGCGAACGGTCGACCACGTGCTGCGTGTACTGCCAGGCGAGCCAGTAGGCAATCAGACCGCTCATTAGCGCGAGCAGCGACAGGGGAGCAGCGAGGCGCCGCAGCAGCGTGCGGCGCAGACTATTGGCGGCCGGCTGGTGCATGATCGTAGGCGCGGGGAAGTCGTGACTGCGGTGGAAACTGCGGTAGCAACGGCGCGGAGCGCCTTGAGACAGTCTGGGGTCCGGCACGACGCGCAGCGGGCACAGCCGATGCGCGGCGCCGGTCCGGCGCCGTCAGGCCGCGACGCAATGCGCGGCCTTCACGACGATCATGCGGCCTGGCGGATTTCCTGCAACAGATAGCCAAAGCCACGCACGGTGACGATTTCGACACGGCAGTTCTCGAGCTTCTTGCGCACACGGTGCACGTAGACTTCGATCGCGGTATCGCCGAGATCGCCGCCGAAGTGCGTCAGGTGATCCTGCAATTGCGCCTTGCTGACGACGCGGCCGTGACGCAGCAGCAGCATTTCGAGCACTGCGAATTCGCGCGGTGACAGTTCGAGCGGTTTGTCGTCGTTGAAGATGCGGCGGTCGACGCCCGACAGCCGCACGCCACCCAGTGACACTTCCGGACGCGGCATGTCACCGTGCGGACCGCTGCGGCGCATCACCGCGCGAATGCGCGCTTCCAGCTCGGCCGGCTCGAACGGCTTCAGCATGTAGTCGTCCGCGCCGGAGTTCAGGCCTTGCACGCGGTCGTTCAATTCGTCGCGCGCGGTCAGGATGATCACCGGCGTGTGACGGTTGCTCTGGCGGAAACGCGACAGCAGCGTCATGCCGTCGATGCCCGGCAGACCCAGATCGAGGATCACGAGTTCGTGGCGGTTTTGGGTGAGGGCCTGTTCAGCAAAGATGCCGTCATGGACCATGTCGACGGTGAAGCCGGCTTGTTCGAGACTGCTTTGGATGCCGCGTGCGATGGGGCGGTCATCTTCGATCAGAAGGAGTCGCATGGATTTCGCTCAAGTACAATGGGTTTAGGCGTTTTGGCAAGCGGTTCGCCGGGGCGCCGGCAACACAGCCAGCGTGCGACGCGGCGGCAGAGGCCCCACGAAGCAGCTGTCGAGTCGACTCGAAGCGCCGTGCCAGTCATCACGAAGTCATGTCCGAGATCAGCATTCACGAACTGGAAGCCGCGATCAACTTCTGGCGCGCCCGCTCACCTTCGAGCGGCGACGAACACGTTCTGTGCAAGGAGGCAAGCGCACTATCCAAGCCGTATGCGCTGCTGATTGTACAGCGTCAGAAGTCGCTATCACTCGATCGTTTTGACCCGATTGCAAGGCAGGCCTGGGAAGCTTACGTTCTACTTAAGGATAGCCTGTAGAACTGAAGGTTTGCCCAGGGTATTGCCTGCATTGTCCTTTCATTGTGGACCGATTACGCGGCAAGTTGTATATAAACACGCACAAGGACCCGTAATTATTTGTATTAGGTAGTAACACTGTCGATGAATGTCGCAAGCGCGATGTCGCGTTCGGTCACGCCGTTCGCTTCATGGGTGGACAGCGTGATATCGACCTTGTTGTACACGTTGAACCACTCCGGATGATGATCCATTTCCTGCGCCTTGATCGCCACGCGCGTCATGAAGCCGAACGCCTCGTTGAAGTCGGCGAATTCGAAGCTGCGGCGAATCGCGTCACGCTCCGCCACACTTTCCCAGCGATGCAGTTTCCCCAGTTGCTGGGTGCGCTCGTCGGAAGTCAGTTTCTGAATCATGGAGTCACCTCGTTGGTCGAACACGCTCGCCGGCAGGCGGGCGAAACGGATATTTTTTCACGATTGCGCAACGCTCGCCGTGTGCCGGGCCGGGTGGGTCTAAGGCGGCTTGGCGTTTAAACGTCGCCGCTGGTTTGCCATCCCGCGCGGGTTCCGCGCGAGATCACGCGGTCGCCGTCGAGCACGTCGCCCGCTGCGTGGGCCGGTGCATTGGCGAGCTTCGCCAGCAGCGGCGCGAAGTCCGTTTGTGCGACGCGGAACAGTTGCGCGAAGTCATCGATGACGAAGTAGGTTTGCTGGAACGTATCGATGCGGTAACGCGTGCGCATCACACGTTCCAGCGCGAAGCCGAGCCGGTTCGGCGCAGCGCTTTGCTGGCTGTATACCGTCTCGGCCTTGCTCGAGACGATGCCGGCGCCGTAGATCTTCACGCCGTTCGGACTCGCGGCATCGCGGATCAGCCCGAACTCCACTGTGTACCAATAGAGCCGCGCGAGCAGCGGCAGCGCGCCCGCTTCATTGGCGGCGAGCGCGGCGCGGCCGTACGCGTGGATGTAGTCGGCAAACACCGGGTTGATCAATAGCGGCACATGGCCGAACAGATCGTGAAAGCAGTCGGGCTCCTGCAGATAGTCGAGCTGGTCGGGTCGGCGCATCCACCACGTAACCGGAAAGCGGCGATTCGCCAGATGCTCGAAGAACACCTGATCCGGCACGAGGCCAGGCACGGCGACGATGCGCCAGCCGGTTGAGGGCGTCAGCTTCGCGTTGACGTCGTCGAAAGACGGCACGCGCTCCGACGGCAGGCCGATACGCTCGACTCCCGCGAGGAATTCATCGCACGCACGGCCTTCCAGCAAGGCGGTTTGGCGCGCGTACAGCTGTTGCCAGACCGCATGGTCGACCCTGCCGTAGCGTTCGAGCGGCTGCTCGATCGTAAAGTCGGCTCGGGTCTCGAGACCGGCGTCGAACTGTTGTTTGAGTTTGGCGGTGCTGGCGGCGGACATGGCGAAGCTTTAACGGGGAAATCGCAGGAAATCGGTACATGCGAGTGTAGAGCGGAGTACATGCGGAATGGGCGCAAATGAGGCGTGAAAACAAAGAGGTATGCGATAATCGCGCGTTAACTAGCCAATTTCTGCGGGACATCAACATGCTTGAACTCGACCACTTCGATCTCGCGCTGCTCGACGTGCTGCAGCGCTTTGGCCGCGCCACGCATCAGCAGTTGGCCGAGCAGGTGCCGTTGTCGCCGTCGCAGATTGGGCGACGGCTGCAGCGGCTGGAACAGGTCGGCGTGGTGGATGGCTATCGGGTCGTGTTGCGGCCGGAAAAGCTCGGCCTCGGCGTCACCGCTTTCACGAGCCTGAAGCTGAAGCATCACGGCGATTCGATCATCGAGCAGTTTCAGCAGCAGATCGACGTGCTGCCCGAAGTACTGGAGTGTCACGCGGTCGTCGGCGATGCCGACTATCTGCTGCGCATCGTCGCGCCGGATCTGAATTATCTGTCGACCTTCGTGATGAAGAAGCTGATGCGCGTGCCGGGCGTCGATAGCGTGCGCTCGAATATCGTGCTGACCACGTTCAAGCGCAATGGGCCGTTGCCGCTCGGGCATCTTGCGCCGGGGGCGGCGCCGGTTTGAAGGCTTGAGGCCGTTGCCGGCGGTGTCGACCGGCAGGAAGAGGGAGCCGCGCGCGCCGCGCCGCGGCCCCTACAGGCACGCGAACTTTATGCTGCCCGCTTCGGCTCGTCGTCGGCATTCAGCAGATCGACATACGCGACCGGCACCAGATCCGCTTCGGATACGCCGAGACTCTTGAACATTGCTTCCGCTTCGGCGTGGCCGCCTTCTTCGTCGTCGTCCTGCGCGAGCACCACTTCCAGTTCGATGAAATCGCCGAGACCATCGACGCGATCCAGATGAATCCGCGTGCGGCCGCTCAAATACACGTGCCGCTCTTTCGAGACGATGCCGCGCGTGGTCAGCGCGGTCGCGAGCAGCGAATGCATCGCTTCGGGATTCGTGACAGGACTGCGCGTGTAGTACGACGCCTTCGGGCCGTCGCGGTCGTCGCGCTGGTAGAAGATCAGTTCGGCCGGCGTGCCGTCGTCGAACTGGCGCAGCTTCAGGCGGCCGCGCGGTACGTCGTAGAAAAAGTCCTGCTGGCGAAAGATCAGCGGCGCGTCCGTCGCGAGCTGCGCGGCGCGCTCGCGCAGTCGGTCGAAATGCTGGGCGCGGGCTTTGATTTCGATGTTGCGTGCCATGTGGGCTCCTTTGGATGGGCGGAGTGATCGACGGCTTCCGGGGCCGCTGGTGGTGCCGGGGAGAAGCCGCCCGGAAGGGACGAAGTCGGGCGGAACGGAAAGCGCTACGAGGGCGCGTGCGCGAGCGCAAACCGACAATCTAGCAAAAACTTCGTGACGGAATGCTTTCAGCCCGGGCGGCAGGTGGGACGAGTGCGGGCATTAGCGAGACTCATATCGCAGTGCGTCAGACGGTCCTCGCTCAAATCGCCCACTGCTGATCGATCAGCTTCAAGGCGGCCGCGATCGCCGGCTCGTCTTTGCGCTCGTCGAGCGTGATGAAGCTTAACTGCGTCGGCACGGTGATGCCATCGACGATCGTCAGCGCGTGCGCATGCGCCTCGGCGATTGCGGTCGCGTCGCGCGCAAGCGTGAGACCGACGCCCGACTTGACCAGATCGAGCATCGACGGCTCCTGGTCCACCTCGGCCACCTTGACCGGTTTCACACCCGCCTCGCCGAAACAGCGCGACAGCAGCCGGTTGTGCGCGGACGCCGGCGGTGTCCAGATCCACGGCAGCGCCGCGAGCGAGCGCCAGTCCCGCGCACCCTTCACGCGATCTTTCCAGCCCGCCGGCGCGAGCACGCGATACTGGAAATGCGTGAGCGTGACCGCGTGGAACGTGGCGCCGTCGCGGGTATCGTCGTCGGAAGGCAGGCCGATGTAATAGCCGACGTCGAGCTCGCCCGCCCGAATCTGCTCGCGCACCCAGCCCGACATGCCGTGGCGCAGCGCGGTTTCGATCTGCGGCCAGGTCTCGACGAGTTGCTTCAGGAAGCCGCCCAGGCGCAAAAACTCGGGGTCGAGAATGGTGCCGATGCGCAGGCGCCCGCGCACTTCCTGACGGAGCGTCTGCGCGGCGCGCTGTACGTCGGCTGCCGCGCCGAGCGCGCGTTCGGCGTGCGGCAGCAGCGCCTGGCCGTCGCGCGTCAGCGCGAGCCCGTGCGAAGTCCGCGTGAACAGCGTGACGCCGAGCGTTTCCTGCAAGTGCTTGATTTGCAGGCTGACGGCGGGTTGGGTCAGATGCAGTTGCACCGCGGCGCGCGTAAGGTTGCCCTCGCGTGCGACGGTGACGAAAGCCCTAAGCAGAGTCAGATCCATATCCTGATATTAGCGCGGCTTATAGCGCAGTTGAGCATTACTCATTGGATTTGTCGCTCATAGACGCCGTACGCTGAGCGTTGAGCAATGCTTCGGCGCGCGGTGTCGAGCGCGAAGCGGGAGATTTCACAGCAAAAGAGGAACGAGATGAGCGAGACATATTCCGACGCAACCGCGCAGCACGACGCCGCACGCAGCGCGGCGAGCGCACGTGCGCTGAGCCATTTCATCAACGGCAAGACCATCGAAGGCACGAGCGGGCGCTTCGGCGACGTGTTCAATCCGGCGCTCGGCAGCGTCAGCGCGCGCGTGCCGCTCGCGAGCGTCGCTGAGGTGGACGCTGCTGTTGCCGCGGCCAAAGCCGCGTTTCCCGCGTGGAGCGAAACCGCGCCGATCAAGCGCGCGCGGGTGCTGTTCAAGTTCAAGGAACTGCTTGACCGCCATCACGACGAACTCGCGGAGCTGATCACGCGCGAGCACGGCAAGGTGTTTTCCGACGCCAAGGGCGAAGTGATGCGCGGCATCGAAATCGTCGAATTCGCGTGCGGTATCCCGAACCTGCTGAAGACCGATTTCACCGATCAGATCGGCGGCGGCATTGACAACTGGAATCTGCGCCAGCCGCTCGGCGTGGTCGCCGGCATCACGCCGTTTAATTTCCCGATGATGGTGCCGTGCTGGATGTTCCCGGTCGCGCTCGCGTGCGGCAACACCTTCGTGTTGAAGCCGTCCGAACGCGATCCGTCCGCATCGATCCGGCTCGCCGAACTGCTGAAGGAAGCGGGCCTGCCAGACGGCGTGTTCAACGTCGTGCACGGCGACAAGGTCGCAGTGGATGCACTGCTCGTGCATCCCGAAGTGAGCGCGCTGTCGTTCGTCGGCTCGACGCCGATCGCCGAATACATCTACACGGAAGGCACGAAGCACGGCAAGCGGGTGCAGGCGTTGGGTGGGGCGAAGAATCATCTCGTCGTGATGCCCGATGCCGATCTCGACCAGGCCGTCGACGCCCTGATCGGCGCCGCCTACGGTTCGGCCGGTGAGCGCTGCATGGCGATTTCGGTGGCGGTCGCGGTGGGGCATATCGCCGATGAACTGATCGAGCGTCTGACGCCGCGCGTGAAGAGCCTGAAGATCCTCAACGGCATGGAAGCGGCGGCCGAGATGGGGCCGCTCGTCACCGGCGCGCATCGGGACAAGGTGGTCGGCTATATCGACGCTGGCGTCGCCGCGGGCGCGAAGCTCGTCGTCGATGGACGCGCTCATCAGGTCGTGGGGCACGAGAAGGGCTTTTTCCTCGGCGGGACGCTGTTCGACGAAGTGTCGCCCGACATGAAGATCTACCGCGAAGAAATCTTCGGACCGGTGCTGTGCGTCGTGCGCGTGCCCGACTTTGCCTCGGCGGTCGAGCTGATCAATGCGAATCAGTTTGCGAACGGCGTGTCGCTATTTACGTCCGACGGCGGCATTGCGCGCGCCTTTTCCCGGCAGATCGAGATCGGCATGGTCGGCATCAACGTGCCGATTCCGGTGCCGATGGCCTGGCATTCGTTCGGCGGCTGGAAGAAGTCGCTGTTCGGCGATCATCACGCGTACGGCGAGGAAGGCGTGCGGTTCTATACGCGCTACAAGAGCATCATGCAGCGCTGGCCCGACAGCATTGCGAAGGGCGCAGAGTTCACGATGCCGGTCGCCAAATAAGCTGGCGGCTTTGCGCCGCATCAAGTCGGCGAACGCGCGAGCAAAAGAGTAAAAGCGAATAAAAGCGCGTCGCGGCGCAGGCGTGGAAGCGATCGAGCTTCCACGCCTGCGCTGCAAAAAATGCTTAGGAGACTGAACGATGGGTCATACCGACAGTACGCCTCGCGCCGTACGGCGGCTCGAAGGCGAGTTCGACTACATCATTGTCGGCGCGGGCACTGCGGGCTGCGTGCTGGCGAACCGGCTCACCGAAGATCCCGAGATCCGCGTGCTGCTGCTAGAAGCTGGCGGGAAAGACGACTATCACTGGATTCATGTGCCGGTCGGCTATCTGTATTGCATCGGCAATCCGCGCACGGACTGGCTGTACAAGACTCAGGCAGAGCCGGGTCTGAACGGCCGCACGCTGTCGTATCCACGCGGGCGTGTGCTCGGCGGCAGTTCGTCGATCAACGGCATGATCTATATGCGCGGTCAGCGTGAAGACTACGACGAGTGGGCGCGTGTGACCAACGATAGCACGTGGTCATGGAACGCTGTGCTGCCGGTCTTCATGCGCAGCGAGGATCACCACGGCGGCGCCAACGAAGCGCACGGCGCGGGCGGACCCTGGCGCGTCGAGAAGCAGCGCCTCAAATGGAAGATTCTGGAAGAGTTCGCGCAAGCCGCGCAGCAAACCGGCATTCCCGCCACCGACGATTTCAATCGCGGCGACAACACCGGCGTCGGCTACTTCGACGTCAACCAGAAGCGCGGCATTCGCTGGAATGCGTCGAAGGCGTTTTTGCGGCCCGCGTTGAAGCGGGAGAACCTCACAGTTATTACTGGTGCCCACACGCAGCGTGTCATATTCGACGGCCGCCGCTGCACCGGAGTCGAATATCGTGGCGCCGAGGTCGACTATGTCGCCAAAGCGCGTTGTGAAGTGATCCTTTCCGCCGGCGCGGTCAACTCGCCGCAACTGCTCGAATTGTCCGGCGTCGGCAATGGTGCGCGTCTGCAGAATCTCGGCATCGAGATCGTTCAGGATCTGCGCGGCGTCGGCGAGAATCTGCAGGACCATCTGCAACTGCGCATGGCGTTTCAGGTGCAGGGCGTGCGCACGTTGAATACGATGTCCGCGCACTGGTGGGGCAAGCTGATGATCGGCATGCAGTACGCGTTGTTTCAGAGCGGACCGATGTCGATGTCGCCGTCGCAACTCGGCGCGTTCGCGAAGTCCGATGCCGACGATCGCTCGCTGACCCGACCCGATCTCGAGTATCACGTGCAGCCTTTGTCGCTCGACCGCTTCGGCGAACCGCTGCATCGCTTCAATGCGTTCACGGCGTCGGTGTGTCAGCTGCGCCCCACGTCGCGCGGCAGCATTCATATTGCGTCGGCCGATGCGTCCGCACCACCATTGATCGCTCCAAATTATCTGTCGACCGGGTACGACCGCCACGTCGCAGCAAACGCGCTACGTCTGACGCGCCGCATCGTCGCGGCGCCCGCGCTCGCGCGCTATCAGCCGCGGGAGATTCTGCCGGGCCTGCGGTATCAAAGTGAAGAAGAATTGCAGCAGGCCGCGGGCGCGGTCGGCACGACGATCTTCCATCCCGTCGGCACCTGCCGCATGGGCACGACCGACGATCCCGCCGCGGTCGTCGACAACCGGCTACGGGTTATCGGAGTGGAAGGCTTGCGTGTCGTCGATGCATCGGTGATGCCCAACATCACCTCGGGCAACACCAATTCGCCGACGCTGATGATCGCCGAACGCGCGAGCGACATGATCCGCGAGGATCGTCGCGCGCGCGTGAGCGGCAGCATCGCAGCGCAAATGGGTGCGGCTGCGTCGATGTCATCTGTGTGACATGCAACGTGCGATGGAAATTGAGCGGATCGGTCATGATTTCCGCCGCGTTCGTGAAGCGGGCTAACCGCATGTCACGCACGCACGCCGCAGGCCTCGTCCACTAAGTGCAAATCCCAATGAATGCGCTGCATCATTGGGGCGACAATGGCAGCCATGCTGCGTGCCGCGCCACGATCACCGTCCGTATTGGTGCAGCACGCCAACGAGCGGCAAGGGGTGCCGCCAAAATAACAAGTCGCGCAGAACTTCGCGCGGAAAGATCGTAGTGCTTCGCCTTACTCCGTATGGAAGGGAACATGATTCTCGGCGATACGATTCTCGAAACGCGCGGCCTCACCCGCGAGTTCAAAGGCTTTGTCGCCGTGAACGGCGTGAACCTGCGCGTGCGCCGTGGCTCGATCCATGCGCTGATCGGGCCCAATGGGGCGGGCAAGACCACCTGCTTCAATCTGCTCACCAAATTCCTCGAACCCACCGCGGGCCAGATCGTTTTCAACGGTGTCGATATCACCGGCGAACGTCCGGCGCAGATCGCGCGGCGCGGCATCATCCGGTCGTTCCAGATTTCCGCGGTATTTCCGCATCTGACGGCATTGCAGAATGTGCGCATCGGATTGCAGCGCTCGCTCGGCACCGCGTTTCACTTCTGGAAGAGCGAGCGTACGCTGCGGCGTCTGAACGATCGCGCGATGGATCTGCTGACTCAGGTCGGCCTGACCGATTTCGCCGATGTGTTGACGGTGGAGCTCGCCTACGGCCGCAAGCGCGCGCTCGAAATCGCGACCACGCTCGCGATGGAGCCCGAACTGATGCTGCTCGACGAGCCGACGCAAGGCATGGGTCATGAGGACGTCGACCGCGTGACTGCGTTGATCAAGAAAGTATCGGCGGGCCGCACGATCCTGATGGTCGAACACAACATGAATGTGATCGCCGGTATCTCCGACACGATCACCGTGCTGCAACGGGGTGAAGTGCTCGCCGAGGGCAGCTACGCGGAAGTGTCGAAGAATCCGCTCGTGATGCAAGCCTACATGGGCAGCGCCGACGCGGCGCTCGCCGGAGCCCACGCATGAATACGACGGTCGAGCGCGAAGGCCTCGAAGCGAACGAAACGAAAAGCGGCGCACCCGCGCTGGACATCGCGGGACTGCAAGCCTGGTACGGGGAATCCCATATTCTGCACGGCGTCGATCTGTCGGTCGGCCGTGGCGAGGTCGTGACGCTGCTCGGGCGCAATGGCGCGGGCCGCACCACGACGCTGCGCGCGATCATGGGTCTCACGGGCCGCCGTACCGGTTCGATCCGGATCGATGGACGCGAAACGATTGGCCTGCCCACGCATCGCATCGCGCATTGCGGCATCGGCTATTGCCCCGAAGAGCGCGGTATTTTTTCGAGTCTGTCGTGCGAGGAAAATCTGCTGCTGCCGCCGCCCGTCGGCGACAAGGCGCACATGATGTCGCTCGAGGAAATCTATGCGATGTTCCCGAATCTGCACGAGCGGCGCATGAGCCAGGGCACGCGGCTCTCGGGCGGCGAACAGCAGATGCTCGCGGTCGCGCGGATTCTGCGCACCGGCGCGAATCTGCTGCTGCTCGACGAAATCTCGGAGGGGCTCGCGCCCGTGATCGTGCAGGCGCTTGCACGGATGATCATCACGTTGAAGGCGCGCGGCTACACGATCGTGATGGTCGAGCAGAACTTCCGCTTCGCGGCGCCGCTCGCGGATCGTTTCTATGTGATGGAGCACGGCATGATCGTCGAGCATTTCGGGGCTAGCGAGCTCGAAGGCAAGATGCCGGTGCTGCACGATTTGCTGGGCGTATAGACACGGACACGCACGCGCCCGACTGCCTCTGATAACCACAAGCGAAGAACCAGGAGACATGCATGAAAAAGAACCCACTCGCGCGAATTGCCTCACTCTGCTTCGCGGTCGCCGCCGGCGCCGCACTGACGCTGGGCAGCGCGCAAGCGGCCGACGATGCCGTGAAGATCGGCTTTATCACGGATCTGTCGGGACTGTACGCGGATATCGACGGGCAGGGCGGTCTTGAAGCGATCCGGATGGCGGTCGCCGACTTCGGCGGCAAGGTCAACGGCAAGCCGATCACGGTGCTGTACGCGGATCACCAGAACAAGGCGGACATCGCGGCGTCGCGCGCTCGCGAATGGTTCGACCGCGATGGCGTCGACGTGGTGATCGGCGGCACCAACTCGGCGACCGCTCTGTCGACGAACACCGTCGCGGGCGAGAAGCACAAGGTCTACATCAACGTCGGCGCGGGCGCCGATACGCTGACCAACGAGCAATGCACGCCGTACACGATCCACTACGCATACGACACCACCGCGCTCGCAAACGGCACGGGCTCGGCGGTTACGAAGCAGGGTGGCAAGACGTGGTACTTCCTGACCGCCGACTACGCGTTCGGGAAGGCGCTCGAAAAAGCGACCTCGGACGTCGTGAAGGCGAATGGCGGTCAGGTGCTCGGCTCGGTGCGTCATCCGCTGTCGGCGTCGGACTTCTCGTCGTTCCTGTTGCAGGCGCAGGCGTCGAAGGCGCAGATCCTCGGCCTCGCGAATGCGGGCGGGGACACGATCAACTCGATCAAGGCCGCGAAGGAATTCGGCATCACCAAGACGACGAAGCTCGCTGCGCTGCTGATGTTCATCAACGACGTGCACAGCCTCGGTCTCGACACGACGCAGGGTCTCGTGTTGACCGACAGCTGGTACTGGAACAAGGACGCCGACACGCGCAAATGGTCGCAGCGCTACTTCGACAAGATGAAGAAGATGCCGTCGAGCCTGCAGGCTGCCGACTACTCGGCGGCGATGAACTATCTGAAGGCGGTCCAGGCGGTGGGCTCGACCGATCCGGACAAGGTGATGGCGCAACTGCGCAAGACGAAGATCGACGACTTCTACGCGAAGGGCTACATCCGTCAGGACGGCAGCATGATCCACGACATGTACCTGATGCAGGTGAAGACGCCGGCCGAATCGAAGGAGCCGTGGGACTACTACAAGATCATGGCGACGATTCCGGGCGATCAGGCCTTCACGACCAAGGCGCAGACTCGCTGCGCGATGTGGAAGTAAGCACGGGGGGGAGGGCAGGATGCGGTCGGGGACCGCGCCGACCTGAGAGAACCGCCGGCGCAGCAGGGGTACGCGCTGGCGGGTAACCGTTTCAGATGCCGCACGTGATGGGCAGCGTCGCGGCTCGTCGCGTGCCGGCCGGATCGTGCGTTACCTATCTCACCTTGACGATGGCTTGAAGGGCTAAGGGCTTCAATGGACATCTTTGGCGTTCCGCTGCCGGCGATGCTGAGCCAGCTTCTGCTCGGGCTCGTGAACGGCTCGTTCTACGCGATTCTGAGCCTCGGGCTGGCTGTGATTTTCGGCCTGCTCAACGTGATCAACTTCGCGCATGGCGCACTGTTCATGCTCGGCGCGATGCTCGCGTGGATGGGGCTGTCGTATTTCAATCTGCCGTACTGGGTGATGCTCGTGCTCGCGCCGCTGATCGTCGGACTCGTCGGCGTCGCGATCGAGCGCTCGATGCTGCGCTGGCTTTACAAGCTCGATCATCTGTATGGCCTGTTGCTGACGTTCGGCATCACGCTCGTGATCGAAGGCGTGTTCCATTCGATCTACGGCTCGTCGGGCCAGCCGTACGACGTGCCGTCGGCGCTGTCGGGTGCGACCAATCTCGGCTTCATGTATCTGCCGAACTATCGCGCGTGGGTGGTCGTCGCGTCGTTGATCGTGTGCTTCGTGACATGGTTCGTAATCGAGAAGACACGGCTTGGCGCGTATCTGCGAGCGGGCACCGAAAACCCGAAGCTCGTCGAGGCATTCGGCGTCAACGTGCCGCTGATGATCACGCTGACCTACGGCTTCGGCGTCGCGCTCGCGGCGTTTGCCGGCGTGCTCGCCGCGCCGGTGATTCAGGTCTCGCCGCTGATGGGCCAGCCGATGATCATCACGGTGTTCGCGGTGGTCGTGATCGGCGGCATGGGTTCGATCATGGGCTCGATTCTGACCGGCCTGATGCTCGGCGTAGTCGAAGGACTGACGCGTGTGTACTACCCCGAGGCGTCGGCGACCGTCGTCTTCGTGATCATGGCGCTCGTGCTGCTCGTGCGTCCGGCGGGTCTTTTCGGCAGGGAAAAATGATGCAGAGAAAAGTGCTCTACGGTCTGCTGCTGATCGTGCTGCTCGCGGTGCCGGTGCTCGGCATCTATCCGCTCTTCGTGATGAAGGTGCTGTGCTTCGCGCTGTTCGCGGCCGCCTTCAATCTGCTGATCGGCTACACGGGCTTGCTGTCCTTCGGCCATGCGATGTTTCTCGCGTCGGCCGGTTATGTGACGGGCTATGCGATGCAGACGCTCGGCTTTTCGCCTGAGGTGGGCGTGCTGAGCGGCACCGCGGCGGCCACGCTGCTTGGCCTCGTCGTTGGCTTCTTCGCGATTCGCCGTCAAGGCATCTACTTCGCGATGGTGACGCTCGCGCTCGCGCAGATGGTCTACTTCGTGTTCCTGCAAGCGCCATTCACGCACGGCGAAGACGGTCTGCAAGGCGTGCCGCGCGGAAAGCTGTTCGGCCTGTTGAGTCTTTCGTCCGATGTCGCGCTGTATTTCGTCGTGCTCGCGGTGATCGTCCTGGCGTTCCTGCTGATCGTGCGGATCGTGCATTCGCCGTTCGGGCAGGTGCTCGTCGCGATCAAGGAAAACGAGCCGCGCGCGGTGTCGCTCGGCTACGACACCGACCGATTCAAGCTGCTTGCCTTCATTCTGTCGGCCGGCATCGCGGGTCTCGCGGGTTCGCTGAAGGTGCTCGTGCAAGGCTTCGAAACGCTCAGCGATGCCTATTGGACGATGTCCGGCCTCGTGATCCTGATGACGCTGGTGGGCGGCATGGGCACGCTGTTCGGGCCGCTGCTCGGCGCCGCACTGATCGTGTCGCTCGAAGACCGGCTCGGCGATATCGGCTCGGCGCTCGCGTCGATGACCGGCATTGAGTGGTTTCGCTCGCTCGGCGAATCGGTGACGATCGTCACGGGGCTGATTTTCATCGCGTGTGTGCTGGCGTTCCGGCGCGGCATCGTCGGTGAGATCGTTGCGCGGGTGCGACCGTTGCGGGCTTGAGATTGGCTGCCTGATCCCGCTCGGGAGGGCGCGTGCTTGATGCAGTGCGATACGTGATTGCTTCGACGTCCGATCTAATTGGGGCTTGTGCTGAAGGTCGGCTGGATCAGGGGTGTGGGCGAACCTGTGGCGAACCTTGTGATGAAATGGGCATAACACGCCCCAATCCGGTGCCGCAGTGCACCACTAGGGTAATTGCTAGTTGTGACTGCTGGGGTCGTCGTTTAATCTTCATCCAGTTCTGATGCACCACGAATTTGCAGGTGGAGAACGAGGAGACAATTGAGGCACTAAGTGCCCAGAAGAAAGCGCTGTTGGATTGATATCCAACAGCGCTTTTTCATTTGTGTTTTTCGAATTACTTGATGCCATCTCCCGCTTATTTCGCGCGCCATTTTTTATTCCTCGGCAGCCGCTGCAGTTAAACATCACAAGCCTTCGAAATGCTTGCAGCACGGCACTTGCGTCCGCTAAACTCGCTATTCACCGACCACTGGGTTGGCAATTAAATCCGTGGATTTAATTGCAATTGAATAACGGATTTAATAGAGGAGCAGGATGAAGTCGGCATTGCGTTGGATCAGCGCGGCATTGGTCGCCACCGGGGTTTCGGCTGCATGGAGCGGCCATGCATTCGCGGACGTGAAAATCGGCGTCACCGTGTCGGCAACAGGGCCGGCCGCATCGCTCGGTATTCCGGAAAAAAACACCATTGCGCTGCTGCCGAAAGAAGTAGCGGGCCAGAAGATCGACTACATCGTCCTCGACGACGCAACCGATTCCACCCAGGCGGTCAAGAACGCCCGCAAGCTCACGAGCGAAGACCACGTCGATGCATTGATCGGCTCGACCGTCGTGCCAAATTCGCTCGCCATGATCGACATTGCCGCCGAAACCTCCACGCCGATGATCTCGCTGGCCGCGGCCGCGGGCATCGTCGAACCGATGGACGCGAAACGCGCATGGGTCTTCAAGACGCCGCAAAACGACATTCTGATGGCCACGGCGATTGCGCAGCACATGGCCAATCACGGCGTGAAAACGGTCGCGTTCATCGGCTTTTCCGACGCGTACGGCGAGAGCTGGTTCAAGGAATTCAGCAAAGCCGCTGACCTCGCGAAGATCAGGATCGTCGGGAACGAGCGCTTCGCGCGCAACGACGCGTCGGTCACGGGCCAGGTGCTGAAGATGATGTCGCAGAATCCGGACGCGGTGCTGATCGCCGGCGCGGGTACGCCGGCCGCATTGCCGCAGAAAACGCTGAAGGAGCGCGGCTACAAGGGCAGGTACTATCAGACGCACGGCGTCGCGAACAACGACTTCCTGCGCGTGTGCGGCAAGGATTGCGAAGGCACGTGGCTGCCCGCCGGCCCGCTGCTGGTCGCCGAGCAATTGCCCGAGGCGAATCCGGTTAAGAAAAGCGCGCTCGCGTACAAGCATGCGTATGAAACGGCGTACGGCGCGGGTTCGGTGTCGACGTTCGGTGGTCATGCGTGGGACGCGGGTCTGCTGCTGCAGCGTGCGATCCCGCTCGCGTTGAAGAAGGGACAACCGGGCACGCCGGCATTCCGCGACGCGCTGCGTGCCGCAGTCGAAGGCACGAAAGATGTACCCGCGTCACACGGCATCTTCAACATGAGCGCGAACGACCACGCCGGACTCGACCAGCGGGCGCGCGTGATGGTGCAGATCGTCGACGGCAAGTGGAAGCTGGCCGGCGACTGAGCGAAGGCTCTGCGCCACGGGACCTCATCGAAAAAGACGCGTGCAGTTGACGCGTCTTTTTTTGTTACCCGGGCGAGGTGTCTGCAGCGCTTAAAAGTGTGGTTTCGGTGCTTCAGGACAAACCCGCATTTAGCGCACGCTCTCTTGACCGTCGATAATGCAGAACGCAAGCTACTAACATATTAGTGGTTTATGAAAGTCTGGTTGGAATGGAGCCGCGGCAAGGAAACGCGGCGTATGACGCGAATGCGCACTCGCGCGACGCGAGAGGAGCGGTACCCGACAAAGCGGGGAAGGTATGCGCGCCGAGCAGGGAAAACCATGCTTGGCACACCTGAACTCGCTCACTAGATTCAGACACCCGGCCCAGCAAGCCGGCTTATAGATAGGCGCTTTTGAAGGCGTTTGGAGACTCGCAATGAAAAAGACAAGGCATTGGGTACGCACCGGCATCGCGATGGCGCTGATGTGCGGCGCGGGGGCGGCATTCGCGCAGGTGAAGATCGGCGTCACGTTGTCGACGACGGGGCCGGCCGCGTCGCTCGGAATTCCTGAGAAGAACACGATCGCGTTGTTGCCGAAGGAGATCGGCGGCAAGAGCGTGCAATACATCATCCTCGACGACGGGTCGGACACCAGCAAGGCGGTGCAGAACACGCGCAAGCTGATCGACGAAGACCACGTCGACGCGATCATCGGCTCGACCGTCACGCCGAATTCGCTCGCGATGCTCGATCCGGCCGCTGAGGGCAAGACGCCGGTGATCTCGCTCGCGGCGTCGGCAGCGATCATTCAGCCGATGGATGCGAAGCGCGCATGGGCGTTCAAGCCGCCTCAGAACGACAGCCTGATGGCCGACGCAATCGCCGATTACATGCAGCACCACGGCGTGAAGACGGTCGGCTTCATCGGTTTCTCGGACGCCTATGGCGACAGCTGGAACTCGACGTTCGAGGCCGTCGCGAAAGCGCACAACCTGAAGATCGTGTCGAACGAGCGCTTTAACCGCACTGACGCTTCGGTGACGGGCCAGGTGCTGAAGACGATGGGCGCGAATCCCGACGCGGTGCTGATCGCGGGCTCGGGTACGCCGTCGGCGCTGCCGGCCAAGACGCTGAAGGAGCGTGGCTACAAGGGCAAGATCTATCAGACGCACGGTGTCGCGAACAACGACTTCCTGCGTGTATGCGGCAAGGATTGCGAAGGCGAACTGCTGCCGGCCGGTCCGATTCTCGTCGTCGATCAATTGCCGGATTCGAACCCGGTGAAGAAGTCGTCGGAAGCCTATAAGAACGCCTATGAGAAGGCCTATGGCGTGGGTTCGGTCGCGACCTTCGGCGGTCACGCATGGGATGCCGGCCAGATGTTGCAGGCTGCGATTCCCGTCGCGCTGAAGACCGCACAGCCGGGTACGCCCGAGTTCCGCGTGGCGCTGCGCAACGCGCTCGAAAACATCAAAGAGTTGGCGGTGTCGCACGGCATCATGAACACCACCGCGAACGACCACAACGGCCTCGACCAGCGCGCGCGGGTGATCGTGCAGATCGTCGACGGCAAGTGGAAGCTGCAGAACGACTAAGACGATTTACAAAAACAACTAGCGGTACGCGCCTCTCGCGCAATCTGCGGTGCATGACGCCGCATTGCCATTGTGGTCGACGACAATGGCATCGACCGCCGCGCCGTGACCCGGCGCGGCGGTTGTCTTTTCAGACATTGCAGATGGATGGCCGGCTACGCGCCGCGCCGTCACGACTGTTTCCCGGTTTTTCGATTTCGACGCTTCAGGACGAGGAAGTATGGATCTATCAATTGCGGCGATCCTCGCGCAAGACGGCATCACGACCGGCGCGATCTACGCGCTGCTTGCGCTTGCGCTGGTGCTGGTGTTCTCCGTCACGCGGGTGATCTTCATCCCGCAAGGAGAGTTCGTTTCGTACGGCGCGTTGACGCTCGCCGCACTGCAAACGCAGAAGTTTCCTGCCACCTGCTGGCTGTTGATGGCGATGGGCGCAGCATGCTTCGTCGTCGAGACGGTGGCCGTATTGCGGCATGCTGAGCGGCGTCGTCATGCGGCGCGCACGCTCCCTGTGCTGGCAGGGAAGTACCTGCTGTTTCCGATCGCGGTCTACGCGCTCACGCGCGGCATCTTCCTGCAGCCACTGCCGATGATCGTGCAGATCGCGCTGACGCTGCTGATCGTGATCCCGATGGGTCCGTTCGTTTATCGCCTTGCCTATGAGCCGATCGCGGAGGCGGCCACGCTGCTGCTGTTGATCGTCGCGGTGGCCGTGCATTTCGCGATGGTCGGTCTCGGCCTCGTGATGTTCGGCGCCGAAGGCTCGCGCACCAACGCGTTTTCCGACGCGACGTTCAACGTGGGCACGTTGTCGATCTCCGGGCAGAGCCTGTGGGTGATCGGCACCGCGGTCGTGCTGATCGGTGCGCTGTATCTGTATTTCGATCGCTCGATCTCGGGCAAGGCGTTGCGCGCGACGTCGGTGAACCGGCTCGGCGCACGGCTCGTCGGTATCGGCACGACGCAGGCGGGACGCCTCGCGTTCACGCTGGCGGCTGGACTCGGCGCACTGTGCGGGATCCTCGTCGCGCCGCTCACGACGATCTACTACGACTCGGGCTTCCTGATCGGTTTGAAGGGCTTCGTGGGCGCGATCATCGGCGGTCTGGTCAGCTATCCGCTCGCGGCGGCCGGCTCGATTCTCGTCGGTCTGCTGGAGTCGTATTCGTCGTTTTGGGCCAGTGCTTATAAGGAAGTGATCGTGTTCACGCTGATCATCCCGGTGCTGCTGTGGCGCAGTCTTGCGAGCCCGCATGCCGAAGAGGAAGGGGAGTGACACGATGAAACGGATCATGCAAAAGAAGTTCTTCTGGTTGTTCCTCGTGGTGCTGTTCGCTTTGCCGGTTCTGCCGCAACCGATTCATGTGCCGGAGTACTGGGTCACGCTGCTGAACTACATCGGTCTCTATTCGATCGTTGCGATCGGCCTCGTGCTGCTGACCGGTATCGGCGGCATGACGAGCTTCGGGCAGGCCGCGTTCGTGGGCATCGGCGCTTATGCAACCGCGTATCTGACGACGAACTTCGGTGTGTCGCCGTGGCTTGCACTGATCGCGGGCGTGATCGTGACTGCGCTGGTCGCGCTGATGCTCGGTCTCGTGACGATGCGCCTGTCCGGCCACTTCCTGCCGCTCGGCACGATTGCGTGGGGGCTTGCGCTGTTCTACCTGTTCGGCAACCTGGAGATGCTCGGCAAGTACGACGGCATCAACGGCATCCCGGTGCTGAATGTTTTTGGGATCAACCTCGAGTCCGGCCGCCATATCTATTACCTGATCTGGTTGGTCGTGCTCGGTTCGGTCGTTTCTGTTCAGAATCTGCTTAATAGCCGTCCGGGTCGCGCAATTCGCGCGCTGCGCGGCGGTGGTCTGATGGCCGAGGCAATGGGTGTCAATACTGGCTGGATGCGCGTCGTGATCTTCGTCTATGCGGCGGTGCTTGCATCGGTATCGGGCTTTCTGTACGCGCACTTGCAGCGCGCGGTGAATCCGACGCCGTTCGGGCTGAATCACGGCATCGAGTTTCTGTTCATGGCGGTGGTGGGCGGTGTCTCGCACGTCTGGGGCGCGGTGCTTGGCGCGGCAATCCTCACGGTGCTGCAGGATTATCTACAAACGCTGCTGCCTAAACTGCTCGGCGAGAACGGCAACTTCGAAGTGATCGTGTTCGGCATCATCATGGTGCTGCTGCTGCAGTATGCGCGGCAGGGCGTGTGGCCGTTCGTCGCACGCTTTTTTCCGCGTGGCCCGCGGGCGCATCTCGCAGACCACGCGGTCCCTCTGCCGCAGCGCAACAAGCCGCAGGCCGGCGAAGACCTGCTGACGGTGAACAAGGCGCGCAAGCAGTTCGGCGGCCTCGTCGCGGTGAACGATGTCAGCTTCGAAGTCAAAGCGGGGCAGATCATCGGGCTAATCGGACCGAATGGCGCGGGTAAGTCGACCACGTTCAATCTGGTGACCGGCGTGCTGCAGGCGACGAGCGGCGAGATCACGTTCCGCGGCGAGCGCATCGATGCGCTGAGTTCACGTGAAATCGTCAAGCGTGGCATCGGCCGGACCTTCCAGCACGTAAAGCTGTTGCCGGGCATGACCGTGCTCGAGAACGTCGCGATCGGTGCGCATCTGCGAGGCCATGCAGGTGTGTGGCGCAGCGTCGTGCGGCTGAACAGCTCGGAAGAGGCGCGGCTGATGGCCGAAGCCGCTCGGCAGATTCGCCGCGTCGGCCTCGAACAGCATATGTATGACGAAGCGGGCAGCCTGGCGCTCGGTCAACAGCGCATTATCGAAATTGCGCGCGCGTTATGCTGCGATCCGACTCTGCTATTGCTCGACGAACCGGCAGCTGGTCTGCGCTATCAGGAAAAGCTGCAGCTCGCCGATCTGCTGCGCAAGCTAAAGGCGGAAGGGATGAGCGTGCTGCTTGTCGAGCACGACATGGATTTTGTGATGAATCTGACGGACCGGCTCGTGGTGATGGAGTTCGGCACGCGAATCGCAGAAGGTCTGCCGCAGGAAGTGCAGCAGGATCCGGCGGTGCTCGAAGCGTATCTCGGTGGGGTGGAATGATGGACAACATGACAACGACCGGCGTGGCGGCCGCGGGACCGATTGTCGAAGTGGACCATCTGTCGGTCCGTTACGGCAAGGTCGAGGCGCTGCACAATGCGGCGATCAGGGTGCGCGCGGGGCAGATCGTCTCCGTGATCGGTCCGAACGGCGCGGGGAAGTCGACGCTGCTGAATGCGATCATGGGCGCGTTGCCGCCGTCTGGTCATGCGAAAGGCGCGGTTTCCTATCAGGGAGAGGACGTCAGCGCGATGCCGGTGGAAAAGCGGGTCGCATTGGGTATGTGTCTGGTGCCGGAAAAGCGCGAGCTTTTCGCTTCGATGACCGTCGAGGACAATCTGCTGCTTGGAGCTTACCGACGCAAGCGGGCAGGGGAGCGCAACTTTCTCGATCAGCTGGAGCCGGTGTTCGAACTGTTCCCACGGCTGAAGGAGCGGCGCAAGCAGGCGGCGGGCACGCTTTCGGGCGGCGAACGGCAGATGCTCGCGGTCGGCCGCGCGCTGATGGGCAAGCCCGATCTGCTGATGCTGGACGAGCCGAGCCTCGGTCTTGCGCCGCTGATCGTGAAGGAAATCTTCCACATCATCAGTGCGTTGCGGCAGACGGGCGTCGCGACGCTACTGATCGAGCAGAATGCGCGGGCTGCATTGCAGATCTCCGACTACGGCTACGTGCTGGAAACCGGAGAGCTGGCGCTGGAAGGGCCGGCGACCGACCTCGCGCAAAATCCTCGGGTGATCGAAACCTATCTCGGCTTGGCTAAAAAAGTCGCATAAGCGCGCACTTTTTTCGGCGATCGCTGTCTTTGGAAGCGGTGTGTTTCACGTGAAACACACCGCTTTTTTATTGTTTCACCATTCAGACGAAATTCGGGCCGAAACTTAACCCGTTATAATTCGCCCATACATTTTCCTTTGAAGGCTCACGCGACGATCTGGCGTGAGATCCCGCGATGCTTTTTCCCACAGAATTTGACGTAATCGTCGTCGGCGGCGGTCATGCCGGCACCGAAGCCGCTTTGGCGTCGGCGCGCATGGGCAATAAAACGCTGCTTTTGACCCATAACATCGAGACCCTCGGTCAGATGAGCTGCAATCCGTCGATTGGCGGCATCGGCAAAGGCCATCTGGTCAAGGAAGTCGATGCGCTCGGCGGCGCCATGGCGGCTGCCACCGACGAAAGCGGCATCCAGTTCCGCATCCTGAATTCGTCGAAAGGGCCGGCGGTCCGCGCGACGCGCGCTCAGGCCGACCGCGTGCTGTACAAGGCGGCGATCCGCCATCGTCTGGAGAACCAGCCGAATCTGTGGCTGTTTCAGCAGGCCGTCGACGATCTAATGGTCGAGGGCGACCGCGTGGTCGGCGCCGTCACGCAAGTGGGTATTCGTTTCCGGTCGCGCGCGGTGGTGCTGACGGCTGGCACGTTCCTCGACGGCAAGATTCACGTGGGCTTGAACAACTACACCGGCGGCCGCGCCGGTGACCCCGCCGCAGTCTCGCTGTCGGCTCGGCTGAAAGAGCTGAAGCTGCCGCAGGGCCGCCTGAAGACGGGTACACCGCCGCGGATCGACGGTCGCACGATCGACTATTCGCAACTCGAAGAGCAGCCGGGCGACTTGGACCCGGTGCCGGTGTTCTCGTTCCTCGGGCGCGTCGAGCAGCACCCGCGCCAAGTGCCGTGCTGGGTCACGCATACGAATCAACGGACGCACGACATCATTCGTGGCGGTCTCGACCGTTCACCGATGTACACGGGCGTGATCGAGGGGGTGGGGCCACGCTATTGCCCGTCGATCGAGGACAAGATTCACCGGTTTGCGTCGAAGGAATCGCATCAGATCTATCTCGAGCCGGAAGGTCTGAGCACTAACGAGTTCTATCCGAACGGGATCTCGACGAGCCTGCCGTTCGACGTGCAGCTTGAGCTGGTGCGATCGATGCGCGGTCTGGAGCATGCCCATATCCTGCGGCCCGGCTATGCAATCGAGTACGACTATTTCGATCCGCGTGGGCTGAAGGCATCGCTGGAAACGAAGGTGATCAGTGGGCTGTTCTTCGCGGGGCAGATCAACGGTACGACTGGCTATGAAGAGGCGGCAGCGCAGGGCGTTCTGGCCGGCATCAACGCCGGTCTGTTCGTGCAAGGCAAGGAAGCATGGTGCCCGCGGCGCGACCAGGCTTATCTCGGCGTCCTCGTCGACGATCTGGTCACACGCGGGGTGTCCGAGCCGTACCGGATGTTCACGAGCCGTGCGGAGTACCGTCTGAGCTTGCGCGAGGACAATGCCGACATGCGGTTGACGGAGATCGGGCGCGAGCTCGGTGTAGTCGATGACGCCCGCTGGGACGCCTTCAGTCGCAAGCGTGACGCTGTTTCACGTGAAACACAGCGCTTGCGTTCAACGTGGGTCAATCCTAAGACTTTATCCGCGGAACAAGCCACCGCATTGCTCGGCAAGCCGATCGACCACGAGTACAGTCTCGCGGACCTGCTGCGTCGTCCGGGTGTCAGCTACGACGGCGTCTGCGCGCTGCGCGATGGTACGTGTGGCGCGCCTGAAGCACTAGCGGAAGACCCCGTGCTGCTCGCGCAGATTAAGGAGCAGATCGAAATCGGCGTCAAATATCAAGGCTATATCGACCGACAGGCCGGTGAGATCGAACGCAACGAGGCGCAAGAGAATACCCGTTTGCCCGAAGGGCTGGACTACACCGAGGTGCGTGGACTGTCGTTCGAAGCCCGCCAGAAGCTGATGCAGTACCGGCCGGAAACGATCGGCCAGGCGTCGCGTATTTCGGGCATCACGCCTGCCGCGATCTCGCTGCTGATGGTCCATCTGAAGCGTGGCCTCGGGCGTCGCCCGTCGAAACCTGCCGAGCCCGGCGCCGACAGCACGCCGGTGGTGCAATGACGGCAGCGCAAAGGGGAATCGACCAGCAGGCGTTGGCGTCATTGCTCGCGGCCGGTGTCCGTGAACTTGGCCTCGAACTCAGCGACGTGCAGCAGCGCAAGCTGCTCGATTACGTCGCGCTGCTCGCGAAGTGGAACAGCGTCTACAACCTGACGGCAATCCGCGATCCGCGGCAGATGCTGATTCAGCACATCCTCGATTCGCTGTCGATCGTGCCGCACCTGGCGCCGCGCGGACCGTCGTCAGTGCTCGACGTGGGTTCGGGCGGTGGCATGCCGGGCATCGTGCTCGCGATTGTGCTGCCCGATTGGACCGTCACGACGAACGACATCGTTCATAAGAAGACGGCATTTCAAGCGCAGGCAAAGGCCGAACTGGGCCTCGCGAACCTGTCGGTCGTGACCGGCCGGGTGGAGACGCTGCAGCCTGGCGCCGAAGTACCGGCAAAGTTCGACGTAATCGTCTCGCGCGCATTCGCAGAACTCGCGGATTTCGTTACACTGGCCCGTCATCTGGTTGCGGAGCAGGGCGCGATCTGGGCGATGAAGGGTGTGCGGCCGGATGCAGAAATCGCGCGTCTACCGGCGGGTGCCCACGTGGAACAGATCATCCGGCTGAACGTGCCGTCGCTCGACGCCGAACGGCACCTGATTGAGGTGCGAGTAGACAGCGAAAGCTAACGGCCGCGCGGCCTCTAGGCACCCCAACGATTTTCACTTCATCCAAGCAGGAAAAGGGACACACCAACGATGGCAAAAATCTTCTGCGTTGCGAACCAGAAGGGCGGTGTCGGCAAGACGACCACCGCAGTCAATCTGGCCGCGAGCCTGGCAGCGCAGGGACAGCGAGTCCTTCTCATCGATCTGGACCCGCAAGGCAACGCCACGATGGGCAGCGGTATCGACAAAGCCGAATGTGCGAACACGGTTTACGAGGTGCTCGTGGACAGCGTGTCGGTGGCCGATGCGCGCGTGCGGCCCGAGGCGATCGGATACGACGTGCTGCCCGCGAACCGTGAGCTCGCGGGCGCCGAGGTCGAGCTCGTCAGCATGCAGAATCGCGAGCGTCAACTTAGGACGGCGCTCGCTGCGATCGAGGGCGAGTACGATTTCGTGCTGATCGATTGCCCGCCGGCTCTGTCGCTGCTGACGCTCAACGGACTATGCGCCGCGCACGGCGTCGTCATTCCGATGCAGTGCGAATACTTCGCGCTCGAAGGGCTGTCCGACCTCGTCAATACGATCAAGCAGGTGCACGCGAACCTGAATCGCGACCTCAAGGTGATCGGTCTGCTGCGCGTGATGTTCGATCCGCGCATCACGTTGCAACAGCAAGTCTCGGATCAATTGAAAGAGCACTTCGGCGACAAGGTGTTCGACGCGGTGATTCCACGCAATGTGCGATTGGCCGAGGCACCCAGCTACGGGCTGCCCGGTGTGGTGTTCGACAGGGCGTCGCGAGGCGCGCAGGCGTACGTGCAGTTCGGCGTCGAAATGATTGAGCGGGTGCGCGCGCTGAATGACGCGCCCCAGGCATCCTAAGCGGATCGAGGAAGCACGATGAACGCAGTAGCAAGAAAGAAGGGACTGGGCCGCGGTCTGGAGGCATTGCTCGGCGGCACCGCGGATATCACCGAAGCAGCGGTGATCGACGGTGCGCCGAACGTACTGCCGCTCGGCAAGATGCAGGCTGGCAAATACCAGCCGCGTACGCGCATGGACGAAGGTGCGCTGCAGGAACTCGCGGCAAGCATCCGCGCGCAAGGGCTGATGCAGCCGATTCTCGTGCGTCCGATCGCGGCGGATCGCTACGAGATCATCGCGGGTGAGCGGCGTTTTCGCGCAGCGCGACTCGCGGGCCTCGATGAGGTGCCGGTGCTCGTGAAGGACGTGCCCGATCAGGCCGCCGCGGCGATGGCGCTGATTGAGAACATCCAGCGCGAGGATCTGAATCCGCTCGAAGAGGCTCAGGGCATCCAGCGCCTGCTGGACGAATTCAATTTCACGCATGAGCAGGCGGCAGAGTCGGTGGGCCGTTCGCGCAGCGCGGTGTCGAACCTCCTGCGGCTGCTGAATCTCGCGACACCGGTACAGACGATGTTGCTCGCCGGCGATCTCGACATGGGTCACGCTCGCGCGCTGCTCGCGGTCGATGCCGCGACGCAGATCACGCTGGCCAATCAGGTCGTCAACAAGCGCCTGTCTGTGCGCGAGACCGAAAAGCTGGTCGCGATGACCACGAAAGTGACGCCGGCGGTCAAGGCGCGCGCGAACCCGGATGGCGGCCGCGACACGCGACGGCTAGAAGAGGAACTGTCGGACCTGTTGTCGGCGACGGTGAAAATCAAGCTCGGTCGACGCGGTCGCGGCCAGGTGCTGGTGGACTTTGGCGATCTCGACGCGTTGGAAGGCATTCTTGTCCGCTTGCGCGGGAACGCGAACGTCTGAGCGCAGAATGGCGCTTAGCAGCGAAGGGTGGTGAGCGGCTGGCGGCGTGTGCGTGAGCATTGCCGCGAGTTGGTTTACCTCAGTGCGAGCAATTATCGTGGATTCCAAACAAACGATGCAAAGATAATCAGGAATCCTAGTTTCAAGCCTTCGACATCGACGCGGTAATCATCCTTACGAGCCGCTATCGCAAAGCGGCTCGATCATCATGAAAATCGCGGCGATTATGGCTCGGTTCAATTGAAGAGCTGTCCCGTTTAGCCCTTAAAAAAGCGGCGTTTGTTGCATTTTCGAGACGTCCGTCGCAGCGTCGAAACGGCCTGCCAAAGAGCTACGATCCACGCGACTACCCCCACGGATTTTGCCGCCCCCCGTCCACCTTACATTTGACGTGATTCGCGTCGTTAGCATATGTTTTACCGCACCGTGAAGGTACGTTGCACCCCATTATAGGTTCGCCTAAAGTCTTGAATTGCCTGCAACTATCGCTTACAATCGCCCGGATTTAATTGCACGGCAACCCCGTAAGCGCTGCGTAAACTCGCGGGCTGAACGAGACTTTCGGAACATTGGGATGGCGGTTAAAACGTCGAATCTGTCGCCGGAAAATGGTGACGACAGACACCGCGCTGAACGCTCCGCACCCGAGACGTCCGCCAGTCGGCAGTTCGATCCGGCCGAAGCGTGGGATGACGCGCAGGAAGATAACAATATCGTTCCGCTCACGCGGGCCGAGGCGGAAAAGCTGTTTGGTCCCGGCGTGGGTCGTCCATCGCGCGTGACGCCGTTCAGGGTCGTCGCAGCGCAAATGGTTTTGTCCCTGGTTGCAACGCTGTTGTGGTGGCTGTTCTACAAGCCGCCGGGCGCTGCTGCGCTGTCAGCGTTCCTGGGGGGGGCGATCTGCTGGGTGCCGGGTGCGTTGTTCGCGGCGCGACTGGAAAAGCTGGGCGGCGCCGAGACCGTGATGAGTTGGATGATCGGCGAAGCATTAAAAATGGGGACAACGATTGCGATGTTTGTCGCAATCGCCTTCTGGTATCACGACGTACGTTGGATTCCGCTGCTGGTGACCTACCTCATCGCGCTGAAGACTTACTGGATCGCCTTGGCGTGGCGCTAAGGTAGCAGCACAAAAAATAGCAGCAAAAAGAATTTATTGCCGGCGCGTAGCGCCGGCACGGGTGTGCGGACGAGACAGGGCCCGCACCCGGCGCGTTCCCGCAATACCGTCTTTGGGTGGAACGGCCTAGAACGATTTTCGACAATTTGGGTGGCTTTAACGATATGGCAGCTAGCGAAGGCACGCGCGCAATGGATCCGTCCGAGTACATCGCGCACCACTTGCAGAACTTTTCCACCGCACACCAGACGTCGATTTTCGACATCCATGTGTGGAATCTCGACACCCTTTTCTGGTCGATCGTGTGCGGTCTCGTCACGATCCTCGTGCTGCATCTGGCAGCCCGCAGGGCGACGTCCGGCGTGCCGGGCCG
Organism: Paraburkholderia sp. BR14374; assembly: GCF_040948685.1. Classification (NCBI taxonomy): domain Bacteria; kingdom Pseudomonadati; phylum Pseudomonadota; class Betaproteobacteria; order Burkholderiales; family Burkholderiaceae; genus Paraburkholderia; species Paraburkholderia sp. BR14374. The sequence goes on along the minus strand of NZ_JBFPKF010000018.1, from coordinate 110,700 downwards.
CTTCCAATGCGCGATCGAAATGCTGGTCGAAATGGTCGAGGATCAATCGAAGGCCATGATCCACGGCTCGCGCACCTTCATCGCGCCGCTCGCGCTGACGGTGTTTGTCTGGGTCGCGCTGATGAACTCGCTCGACTTTATCCCGGTCGACCTGCCGGGCCGCTTGATCGGCTGGCTGGGCCTCTCCGAAGTCATTCCGCACCACCGCCTCGTGCCGACCGCCGACCTGAACGGCACGATCGGCATCGCACTCGGCGTGTTCGTGCTGATGATTTACTACAACTTCAAGATCAAGGGCGCTGGCGGCTTCGTGCATGAACTGCTGTCCGCTCCGTTCGGCGCGCATCCGCTGCTGTGGATCCCGAACCTGGCACTGAACATCATCGAGTTCGTCGCGAAGACGGTGTCGCTCGGCATGCGGCTATTCGGCAACATGTACGCGGGCGAACTGTTGTTCCTGCTGATTGCCCTGCTCGGCAGCATCTGGAGCTTCGGCGCGGACACGACGGTGCTTGGCTTCATCGGCCACGTGGTCGCCGGCACAGTGTGGTCAATCTTCCACATCCTGATCGTTCTGCTGCAGGCGTTCATTTTCATGATGCTGACGCTGGTGTACATCGGCCAGGCACACGACGCGCACTAACCCGCGTTGTCGGCAAAGAATCGTAGTTTTTTAAATCCCAGTTCCAACCAGTTCTAAAAGACTTTTCACAAAGGAGTGATCATGCAAGCTTTCATCGCCAACATCCAGGGTCTGACCGCCATCGGTATCGGCATCATCATCGGCCTGGGTGCTATCGGCGCCTGTATCGGTATCGGTCTGATGGGCGGCAAGTACATCGAAGCATGTGCCCGTCAGCCGGAACTGATGAACCCGCTGCAAACCAAGATGTTCCTGCTGGCTGGTCTGATCGATGCGGCGTTCCTGATTGGCGTTGGTGTGGCAATGCTGTTTGCGTTCGCGAACCCGCTGCTCTCGAAGCTGGCAGGCTGAGGTTCCTCGGAGGTTTGCGCTTGAGCTATAACAAGTAAAGGCGCAGGGCGGAACGGGTACTGGGGCGCTGATCGAGCAGAATCGATGAGCGCCTTGCCGTTTCACTTTCCGAACAAGCAACGTTTAAGGAAACACCGTGAATCTCAACGCAACCCTGTTTGCGCAAATGGTCGTGTTCCTGATCCTCGCGTGGTTCACGATGAAATTCGTGTGGCCGCCGCTGATCAACGCCCTCGACGAGCGCGCGAAGAAGATCGCCGACGGTCTGTCCGCCGCGGAAAAGGGCAAGCAGGAACTCGAAGCCGCTCACAAGCGCGTCGACCAGGAACTGGCCCAGGCTCGCAACGACGGCCAGCAACGCATCGCCGACGCTGAAAAGCGCGCTGTCGCAGTCGCCGACGAAATCAAGGCTCAGGCGCAGGCGGAAGCCGCCCGCATCATCGCGCAGGCGAAGGCCGAAGCGGACCAGCAAGTCGTGAAAGCGCGCGAAGCGCTGCGTGGCGAAGTCGCTGCACTCGCTGTGAAGGGCGCTGAACAGATCCTGAAGCGCGAAGTCGACCAGGCAGCTCACGCTGACCTGCTGAATCAACTGAAAGCCGAGCTCTGATCATGGCCGAACTTGCAACCATCGCCCGTCCGTACGCGGAAGCGCTGTTTGGCGTGGCCGAAGCTGGTGACATCGCCGCCTGGTCCACGCTCGTGCAGGAGCTGGCACAGGTTGCGCGTTTGCCCGATGTGCTGTCGATCGCCTCGAGCCCGAAAGTGAGCCGCGCCCAGGTTAGCGATCTGCTGCTGGCTGCGGTCAAGTCGCCGCTCACGGACAACGCGCAAGCGAAGAATCTGGTGCAGATGCTGGTGGACAACCATCGCCTGCAGCTGCTGCCTGAAATCGCCTCGCAGTTCGAAGAGTTGAAGAACGCCCGCGAAGGCGCGGCAGATGTGCTGATCGTCAGCGCATTCCCGCTCGAAGGTGCGCAGTTGAACGAACTCGTCGCAAGCCTCGAACGCAAGTTCAAGCGCAAGCTGAAGCCGACGGTCGAAATCGATCAGTCGCTGATCGGCGGCGTACGCGTGACGGTCGGCGACGAAGTGCTCGATACCTCGGTCCGCGCGCGGCTCGCCAGGATGCAAACGGCCCTGACGGCCTGAAGCGCTTCGCGCTTTAGCGGCTGGCACGCAACAGAATTGACTATCAGGAGCGAATAATGCAACTCAATCCCTCTGAGATCAGCGAGCTGATCAAGAGCCGGATCCAGGGCCTTGAAGCGAGCGCAGACGTTCGCAACCAGGGCACCGTGATCTCCGTGACCGACGGTATCGTGCGTATCCACGGTCTGTCGGAAGTGATGCAGGGCGAAATGCTCGAATTCCCGGGCAACACCTTCGGTCTGGCGCTGAACCTCGAGCGCGACTCGGTCGGCGCCGTGATTCTGGGTGAATACGAACACATTTCGGAAGGCGACATCGTCAAGACGACGGGCCGCATTCTCGAAGTGCCGGTTGGTCCGGAACTGCTCGGGCGTGTGGTCGACGCGCTCGGCAACCCAATCGATGGCAAGGGCCCGCTCAACGCGAAGATGACCGACGCAATCGAAAAGATTGCACCGGGGGTGATCTGGCGTAAGTCGGTTTCGGAACCGGTCCAAACCGGTCTGAAGTCGATCGACTCGATGGTGCCGATCGGCCGTGGCCAGCGTGAGCTGATCATCGGCGACCGTCAGTGCGGCAAGACCGCAGTCGCAGTCGACGCGATCATCAACCAGAAGGGCAAGAACCTCGTCTGTATCTACGTCGCGATCGGCCAGAAGGCTTCGTCGATCATGAACGTGGTGCGCAAGCTCGAAGAATCGGGCGCGCTCGAATACACGATCGTCGTCGCCGCTTCGGCTTCGGATTCGGCCGCAATGCAATACCTCGCGCCGTACGCCGGTTGCACGATGGGCGAATACTTCCGCGATCGCGGCCAGGACGCGCTGATCGTTTATGACGACTTGACCAAGCAGGCTTGGGCATACCGTCAGATCTCCCTGCTGCTGCGCCGCCCGCCGGGCCGTGAAGCTTACCCGGGTGACGTGTTCTATCTGCACTCGCGTCTGCTCGAGCGTGCTGCTCGCGTCTCGGAAGAGTACGTCGAGAAGTTCACCAACGGTGAAGTGAAGGGCAAGAGCGGTTCGCTGACGGCACTACCGGTCATCGAAACGCAGGCAGGCGACGTGACCGCATTCGTTCCGACGAACGTGATCTCGATTACCGACGGCCAGATCTTCCTTGAAACCGACCTCTTCAACGCAGGTATCCGCCCGGCAATTAACGCTGGCGTGTCGGTGTCGCGCGTGGGTGGTGCGGCTCAGACGAAGGTCGTGAAGAAGCTGTCGGGCGGTATCCGTACCGACCTCGCGCAGTACCGTGAACTCGCTGCGTTCGCGCAGTTCGCATCGGACCTCGACGAAGCGACCCGCAAGCAGCTCGAGCGCGGCCGCCGCGTGACGGAACTGCTGAAGCAGCCGCAGTATCAGCCGCTGCAAGTGTGGGAACTGGCTGTGTCGCTGTTCGCAGCGAACAACGGCTATCTCGACGACCTCGAAGTTGCCCAAGTCCTGCCGTTCGAGAAGGGCCTGCGCGATCACCTGAAGTCGAGCCATGCTGACCTGGTCAAGCGTATCGAAGATACCAAGGAACTCTCGAAGGACGACGAAGGCCTGCTGCACACGGCCGTCAAAGACTTCAAGAAGTCCGGCGCGTATTGATCCGCGAGTGATCCGCAAGGCATAAACGGACCTTGAAGCGGCGCGGGCCGCATGCGAATGCTCCCGCGCCGCTTCGGCCGCTTTGCATGGGACCCGAGTAAGCGCTGAGGCGCTAACTCGGGCCGACAAAGGAGCAAGCAATGGCTGGAATGAAGGAAATTCGCGGCAAGATCAAGAGCGTGCAAAACACGCGCAAGATCACGAAAGCGATGGAGATGGTGGCCGCATCAAAGATGCGCCGCGCTCAGGAGCGCATGCGCGCTGCTCGCCCGTATGCCGACAAGGTCCGCGACATCGCCGCGCACATGAGCCGTGCGAACCCGGAGTATCGTCACCCGTTCATGGTGTCGAACGAAGGCGCAAAGGCGGCCGGTATCATCCTCGTCACGACTGATAAAGGTCTTTGCGGCGGGATGAACACCAACGTGCTGCGCGCGTCGCTGCAGAGGTTCAAGGAACTTGAAGGTCAGGGCAAGACGATCGAGGCAACCGCGATCGGCAGCAAGGGTCTGGGCTTCCTGAACCGTCTGCAGGCGAAGGTCGTGTCGAACGTCGTGCATCTGGGCGATACGCCGCATCTGGAAAAGCTGATCGGCGCCGTGAAGGTGCAACTCGACCTGTTCTCGGAAGGCAAGATTTCGGCGGTGTACCTCGCGTACACGCGCTTCGTCAACACGATGAAGCAGGAGCCGGTGATCGAGCAACTGCTGCCGTTGTCGGCGGACCAGTTCGAGCGCACGGAAGAAGACGGTACGACGCCGAGCACGCAGTGGGACTACATCTACGAGCCGGATGCGCAAGCAGTGGTGGACGAACTCCTGGTGCGTTATGTCGAAGCGCTGGTCTATCAGGCCGTCGCGGAAAACATGGCATCGGAGCAGTCGGCCCGCATGGTCGCGATGAAAGCCGCTTCGGACAACGCGAAGACGGTCATCAGCGATCTGCAGCTCGTGTACAACAAGAGCCGTCAGGCCGCGATCACGAAAGAACTGTCGGAAATCGTCGGTGGAGCGGCGGCCGTCTGACCTCGGTCAGACAGGTCGTTGCGTGTGCGCCCGAGCGGCGCACCCATCGGAGAAACTGCGCCTTTGCGCGAGTGAAGAATTGAGTATCTAAAGGAAAAGCGATGAGTACTACTGCTTTGGTAGAAGGCAAGATCGTACAGTGCATCGGCGCGGTGATCGACGTGGAATTTCCGCGTGAATCCATGCCGAAGATCTACGACGCGCTCATTCTCGAAGGTTCGGAGCTGACGCTCGAAGTCCAGCAGCAGCTGGGCGACGGCGTGGTCCGTACCATCTGTCTGGGTGCTTCGGACGGTCTGCGCCGCGGCACGATCGTGAAGAACACGGGCAACCCGATTAGCGTGCCGGTCGGCAAGCCAACCCTCGGCCGTATCATGGACGTGCTGGGCCGTCCGATCGACGAAGCCGGCCCGATCTCGAGCGAAACCACGCGTGCGATCCACCAGAAGGCTCCGGCGTTCGACCAACTGTCGCCGTCGACCGAACTGCTCGAAACCGGCATCAAGGTTATCGACCTGATCTGCCCGTTCGCAAAGGGCGGTAAGGTGGGTCTGTTCGGTGGCGCCGGTGTGGGCAAAACCGTGAACATGATGGAACTGATCAACAACATCGCGAAGGAACACGGCGGTTACTCCGTGTTCGCCGGTGTGGGCGAGCGTACCCGCGAAGGGAACGACTTCTATCATGAAATGAAGGACTCGAACGTTCTCGACAAAGTCGCGCTGGTGTACGGCCAGATGAACGAGCCGCCGGGCAACCGTCTGCGCGTTGCGCTGACCGGTCTGACGATGGCCGAGCACTTCCGTGACGAAGGCCTCGACGTGCTGTTCTTCGTCGACAACATCTACCGTTTCACGCTGGCCGGTACCGAAGTGTCGGCACTGCTCGGCCGTATGCCGTCGGCAGTGGGCTATCAGCCGACGCTGGCTGAAGAAATGGGTAAGCTGCAAGAGCGGATTACGTCGACCAAGACTGGCTCGATTACGTCGGTGCAGGCCGTGTACGTCCCTGCGGACGACCTGACCGACCCGTCGCCGGCTACGACCTTCGGCCACCTGGACGCAACCGTCGTGCTGTCGCGTGACATCGCTTCGCTCGGTATCTACCCCGCGGTGGACCCGCTCGATTCGACCTCGCGTCAGATCGACCCGCACGTGATCGGCGAAGAGCACTACTCGATCACGCGCGGCGTGCAGCAAACGCTGCAGCGCTACAAGGAACTGCGCGACATCATCGCGATTCTGGGCATGGACGAACTCGCGCCGGAAGACAAGCTCGCCGTCGCGCGTGCTCGTAAGATCCAGCGTTTCCTGTCGCAGCCGTTCCACGTCGCTGAAGTGTTCACGGGTTCGCCGGGCAAGTACGTGCCGCTGAAGGAAACGATCCGCGGCTTCAAGATGATCGTCGAAGGCGAGTGCGATCACCTGCCGGAGCAAGCGTTCTACATGGTCGGCACGATCGACGAAGCCTTCGAAAAGGCCAAGAAGATCCAGTAAAGGTCGGGTGTAACGAAGCGGGCGCGGGCCTCGCGCATCACGACTGCCAAAACGGTAGTGTTGAGCAAAGCCAGCGTCTCTTATTACGCTCAACCCGCCTTGCATGGGACGGGGGTCAGCACAAAGCGCTAACTCTCGTCGACAGGAGTCGACACATATGGCAACCATTAAAGTAGACGTCGTCAGCGCGGAAGAGGAAATCTTCTCGGGCCAGGCGAAGTTCGTCGCGCTGCCAGGCGAAGCGGGTGAACTCGGCATTCTGCCGGGCCACACGCCGCTCATCACACGGATCCGTCCGGGTGCGGTGCGCATCGAAGTTGAAAACGGCGAAGAAGAGTTTGTGTTCGTCGCCGGCGGCATCCTTGAAGTCCAGCCGGGCGCAGTGACGGTTCTCGCCGACACCGCGATTCGTGGCAAGGATCTCGACGAAGCCAAGGCCGAAGACGCACGCAAGCGTGCGGAAGAGGCGCTGCAGAACACGGGTTCGAACCTCGAGTACGCGACCGCACAAGCGGAGCTCGCGTACGCGACCGCACAACTCGCGGCAATCCAGCGTCTGCGCAAGCTGCGCGGCCAGCACTAAAGCAGCACGTAGCAGAAGAAAGCAGCCCACGCGGCTGCTTTTTTTTGATATCTGGTTGACGTTTACGTAAAGGACGGCAAAATCCATGAGGGTGGAGACATAGGCGTCGGTCGGCTCGATGCGGTGCGGGTAAGACTTGATGCCGGCCCGGTACGCGCCGGTGCACAATCGATTTCAAATTCATTTCAATCGAGCGCGCTCGCGCTCACGGAGACAACACCATGGCAACGCATAGCTCGGGCGAAGGTGCGCTCATCGAACCCGCAGATGGACTGTCGTACGTGCGCGGGTCGACTGAAAATCCGTTGAGCGAAGCGACCGTCGGCGAGTTTCTGCGCGACACCGCGGCGCGCTTTCCCGAACGACCGGCCGTGGTGTTTCGCGAGCAGCGCATTCGCTGGACGTGGAGCGAATTCGCGCAAGAAGTGGACGTGCTGGCGTCCGGGCTGCTTGCACTCGGCATCGCCAAGGGCGACCGCGTAGGCATCTGGTCGCCGAACCGCGTCGAGTGGCTGCTGACGCAGTTCGCGACCGCGCGTATCGGCGCGATCCTCGTCAATATCAATCCGGCCTACCGGCTCGCGGAGCTCGAATATGCGCTGAACAAGGTCGGTTGCAAGGCGATCATCACCGCGGAGCGCTTCAAGACGTCGATGTACCTCGAGATGCTGCAGGAGCTTGCGCCCGAACTCGCGACGCAGCCGCCGGGCGAACTGCATGCCGCGCGGCTGCCGGAGCTGCGCTACGTGATCCGCATGTGCGACACGGAGACGCCAGGCATGCTGAGCTTTTCCGATGTGATCGAGCGTGGGCGCGCGTCGTTCGACGTCACCCGGCTCGATGCGATCGGCGCGACGCTGTCGTGCCGTGAACCAATCAACATCCAGTTCACCAGCGGCACAACGGGCAATCCAAAGGGCGCGACGCTGACGCATCGCAACGTCGTGAACAACGCGCGCTATATCGCGATGGCGATGCGGCTCAGTGAGCAGGACGGCCTGTGCATTCCAGTGCCGCTGTACCACTGCTTCGGGATGGTGCTGGCGGTGCTCGCATGCGTGTCGGTCGGGGCGAAGATGGTGTTCCCGGGCGAGGGCTTCGATCCCGCCGCGACGCTCGCCGCGACAGCCGAGGAAAAATGCACCGCGCTGCACGGCGTGCCGACGATGTTCATCGCCGAACTCGACCATCCGACCTTCGCGTCTTACGACTTCTCGCGGCTGCGCACCGGCATCATGGCGGGCTCGCCGTGCCCGATCGAGACGATGAAGAAGGTCGTCTCGAAGATGCACCTGAGCGAGATCACGATCGCCTACGGCATGACGGAAACCAGCCCGGTCTCGTTTCAAAGCTCGACGACCGATCCTCTCGATAAGCGGACGACGACTGTCGGGCGCATCCAGCCGCATCTCGAAGTGAAAATCGTCGATCCACTGGGCAATATCGTCCCGGTTGGCGAAACCGGCGAGCTATGCACGCGCGGCTACTCGGTGATGCTCGGTTACTGGGGCGACGAAGCGAAGACGCACGAGAGCATCGTCGACGGCTGGATGCATACGGGCGACCTTGCGACGCTCGACGGCGAAGGCTATTGCAACATCGTCGGCCGGCTGAAGGACATGCTGATTCGCGGCGGCGAAAACATCTATCCGCGCGAGATCGAGGAGTTTCTGTTCCGCCATCCGAAGATCCAGAGCGTGCAGGTCTTCGGCGTGCCCGATACCAGGTACGGCGAAGAAGTATGCGCGTGGATCGTGCTGCGGACGGGTGAACAGGCAACGGCAGAAGAGATCCAGCAGTTCTGCCACGGACAGATTGCGCACTACAAGGTGCCGCGATATATCCGCTTCGTCGACGAACTACCTATGACCGTGACCGGCAAGGTACAAAAATTCGTGATGCGCGAAAGCATGATCAGCGAATTGAAACTCAGAGAGGACAAGACGGCATGACGCTGCCGCGGCAGGCTCCGCAGCCAAACATGAGCAATGGGCAAGGAGTAGAACCGAAGTTGCGCGGCGGACATTCGTCGCGCGCAAACGTTTGAGCAGACGAAAAAAAAGCGGGCCTGGAGCCCGCTAAAAACCACACGCTACGGGGTTAGCGCGAGGAGACCAATGATGGGACGGTTATGCCGACGACCCTGCGTCGATCACGGCCCCAGCAGGGATGCCCCTTCACAGGGCTTCGGCAACCGCCGACCGGCAAGTGCATCGTATCCGCTCACACCACGCACACAGCCACATCCGTGTTGAAACCGTTGAGGGCATTGTGGGCGAATTAACCTACGAAGGCGGTAACAAAGTGTTTCAGGTTGTAACGCCCGCCAGACAAGGCGTTGCGGGATTTATTGCCAAAATAAAAGCGTATGAAACGTAGTTTTTACCGATGCCTGCGACGCGGTTCCAGAAGCATGATTGACGCCAGCCATGACGCACATCGCAGTATAAATTCGGTCATTCATCAGCGCGAAATAGTTGCATTTGCAGCTTTCGAGCGACGAAGTTCCTGCGGAACAAGCACTGCGACTATGCCCCGAAATATTCGCAAACCGGCGAAAATCCGCGCTGCAATGCAGCGACACGAAGCCGCGTGCGCGACTGATTAAAAAGGGGCGCATGTCTTCCTCATAGAGCTGATCCGGCAGTTATTACAGCTCGAAGACGTCGCCCTTCGTTACATCCTCGCCGATGCGACACCTTCAGGCCCGCGCAAACCGCCCTTGCCGCAATTAGTTAGCAACTGACGGCCCGGCACGGACACGGCCGGCTTACTTCAACCACTTGTCCGAAACAGCCTGATACTCGCCGGTCGCTCGGGCGAGGTGCAGCCACTGATCGACGTATTGCTGGAACGCGACGTCGCCGCGCGGCAGCAGCCATGCCTTCTCGCCGTACTGAAACGGCTTGTCCGGATGCACCGAGCATAGGCCGGGATTGAGCTTCTGCTGTAGCAAGGTCTCCGACGCATCCGTCACCATCACGTCCGCCTTGCCCGCGAGAATCTGTTTGAAGATCGTCACGTTGTCCGGATAAACGGTCACGTTCGCGTGCGTGAAGTATTGCTTCGCGAACTTCTCGTTGGTGCCACCCGGGTTGACGATCACTCGCGTGGACGGTTGATCGATTTGCGCGACCGTCTGATATTTGTTGACGTCGTCGCAACGGACGATCGGCGTCTTGCCGTCGATCATGTAAGCCTGAGTCAAGAACGCATGCTTCTGGCGCTCGAGCGTCGGCGACACACCGCCGATGCCGATGTCGCACTTCGCGACGAAGTCGTTCATCAGGTTCGACCACGACGTCTTGACGAACTCGACCTTCACGCCGAGCGACTTCGCGAGCGACTCGGCCATGTCGATATCGATGCCCTCGAACTGGCCATCGCCTTTGTAGAACGAGTACGGCTTGTAGTCGCCGGTCGTGCAGGCGCGTATCGTGCCGCGGTTGATGATGTCGTCGAGCCTGGACGGCGCGGCCGCGGCGCCTTGGGCGTTGGCCACGCCGACCTGCATCAGGACGCCGGCGAGCGCGCCGAGCATTGCGAGTGCTGCCTTCTTCATCGAGTCTCCTGGTGGTGTGTAGTGTGTAATTCATCGGTAAAGCTGTCGGATAGTAGCTTGGCAGCGCGGGCTTGAACATCGGCCGTTCAGCCAGGGTGACCGGGGCAGCAGAAGACAGCGACCCGAAGCCGTACACGCAGTGGCGGCCGGCAAGTGGCGGAGGTGCGCCCGAGCTGCACTTCGCCCGCTTCCCACGACGCGCCGTCGCAACGTCGATTACCCCGCGATGCGCGATGACCGCGGCCGCCTCCGGTAAAATGCTCTTTTGCCCTCAGCCCTCCAGTCGCACGCAACGTGGCCCATCAACTCCTGAACGACACTTTCCTGCGCGCGCTGCTGCGCCAGCCCACCGACTACACGCCGATCTGGCTGATGCGGCAAGCTGGCCGCTATCTGCCGGAATACAACGCCACGCGCGGCCGCGCGGGCAGTTTCCTCGGTCTCGCGAAGAATCCGGCTTTCGCGACGGAAGTCACGCTGCAGCCGCTCGATCGGTATCCGCTCGACGCCGCGATCCTGTTCTCCGACATCCTAACCGTGCCCGACGCGATGGGCCTCGGCCTCGATTTCGTCAACGGCGAGGGGCCGAAATTTGCCCGTCCGGTGCGCACCGAAGACGACGTCGCGCGCCTCGCGGTGCCGGACATCGACGCGACACTGCGCTACGTGACCGACGCCGTGCGTGAAATCCGCTCGGCGCTAAAGGACGCGCAAGGCCGCCAGCGGGTGCCTTTGATCGGCTTCTCGGGCAGTCCGTGGACGCTCGCGTGCTACATGGTAGAAGGCGGGGGCTCGGCGGACTTTCGCACGATCAAATCGATGCTGTACGCGCGTCCCGATTTGCTGCAGCGGATTCTCGAGATCAACGCGCGCTCGGTCGCGGCGTATCTGAACGCGCAAATCGAAGCCGGCGCGCAAGCAGTGATGATTTTCGACACATGGGGCGGAGCGCTCGCCGATGGCATCTACCAGCGCTTTTCGCTGCGCTACATCGAGCAGGTGGTCAGTCAGCTGAAGCGCGAGCACGACGGCGAAAAAGTGCCCGTGATCGCCTTCACGAAGGGCGGTGGCCTGTGGCTCGACGATATCGCCGCGAGCGGTGTCGACGCGGTGGGCCTCGACTGGACCGTGAATCTCGGTAAGGCGCGCGAGCGTGTCGGTAACAAGGTGGCGCTTCAGGGCAACATCGATCCGTCGGTGCTGTTTGCACCACCCGCCGCTATCCGCATGGAAGCGCGCGCGGTGCTCGACAGCTTCGGCAATCATCCCGGCCACGTTTTCAACCTGGGTCATGGCATTTCGCAGTTCACGCCGCCAGAGCATGTTGCCGAGCTGGTCGACGAAGTGCATCGTCACAGCCGCGCGATTCGTAGTGGTGCACATACGCCCTCGTGAGACTGTAATCGTTACCGTTTCGTGTTGCATTGCAGCGAATTGGGCTCTGGGCCTAAGGACCGTAGTTCCTCGAAGAGGCCGTCAGATGGTGGTCTTACGAAAGTCAAGAGTTGACTTATGCACACTTCGCACGCTGCGGCGCAGTAGAGGCTTTAATCGTGGCAGGACCCTTGCACATAGCCGGCGCATTTAATCTGAGCCTTGTCGGGCAAGGCTTTGCGGCGCGCGGGATGAAATGTGCGGAATCCCACACAAGGCCGTCGCTAGGCCATTTGCGGCCCGCCGAAGCGAAGTTCTCAACAAAGTTATCCACAGGGCCACGCGCCGAGCGGAATTGTTCAGCCGAATCCAAAACTTAGCGGTGAAATTAAGGTTTTACTTTAACTTCGACGGTATCGCCTACCGCGCGAGCCACCGCGCGCCGCGATTTGGCCTCGTGCCGGCTCGTCCTCAGCGCCTCGCCGAGTGAACGAAGTGTTCGTCCGCGTCGCGCTCGATCATCCGCTGCCGACCTTGTTCGACTACCGCTGCGGCACATCCGAGGCGGCTGTCGTGGGCGCGCTCGTCAGCGTTCCGTTCGGTAAACGGCACGTGGTGGGGCTGATCTGCGAGGTGGTCGCTCACAGCGAGGTGCCCGCCGAACGCCTGCGGGATGTGGATAAGGTCTGCGCGTCGTGTCCGCCGGTGTCGGCGCATTGGCTCGCGCTCGCCGGGTTCGCCGCGGACTACTATCAACGCAGTCTCGGCGAAGTGGCGCTGCCCGCGCTGCCGCAGGCGCTGCGCGACGCGTCGCGCTGGTCGCGGCTGTTCGCGCCGGAAGAGCGCTATCGGTTGACGCCTGAGGGCCGCACGGCATTGCCTGACACGTTGCCGGCCCGCGCGACGGCGCTCCGAGCGCTCGCGCAAGCACTCGCGCAAGCCGACTTCCTGCTCGCCGCCGACGCCCGCGCGCTGCATCCGAAAGCGCTGGCGACACTCGACACATGGCAGGCCGCTGGCTGGGTGACGCTCGACGTGATCGACGCCGCCGCGGTGCCCGCCGCCGCTTCGCTGCCGGACGCGCCCGCGCCGGTCCTGCCGACCCTCACCGACGAGCAGGCGAGTGCTGTCGAAGCTATCCGCGCCGCCGACGGCTTCGCGCCGTTCCTGCTGCACGGCGTGACGGGCAGCGGCAAAACCGAGGTGTACCTGCGCGCACTCGCCGCGATTCTGGCCGCCAGGCCGGATGCGCAAGCGCTCGTGCTGGTGCCGGAAATCAACCTGACGCCGCAGTTCGAGGCGGCGTTCCGTGCCCGCTTCGCCGCGCTCGACGCCAGCGCGATCGTCACGCTGCACAGCGGCCTCGCCGAAGGCGAGCGCGCCCGCAACTGGTTCGCCGCCCACACCGGCCGTGCTCGCATCGTGCTCGGCACACGGCTCGCGGTACTCGCGTCGCTGCCGCGGCTGGCGATCATCGTTGTCGACGAAGAGCACGATCCGGCCTACAAGCAGCAGGAGGGCTTGCGCTATTCGGCGCGCGATCTCGCGATTTATCGGGCGAAACAGCTCGGTGTGCCGGTCGTGCTCGGCTCGGCGACGCCATCGCTCGAGAGCTGGTGGCAGGCCGATCAGGGCCGCTACAAGCGGCTCACGCTGTCGCGCCGGGCCGTCGCCGACGCCGCGCTGCCGGCCGTACGCCTGATCGATCTCGAAGACGAGCGCCGCCGCGGGCGGGCGTCGATCGAAGGCTTGTCGGGTCCGTTGATCGCCGCGATCAAGGCGCGGCTCGAACGCGGCGAGCAGAGTCTCGTGTTCCTGAACCGACGTGGCTACGCGCCGCAACTCGCCTGCGACGCGTGCGGCTGGGTGGCCGGTTGTCCACGCTGCAGCGCCTACGTCGTGCTGCACAAGCCCGAGCGCGCGCTGCGCTGCCATCACTGCGGCTGGGAGTCTCGTATCCCGCGTTCGTGCCCGGAGTGCGGCAACGTCGACATCGCACCGCTCGGGCGCGGCACGCAGCGCGTCGAGGAAACGCTCGCCAGCGCGGTTCCGGGCGCCCGCGTGCTGCGTATCGATGCCGATAGCACGCGCCGCAAAGGCAGCGCGCAGGCGTTGTTCTCCGACGTGCACGCGGGCGAGGTCGATATTCTGGTCGGTACACAGATGATCGCGAAAGGGCACGATTTCCAGCGCGTGTCGCTGGTAGGCGTGCTGAATGCCGATACCGCGCTGTTTTCGCATGATTTCCGCGCGAGCGAGCGCCTGTTCGCACAGCTTATGCAGGTGAGCGGCCGCGCGGGCCGCGCTGGTCTGCCGGGTGAAGTGCTGGTGCAGACGCGCTATCCGCGCCACGCGCTGTATCACGCGCTGGGCCGTCACGACTACGTCGGCTTCGCCAACTCGACGCTCGCGGAGCGACGCGACGCGCACCTGCCGCCGTTCGTCTATCAGGCGCTGCTGCGAGCCGAAGGCCGCACGCTCGAAGCGGCGCTCGCGTTCCTGCAGCAGGCCGCCGCCGAGCTTGCGCAGATTCCGGCCGCCGAGCGTGTCACCGTATACGACGCGGTGCCGCTCACGATCGTCAAGGTGATGCACGTTCATCGCGCGCAGCTGCTGATCGAAAGCGCGTCGCGCGCCGCGCTGCAGGCCACGTTGCGTGCATGGCAGCCGCTGTTGCGCGCGCTCAAGGGCGTGCTGCGCTGGAATCTCGAAGTCGATCCGCTCGACATCTGACGCCACGGCCTAGGTGACGCCGGCCTTACTTCTTTGAGTCATATCCATAGAGCGAATGATCGTTTCGCTTTGCGATAGCGCTCGCCTATATTCGCCAAATCGGCGCATTTTGCGGCTAAACGACAATAATTTCGCGCCGATGCCACTCAACTTTCTCGGGGCATCTGCAATGAGCGACACCCATCATCCCGCACCGGCGGGCGCCGCACCGGCTCATCGGCAAGGTACACAAGACGCGCAAACCGCACGAGGCAGCGGCTTTTCGCTGACCGAAGACTGGCTCGCCGCTGGCGTGGGCCTGCTCGTGATCGTGATTGCGTGGGCGCTGTTCGCGTCGGGCAGCAGCATCAAGTGGCTCGCGGTCGCGCCGGCCAAATGGTCGAGCGTCGCGCAGGCCGCGCAGGACATCGGCAAACATCTACCCAACTACGTCGCGCTGTTCGCGACATTCGCGGTGCTGTTCGGAGCGAGCGTCGCTCTGCTCAGGCAGCGCGTCGGCGCGTTTCTCGCGGCGTTCGTCGTCGTATTCGTCAGCTCCGCGCTGATCCTGACGCTCGGCGCGTGGGTCGACGCGTCGAAGTACAACCTCGAGCCGCCGTTGGTTGCGCTCGCGCTCGGGCTGCTCGTGTCGAACCTGTTCACGCTGCCGCAGTGGCTCGGGGCGGGGTTGCGCGTCGAGTTTTACATCAAGGTCGGTATCGTGCTGCTCGGCGCGACGCTGCCGTTCACGTTGCTCGTGTGGGCCGGGCCGGTTGCGGTCGTGCAGGCGAGCATCGTGTCGTTGGTGACGTTCTTCGTGATCTTCTTCGTCGCGCGCGCGTTCGGGCTCGATCGGCGCTTTGCCGCCGTGCTCGGTGTCGGCGGCGCAGTGTGCGGCGTGTCGGCGGCGATCGCGATTGCCGGCGCGGTACGGGCAAAGCGCGAGCAGGCGTCGGTCGCGATCACGCTGGTCGTCCTGTGGGCGATCGTGATGATCTTCGTGCTGCCGTTCGTGTCGCGCTCGCTCGGCCTGTCGACGGCCGTCGCCGGCGCCTGGATCGGCACCTCCGAATTCGCCGACGCCGCGGGCATCGCCGCCGCCCAGGCCTACGGCGATTTCGCGCGGCACGCAGGCGGCGCGATCGCCGGCGCGCCGGAAGCGTCGTTGCAGGCGTTCACGCTGATGAAGGTGGTCGGCCGCGACATCTGGATCGGCATTTGGGCGTTCGTGCTCGCAATCGTCGCGACGACGCGTTGGGAAGCGCAGGACAGCGGCGTCACCGCGCGCGCGAATGCCGGTGAGATCTGGGCGCGTTTCCCGAAGTTCGTGATCGGTTTCGTGATCGCGTCGGCGTTGGTCACGTGGATCGCGAGCCATTATTCG
This sequence comes from Paraburkholderia sp. BR14374, assembly GCF_040948685.1. Lineage (NCBI taxonomy): Bacteria > Pseudomonadati > Pseudomonadota > Betaproteobacteria > Burkholderiales > Burkholderiaceae > Paraburkholderia > Paraburkholderia sp. BR14374. Next base: position 94,823 of record NZ_JBFPKF010000018.1, on the reverse strand, counting down.
CTCGCCGACTACCGCAAGGTCGTCACGCCGGAGTTCGTCGCGCCGATCACGGTGCTGCGCACGTGGGCGTTCACCTTCTGCTTCCTGAGCATCGGTCTGACGACGCGCTTCCGCTCGCTTGCGACGACCGGTCTGAAGCCGTTCCTCGCGTTCACGGCGGGCGTTGTGGTCAATATCGCGATCGGCTATGCGCTGTCCGCGCACGTGTTCGCGTCGTACTGGAACAGCCTCGGATAATGCCCGTGAAGGTTTCCAAGGATCGTGGCGCGGCGGGCACGCCGTGCTGCGCCGGATGCCGGCATCGCGTGAGGGAACGGGACGCGCTCGAGCAGCGTATTGCAGGGCTTGTCGCGTTTAGTTCGGGGTTCGGCGCGAGCGTCGCCGATAGCAGGCTGTGTCGTCTGCACGACCAGCTGGTTTCCCCCGGCGATGTCTGTACGCAGTTCGAGCCCGTTGCGCCGTCGCTCGGGCCGCGCTGACCCATAAGCGATCTTCAGGCGCCAAGCTCCGCGCACCAATCCAGCTGCACGTTCCCACATCCGCGCGCGTCCGGCTTCATGAGCCGTCGCGCGGGCTCCCCCCGATCTCAGTCGTTCAGCGCGTTTCGCGTATCGCCCGCCGATCCACGCGAGGCCGCGCTTGCCTGTTTGCGCTCGTCTTCGCGCGGATTCGAGCTTCTGGTCGCGCCTCGAATGAAAAACACCGCACAAGCCGCGCACATCATCCAGATGCCCAGTATTACCAGCCACTTTTCCATCACACCAACCCTCGGGAACCCCGTTTATCTTTTCTGCGCGCCCTGAAACCGACGTTTCCGGCCGTCCATCGTCATGCTTCTGTATATCGGCGCGCGAAGTCGTTTGATAAGGCTTATTTCAAAAAGAATCACGCCAGGGAAAGTACCGATCGAAAACACCACGGTCCGACTCGCGCTCGCCGCCCGGAAAGCCCCGTCCCACAAGGCTCGCGGCATGGTGCAACCAATCTGTCGAATTGGTTGCACCTTTTTATTTGTAGGCGTACGATTCGCCCAACTTTTAGTCTTTCGCCAGGCTCGCGCCCGGTATCAAAGAAGGAAACATGGCTAGCACCACCCTTGGCGTCAAGGTCGACGACCTCCTGCGTTCCCGGCTCAAAGATGCCGCCACCCGCCTCGAGCGCACCCCGCACTGGTTGATCAAGCAGGCGATTTTCGCCTACCTCGAAAAGATCGAGCACGGCCAGTTGCCGGCCGAACTGTCGGGCGCAACCGGCACGGCCGATCTCGCCGACGGCGCGGCGGTCGAGAACGAGGAAGATGGCGCGTCGCATCCGTTCCTCGATTTCGCGCAGAACGTGCAGCCGCAGTCGGTGCTGCGCGCGGCGATCACCGCCGCGTATCGCCGCCCTGAACCCGAATGCGTGCCGTTCCTGCTCGGCCAGGCGCGTCTGCCGGCCAACCTCGCGGGCGACGTGCAGGCGATGGCTGACAAGCTCGTCGAAACGCTGCGTACGAAGAGCAAGGGCGGTGGGGTCGAAGGACTGATCCACGAATTTTCGCTGTCGAGCCAGGAAGGCGTCGCGCTGATGTGCCTCGCCGAGGCGCTGCTGCGCATTCCCGATCGCGCGACCCGCGACGCGCTGATCCGCGACAAGATCAGCAAGGGCGACTGGAAATCGCACGTCGGCCAGGCGCCGTCGCTGTTCGTCAACGCGGCGACCTGGGGTCTGATGATCACCGGCAAGCTGGTGACGACCAATAGCGAGACGAGCCTGTCGTCGGCGCTTACGCGGCTGATCGGCAAGGGTGGCGAGCCGCTGATCCGCAAGGGCGTCGACATGGCGATGCGCCTGATGGGCGAGCAGTTCGTCACCGGCGAGAACATTTCCGAAGCGCTCGCGAACAGCCGCAAGTACGAGGCGCGCGGTTTCCGCTATTCGTACGACATGCTCGGCGAAGCGGCCACCACCGAGGCCGACGCGCAGCGCTACTACGCCTCGTACGAACAGGCGATCCACGCGATCGGCAAGGCCGCGGGCGGCCGCGGCATCTACGAAGGCCCGGGCATTTCGATCAAGCTGTCGGCGCTGCATCCGCGCTACTCGCGCGCGCAGCAGGAACGCACGATGAGCGAGCTGCTGCCGCGCGTGCGTTCGCTCGCGATCCTCGCGCGCCGCTACGACATCGGCCTCAATATCGACGCCGAAGAAGCCGACCGCCTCGAACTGTCGCTGGATCTGCTCGAAGCGCTGTGCTTCGATCCGGAACTGCAAGGCTGGAACGGGATCGGCTTCGTCGTGCAGGCGTATCAGAAGCGCTGCCCGTTCGTGATCGACTACATCGTCGATCTGGCACGTCGCAGCCGTCACCGCATCATGGTGCGGCTCGTTAAGGGCGCGTATTGGGATACGGAAATCAAGCGCGCGCAGGTCGATGGCCTCGAGGGCTATCCGGTCTACACGCGCAAGGTCTATACCGACGTGTCGTACCTCGCCTGCGCCAAAAAACTGCTCGGCGCGCCCGATGCCGTCTATCCGCAGTTCGCGACGCACAACGCGCACACGCTGTCGGCGATCTATCACCTCGCCGGCAACAACTACTACCCCGGCCAGTATGAGTTCCAGTGCCTGCACGGCATGGGCGAGCCGCTGTACGAAGAAGTCACCGGCCGCGACAAACTGAACCGCCCGTGCCGCGTGTACGCGCCGGTCGGCACGCATGAGACGCTGCTCGCGTACCTCGTGCGCCGGCTGCTCGAAAACGGCGCGAACACGTCGTTCGTGAATCGCATCGCCGACGAATCCGTCGCGATCAAGGACCTGGTCGCCGATCCGGTCGAGGAAGCGTCGAAGATCGTGCCGCTCGGCGCGCCGCACGCGCGCATTCCGCTGCCGCGCAATCTGTACGGCGCCGAGCGGCTCAATTCGATGGGTCTGGATCTATCGAACGAGCATCGGCTCGCGTCCCTGTCATCGGCGCTGCTCGCGAGCGCGCATCATCCGTGGCGCGCGGCGCCGATGCTCGAAGACAACCAGATCGCCGTCGGCGCTGGGCGTGACGTGCGTAACCCGGCCGACCATCGTGATCTCGTTGGCACGGTCGTCGAAGCGACGCCGGAGCACGTGAGCGCCGCGCTCGGTCATGCGGTGGCCGCCGCGCCGATCTGGCAGGCGACGCCGGTCGAGGCGCGCGCCGATTGCCTCGCGCGTGCCGCCGATCTGCTCGAAGCGCAGATGCACACGCTGATGGGACTCGTGGTGCGCGAAGCGGGCAAGTCGCTCGCCAACGCGGTCGCGGAAATCCGCGAGGCGATCGACTTCCTGCGCTACTACTCGGCGCAGATCCGCGACGAGTTTTCGAACGACACGCATCGGCCGCTCGGTCCGGTGGTCTGTATCAGCCCGTGGAATTTCCCGCTGGCGATTTTCATGGGCCAGGTGGCCGCCGCGCTCGCGGCCGGCAACACGGTGCTCGCGAAGCCGGCCGAGCAGACGCCGCTGATCGCAGCTCAAGCTGTGCGGATTCTGCGCGAAGCGGGCGTGCCGGCGGGCGCGGTGCAACTGCTGCCGGGTAATGGCGAGACGGTCGGCGCCGCGCTGGTCGCCGATCCGCGCACGCGCGCGGTGATGTTCACCGGTTCGACCGAAGTCGCGCGTCTGATCAACAAGACGCTGTCCGGCCGACTCGATCCGGATGGCAAACCGATCCCGCTGATCGCCGAAACCGGCGGCCAGAACGCGATGATCGTCGACTCGTCGGCGCTCGCCGAGCAGGTCGTCGCCGACGTGCTGCAATCGTCTTTCGACTCCGCTGGTCAACGGTGTTCGGCGTTGCGCGTTCTATGTCTGCAGGACGACGTTGCGGACCGCACGCTCGAAATGCTGACCGGCGCGATGCGCGAGCTCGCGCTCGGCAACCCGGACCGGCTGTCGACCGACGTCGGCCCGGTGATCGACCTCGACGCCAAGCGCGGCATCGATGCGCACATCGCGGCGATGCGCGACAAGGGCCACAAGGTGGAGCAACTGCCGCTGCCGGAAGGCGCGACGCAAGGCACTTTCGTGCCGCCGACGCTGATCGAGCTCGACAGCATCGACGAGCTGAAGCGCGAAGTGTTCGGCCCGGTGCTGCACGTGGTGCGCTATCGCCGCAGCCAGCTCGACAAGCTGCTCGAACAGATTCGCGCGACGGGTTACGGTTTGACGCTCGGCATTCACACGCGCATCGACGAAACGATCGCGCACGTGATCAGCCGCGCACACGTGGGCAACATCTACGTGAACCGAAACGTGATCGGCGCGGTGGTCGGGGTGCAGCCGTTCGGCGGCGAAGGGCTGTCGGGTACGGGGCCGAAGGCCGGTGGCGCGCTGTATCTGCAGCGCCTGCTCGCGACCCGTCCGGCTGGTTTGCCGAAGTCGCTCGCGAAGGCGTTGGTGGTCGAAGTGCCGCAGGCGGCGCAGGCAGCAGAAAAGGGCGACAATCCGGCGGCCGCGCTGACTGCGTTGCGCGACTGGCTGATCGCCGAGCGCGAGCCGCAGCTTGCCGCGCGTTGTGACGGCTATCTGTCGCATGTGCCGGCGGGCGCAACCGCGGTACTGTCGGGGCCGACGGGCGAGCGCAATACATACACGCTGGGCCCGCGCGGCACGGTGCTGTGCATCGCATCGACGGCGAGCGGCGCACGCGTGCAGTTCGCGGCGGCGCTGGCTACGGGGAATCGTGCGTTGTTCGAAGGCGCGGCCGGTGAACAATTGGTCTCGCAATTGCCGGCGTCGCTGAAGGCGCATGCGAGCGTGAAGAAGAGCGCCGACGCACCGTTCGACGCCGTGCTGTTCGAAGGCGACAGCGACGAGCTGCTCACGCTCGTGAAAGAGGTCGCGAAGCGCGCGGGGCCGATCGTGTCGGTGCAGGGCGTCGCGGCCCGGGCGCTTGCGAGCGGCGAAGAGGACTACGCGCTCGAGCGTCTGCTGACCGAGCGCTCGGTCAGCGTCAATACCGCGGCGGCAGGCGGTAATGCGAATTTGATGACGATCGGTTGAGCGAACCTCGGCGATTTCTTCAATAGAAAGGAAGCGGGCACGGCGACCCCGACACCGCTTCATCCACACCTGGTATCAAGGAGAAGCTATGCAACACAAAATGAAACAGCTGGCAGGCGCAGCTCTGGTTGCCGCTATGTCGCTGGCGGGGACGGCCAACGCTCAATCGACGGAAGACGTGAAGATCGGCTTCGCTGGTCCGATGACGGGCGCACAGGCGCACTACGGCAAGGACTTCCAGAACGGCATCACGCTCGCGGTCGAAGAGTTCAACGCGACGAAGCCGGTGATCGGCGGCAAGCCGGTTCGCATCGTGCTCGACTCGGCCGACGACCAGGCCGACCCGCGCACCGGCACGACGGTCGCGCAGAAGCTCGTGGATGACGGCATCAAGGGCATGCTCGGCCACTTCAACTCGGGCACGACGATTCCGGCCTCGCGCATCTATGCGAACGCGGGCATTCCGCAGATCGCGATGGCGACCGCGCCGGAATACACGCAGCAGGGCTTCAAGACCACCTTCCGCATGATGACGTCCGACACGCAGCAAGGCTCGGTCGCAGGCACGTTCGCGGTGAAGAACCTCGGCATGAAGAAGATCGCGATCGTCGACGATCGCACCGCTTACGGCCAGGGCCTCGCGGATCAGTTCGAGAAGGCAGCGAAGGCGGCCGGCGCGACGATCGTCGATCGTGAATACACGAACGACAAGGCCGTCGACTTCAAGTCGATCCTGACCAAGCTGAAGTCGTCGAACCCCGATCTGATTTACTACGGCGGCGCGGATTCTCAAGCGGCACCGATGGTCAAGCAGATGAAGCAGCTCGGCGTGAAGGCGCCGCTGATGGGCGGCGAAATGGTCCACACGCCGACCTTCATCAAGCTCGCCGGCGACGCGGCGAACGGCACGGTGGCATCGCTAGCCGGCCTGCCGCTCGATGAAATGCCGGGCGGCAAGGCGTACGTCGAGAAGTACAAGGCGCGCTTCAACGAAGACGTGCAAACGTACTCGCCGTACGCGTTCGATGGCGCGATGGCGATGTTCAACGCGATGAAGAGCGCGAACTCGACCGATCCGGCCAAGTACCTGCCGGTGCTCGCCAAGACGTCGAAGCCGGCCGTCACGACGGCCAACCTCGCGTACGACGAGCGCGGCGATCTGAAGAACGGCGGTATCACGCTGTACAAGGTCGTCGATGGCAAGTGGACGACGCTGCAAAGCGTGGGCGGCAAGTAAGTTTTTTGCTGAACCCGGTTGACCATAAAAAACCCCGCTTCGGCGGGGTTTTTTGATTGACGGCGCGATTCTCACTCCCCCCGCATCTTCCTCCCCTGCTCACGAATCATCTCGAGCGTCGCCGCGGGCGTGCTCGCTTCCTGCGGCATCCGAATCTCGATCACGGCCGGCAGCTGCGATTCGATCGCGCGCTGCAACGCCGGCAGAAAGTCCGCGGTACGTTCAACGGTCTCGCCATGCGCACCGAACGACCGCGCAAATGCCGCGAAGTCCGGATTCGTGAGACCGGTGCCATGCACGCGATGCGGATAGTGCCGCTCCTGATGCATGCGGATCGTGCCGAAATGGCTGTTGTTGACGACGATGAACAGCACGCGCAGGTCATACTGCATCGCTGTTGCCAGTTCCTGCGCGGCCATCATGAAGCAGCCGTCGCCGGCGAGCGCGACCACCGCGCGTTGCGGATACAGCGACTTTGCCGCGAGCGCCGCCGGCACGCCGTAGCCCATCGCGCCGCTCGTCGGTGCGAGCTGCGAACGGAAGTGTCGATATGAGAAATGTCGATGCAGCCACGTCGCGTAATTGCCCGCGCCGTTGGTGACGATCGCGTCTTCGGGCAAGTGCGCGCGCAATTGCTCGACCACTTCCCCCATCTGCACGTCGCCGGGAGTCGGACGCGGCTTGCGCCATTCCAGATACGCGCGATGCGCTTCTTCAGCGGCACCCGCCCAGGCGAGCTTGCCGGACGTCGACGGCTTCAGTTCCGCCAGCATCGCCGTGAGTTCAGGCATGCCGGAGACAATCGGCAGATCGGCCGCATAGACGCGCCCCAGTTCTTCCGCACCCTGATGCACGTGCACCAGCGTCTGTTTCGTCTTCGGGATGTCGAGCAGCGTGTAGCCGTTGGTCGTAGCTTCGCCGAGGCGCGGACCGAGCGTGAGCAGCAGGTCCGCGTCGCGAATGCGCTGAGCGAGCGCGGGATTGACGCCGAGACCGACGTCGCCCGCATAGTTCGGATGCTCGTTGTCGAAGGTGTCCTGGAAGCGGAACGCGAGGCCGATCGGCAACTGCCAGTTTTCGATGAAGCGCCGCAGGTCCGCGCATGCGGCCGCTGTCCAGCCGCTGCCGCCGGCGATTACCATCGGCCGTTGCGCGCCTTCGAGCAACTCGCTTAGTCGCGCGATCTGCGCTGCTGAAGGCGATGCGGCCACGCGGTGATAAGCGGGCGCGCCAGGCACCGCGTCGCAGGCATCGCTCAAGACGTCTTCGGGCAGCGCCAGCACGACCGGCCCCGGCCGTCCCGAGGTGGCCGTATGAAACGCATGGCTCAGATATTCGGGGATGCGCTTAGGGTCGTCGATCTGCGCGACCCACTTAGCCATCTGACCGAACATGCGCCGGTAGTCGATCTCCTGGAACGCCTCGCGATCGAGATGTTCGCGCGCGCACTGGCCGATCAGCAGGATCATCGGCGAGGAGTCCTGAAACGCGGTGTGCACGCCGATCGACGCATGCGTCGCGCCCGGTCCGCGCGTGACCAGCGCGACACCCGGACGGCCGGTCAGCTTGCCGACCGCTTCGGCCATGTTCCCGGCCGCGGCTTCGTGACGACAGACGATCGTCTGGATGCGCTCGGTTTCGTCGTGCAGCGAATCGAGCACGGCGAGAAAGCTTTCGCCGGGAACGCAGAACACACGTTCGACGCCGTGCGTGAGCAACGCATCGACGACGAGGCGCGCGCCGGTCGTGCGTGCGGTATGGGAAGCGGAATGGGCAGCGGGAGCATTCGGCAGCGACATTGCGAAGAAGCCTCCTGGCAGTGCGTGAGTGCGTTGTGATGGAGCCGCATCGGCGGAACCTGCAACAGCGGCCGATGGGCGCTTCGACAGCTTACGCCGAGCACATGGGCGCTGTCATGGCGCAGCGCAACTGTTCGATCGGCGTGGGCGCACGCGGTCGCCCAAATGAAAAACGCGGGCCACAGAGCCCGCGCTTTTCCGATGCGATTGCATGCAATTGAATGCCGCGCTCACCGACTCAACACTCGACGATATTCACCGCGAGTCCGCCGCGCGACGTCTCCTTGTACTTGGTCTTCATGTCCGCGCCGGTTTCGCGCATCGTCTTGATCACCGAATCGAGCGACACATAGTGGCTGCCGTCGCCGCGCAGCGCCATGCGCGCGGCATTGACCGCCTTCACCGATGCCATCGCATTGCGCTCGATGCACGGAATCTGCACCATGCCGCCAACCGGATCGCAGGTGAGCCCGAGGTTGTGCTCCATGCCGATTTCCGCGGCGTTCTCGACCTGCTTCGGCGTGCCGCCCATCACGGCGGCCAGCGCGCCCGCGGCCATCGAGCAGGCGACGCCGACTTCGCCCTGACAGCCCACCTCCGCGCCGGAAATCGACGCGTTCAGCTTGTACAAGATGCCGATCGCGGCGGCCGTCATCAGGAAGTCGATTACGCCCTGCTCGTTCGCGCCCGGCATGAAGCGCGTGTAGTAATGCAGCACCGCCGGAATGATGCCGGCCGCGCCATTGGTCGGCGCGGTGACGACGCGCCCGCCCGCGGCGTTCTCTTCGTTGACGGCGATCGCGTACAGATTGATCCAGTCGACCATCGACAGCGGGTCCTGCAACGCGCGCTCAGGGTTGCCCGTCAACGCGCGATACAGCTGCGGCGCGCGCCGCTTCACCTGGAAGGGGCCGGGCAAGTGACCATCGGCGTCGGGATTGTTGATGCCGCAACCGCGCGCGACGCATGATTGCATCACGTCCCAGATCTTCAACAGACCCGCGCGCGTTTCTTCCTCGCTATGCCAGACACGTTCGTTTTCCCACATCAGCTGCGCGATGCTCTTGCTGCTCGACGCGCACAGCGCGAGCAACTCGTTGGCGGTGCGAAACGAGTGCGGAAGCTGATCGACGGCGCTCAACACCTTCGTGTTCGGTGCGCCAGCCGTCACGACGAAGCCGCCGCCGACCGACAGATAGGTCGACTCGCGCAGCGTCGCGCCTTGCGCATCGAACGCGAACAGCTTCAGGCCGTTCGGATGCTCGGGCAACGCCTGGCGATAAAACGCGATCTGCTCCTTCTGCACGAAAGGCACCTCGTGCGTGCCGAGCAGCGCGAGTTTGCGCGACGTGCGCACCGCTTCCAGCCGTTGCGCGATCGTGTCGGGATTCACGGTGTCGGGCGCATCGCCCATCAGGCCTAGCATCACGCCGCGATCGGTGCCGTGCCCCTTGCCGGTCGCGCCGAGCGAGCCGTACAGCTCCGCTTTCACCGCTGCGGTGGAATCGAGCAGCCCGTCGCGCTCGAGTCCTTGGACGAACATCAGGGCCGCGCGCATCGGCCCGACCGTATGCGAGCTTGACGGACCAATGCCGATTTTGAAGAGATCGAAAACGCTGACTGCCATGTACTGCTCCCTGCCTATAGATAAGAGTTTAGCGCGCCGCCAGCGGCAAGCACACGGCGAGCCACGCGGGCGGCGTCGGTGCGAGCTGCAGCGCGACTGGCGTAAAGCGTCCATCGAGACGCGCCGCCAGGTGAAACATTTCCGCCGCGTTCTTCGGATCCCACCGACCCGAATAGCCGGGCAAGCCGGCCTCGCGACGCTTTGCATCGAACGCGACGTTCGAATGCACGAATTCCTCATGCGTCTGGGTGCCCATCGCAAACGGCACGAGCCAGTTCAGCGCGGCGAGCAGCGTCGCGCCGTTCGCGCCCTTCTCCTGTAGCCAGTTGCGGTTGTGGCGGCGCGCGGCGAGCGCGGCCGTCACCAGAGGTTGCAGATCGTAGGTGACGTAGTGCAGCGCATCGCGCTCGCCGAAGTCGATCGTCGAGCCGTCCGGCGCGATGTTGTCGCCGATATGCTCGACGAACAGCCGTTGCGCGGCGTTGATCATCTTGCGATTGTCGAGCGTGAACGCGGCCATCGAGATCAGCTTGATACGGTGGCTTTGCCAATTGTTACGGAACGTGCCGGTGAGCGGCCGCGGCTGCGCGTCGATCTGTGCGATATAGCCGTTGGCGAACTTCGTCAGAAACGCCATCGCCGCATTGCGCGTTTTGACGGGCAGCGCGCTCGCTGTCATGTCGTAGGCGAGGATCAGCCCTTCGAAACCCGTTTCGTCGATCGGATTGAAGCTCGGCTGATAGGTCGTGACCCATGTATACAGCAGACGATCGACGAGCTTCAGGAAGCGGTCGTCGCTGGTCGCGCGCCACGCGAGCGCGGCATCGCGCAGCAGGTCGAGATCCTTCTGCGCTTCGACGCTCTGATCGTAGATGCCCTCGTGCGGCAGCGTGCCTTCGGTGTGCAGTTTCGCGAGCGCATGGGGCTGCTCGTTCAGATGCGCCTGCACGTTGGCGACGAGCGCCTTGACGCCGGGATCGGCATTGGTGCGCTCGCTCGTTTGCAGCGCCGGCGCCGCGCAGAAATTCATCGCGGCCTGCGCCTCGCGCAGCGGCAGCAGCACGGCCGCGGCGGCCAGCAGCACAGCGTAAGCGGGTCGCCACGGACTGAGACCCGCCGCCTCGTCCCGGCTTTGCATCAATCGCACCTTTCGCGCCATGCGAAACTCCTCGTTAGGCTGATTCGGTGTGTGATGTTAGCCGGTTGCGGCTTTCAACAACAGGATCGCGCGCGGACGCTGACGGACCTTCGCAGCGCCGCGCGTGACTTCCCTTGACTCGCTCTTACTCGTAATCGGCGATCGGCACGCACGAGCAGAACAGGTTGCGGTCGCCGTACACGTTGTCCGCACGACCGACCGGCGGCCAGTACTTGTTCGCGATCAGCGTCTTCAGCGGATACGCAGCGGTCTCGCGCGCATACGCATGCTTCCAGTCGTCGGCGATCACGACCGCCGCGGTGTGCGGCGCGTGCTTCAGCGGATTGTCCTCGCGGTCCGAGCGGCCTTCCTCGACCGCGCGGATTTCCTCGCGGATCGCGATCATCGCCTCGATGAAGCGATCGAGCTCTTCTTTCGACTCCGATTCGGTCGGCTCTACCATCAGCGTGCCCGGCACCGGGAAGCTCATCGTCGGCGCGTGGAAGCCGTAGTCGGCGAGGCGCTTGGCGACGTCGTCGACGGTGATGCCGCTCGTGTCCTTGATCGGACGCAGATCGAGAATGCACTCGTGCGCGACGAGACCGCCGGGGCCCGAGTACAGCACCGGATAGTGCGGCGCGAGCTTGTTCGCGACGTAGTTCGCGTTGAGGATCGCGGTTTCGGTCGCGGCCGTCAGGTTCTTCGCGCCCATCATCGCGATGTACATCCACGAGATCGGCAGGATCGACGCCGAGCCGTACGGCGCGCCCGACACCGCGCCGATGCCGTTCTCCGCGCGCTGATAGCCCGACGAAGTCTGGTTCGGCAGGAACTGCGCGAGGTGCGCGCCGACCGCGACCGGACCGACGCCCGGTCCGCCGCCGCCGTGCGGAATGCAGAAGGTCTTGTGCAGGTTCAGGTGCGAGACGTCGCCGCCGAACTGGCCCGGCGCGCACAGGCCGACCATCGCGTTCATGTTCGCGCCGTCCACGTACACCTGGCCGCCGTGCGCATGCACGATCTCGCAGATTTCGCGGACGTTCTGCTCGAACACGCCGTGCGTCGACGGGTACGTGATCATGATCGCAGCGAGCTTATCGGCGTGCTGCGCGGCCTTCTTCTTCAGATCCTCGATATCGACGTTGCCCTGCGCGTCGCATGCGACGACCACGACCTGCATGCCGGCCATCTGCGCCGACGCCGGGTTCGTGCCGTGCGCCGAAGCGGGAATCAGACAGACGTTGCGATGCGCTTCGCCGCGCGACGCGTGATATGCGTGGATGATCAACAGACCCGCGTACTCGCCCTGCGAGCCCGCGTTCGGTTGCAGCGACACGGCCGCATAGCCGGTTGCGGCGACCAGCATCTCTTCGAGCTGATCGATCATCTCGCGGTAGCCGACGGTCTGTTCGGCCGGTGCGAACGGATGGATCTGGCCGAACTCGGGCCACGTGACCGGCAGCATTTCCGAGGTCGCGTTCAGCTTCATCGTGCACGAGCCGAGCGGGATCATCGAGCGATCGAGTGCGAGGTCCTTGTCCGACAGGCTGCGCAGATAGCGCAGCATTTCCGTTTCCGAATGATGACGGTTGAACACATGATGCGTGAGGTACGCGCTCGTACGTTCGAGCGCGGCCGGCACCGACGCGGTGTTCGATGCGCTCAGCGCGGCGTCGAGCGCGTCGACTTGCGGCACGTCGCTCGCGAAGGCCGCTTGCGCGAACACCGCGAGCAGGTCGGCCAGATCGTGGCGCGTGGTGGTTTCGTCGATCGACAGACCGACTTGCGTCGCGCTCACGCGGCGCAGGTTGATGCGCCTGGCCGTGGCAGCGTCGAGCAGCGCTTGAGTGCGTGCGCCGGTGTCGAACGTAAGCGTGTCGAAGAACGTTTCATTGACGAGCTTATAGCCGAGCTGCTTCGCGCCTGCGGCGAGCAGCGCGGCGACGCGGTTCACGCGCAGCGCGATCGTCTTCAGACCGCGTGGGCCGTGATAGACCGCATACATGCTCGCCATGATCGCGAGCAGCGCCTGTGCGGTACACACGTTCGAGGTCGCCTTCTCGCGGCGGATGTGCTGCTCGCGCGTTTGCAGCGCGAGACGCAGCGCGGGGTTGCCTTGCGCGTCGACGGTCACGCCGACCAGACGTCCCGGCATCTGCCGCTTGAATTCGTCGCGCACCGCGAGGTACGCGGCATGCGGGCCGCCGAAGCCGACCGGCACGCCGAAACGCTGGGTATTGCCGACCGCGACGTCCGCGCCCCATTCGCCCGGCGGCGTCAGCAGAGTCAGCGCGAGCAGGTCGGCGGCGACGACCACATGGCCGCCCGCCGCGTGGATCGCTTCGGTCAGCGCGCGGTAGTCGCGCACGTCGCCGTTCACGCCCGGGTATTGCAGCAGCACGCCGAACGCGTTCGCGTTGGCCGCTTCAGCGGCCGGGCCGACCTTCACTTCGATGCCGACCGGTGTCGCGCGCGTCTTCACCACTTCGATGGTTTGCGGCAATACGTCGTCGGCGACGAAGAACACGTTCGACTTCGGTTTGCCGACGCGTTGCAGCAGCGTCATCGCTTCGGCTGCAGCGGTCGCTTCGTCGAGCAGCGATGCGTTCGAGATCGCGAGGCCGGTCAGGTCGGTGACCATCTGCTGGAAGTTCAGCAGCGCTTCCAGGCGGCCTTGGGAAATTTCAGGCTGGTACGGCGTGTACGCGGTGTACCACGCCGGATTTTCCAGCACGTTGCGCAGGATCACCGTCGGCGTATGGGCGTTGTAATAGCCCTGGCCGATATAGGAGCGGAACACCTGGTTCTTGTCCGCGAGCTCGCGCAAGGCGGCGAGCGCTTCGGCTTCGCTCTTCGGCTGCGCGAAGGGGCCGAGCGGCAGCGCTTCGGTGCGGCGGATCGTCTTCGGAATGACGGCGTCGATCAAGGCCGCGCGCGACGCGAAGCCGAGTGCTTCGAGCATCGCTTGCTGGTCGGCCGCATCCGGGCCGATATGCCGTTCGGCGAAGGCGTCGTGCACTTCGAGCGCGGCGAGCGAGAGAGGAGTGCGGTTCATCAGACGATCCGGGTGTTCGAGCTTCATGGGTGTTCCTGGCGGCGCGGCGCGCGCCGTTGTGCGAGCGCCGCGCCTGACGGTTAAAACGAAAAGTGAATCAGGCAGTAACTCAGGCGCCGATCGACTTCGCGTACGCGTCGGCGTCGAGCAGACGCTCGAGCGACGCGTCGGCGGCCGGCTTGATCTTGAACAGCCAGCTGTCGTACGGCGTGCTGTTGACGGTGTCCGGCGAGTCGCCGACGGCCGTGTTCGCTTCGATGACTTCGCCCGAAACCGGCGCGTAGATATCGGAAGCGGCCTTCACCGATTCGATCACGGCGACGGTGTCGCCGGCGGTCACGGACTTGCCGAGTTCCTGGACTTCGAAGAAGACGATGTCGCCGAGCGCTTCCTGCGCGTGGTCGGTGATGCCGACCGTCAGCGTGCCGTCCGCTTCGGTGCGGACCCATTCGTGCGATTCGGTGTATTTCAGATCGGCCGGGATGCTCATTGGATGCTCCTGAACGGTATGTTCGGTAGTGGTTTGAATGTAGGGGCGTGCGCCGGCCGCTCAGACCGCCAGCACCTTGCCGTTGCGCACGAACGGCAGTTTTACCACGCTTGCGGGGCAGGCTTTGTCGCGAATCTGGACATGCACCGTGTCGCCCGGCTGCACGCCTTTCGGCACGCGCGCGAAGGCGATCGATTCCTGCATGGTCGGCGAGAACGTGCCGCTGGTGATTTCGCCGTCGCCGTGCGGCGTGACGACTTTCTGATGCGCGCGCAGCACGCCGGCAGCCTTGCCGTTGTCCTTCAGCAGGATCAGGCCGACGAACGCGGCGCGCGAGCCGTCGGCTTCGAGGCTGCTCTTGCCGATGAAGTCGCGCGGTGAGGTGAGGTCGACGGTCCATGCGAGACCGGCGTCGAGCGGCGAGATATTGTCGTCCATGTCCTGGCCGTAAAGATTCATGCCGGCTTCGAGGCGCAGCGTGTCGCGTGCGCCGAGACCGGCCGGGCGCACGCCGTGGGCGGCGAGCGCGTTCCACAGCGCTTCGACATGCGCAGCGGGCACGATGATCTCGAAACCGTCTTCGCCGGTGTAGCCGGTGCGCGCGACGGTCAGCTCGCCGAACGGCGTGCCGTCGATGCGCGCGGAGTTGAACGGCTTCAGCGCTTCGGTCGCGGCGCGCGCGGCCGGCACGGTTTGCCAGGCTTTTTCGCGCGCGTTCGGGCCTTGCACCGCGACGATCGCCAGATCGCGGCGCGGCGTGATGGTGAGGCCGAAGCCGCCTTCGGCGTTGAGTTGGCCGAACCAGGCGATGTCTTTGTCGGCGGTGCCGGCGTTGACGACCACGCGGAAGTGATCTTCGCCGAAGTAATAGACGATCAGGTCGTCGATCACGCCGCCGTTCGGATTCAGCATGCAGGAGTAGAGCGCGCGGCCCGGCGTTTGCAGCTTCGCGACATTGTTCGCGAGCGCGTATTCGAAGAACGCGCGGACGCGCTCGCCGGTGAAGTCGACCACGCACATGTGGGACACGTCGAACATGCCGGCGTCGGTGCGCACCGCGCGATGTTCCTCGATCTGCGAGCCGTAGTTGACGGGCATGTCCCAGCCGCCGAAGTCGACCATGCGGGCATTGAGCGCACGGTGAGCGGCGTGGAGCGGGGTGTGTTTGAGTTCGGTCATGGGGCCTCGGGCGTCTCGCGGAACAAAAAAGGCCATGCGGCGCACTGCCTCGCGGCCTTGTGCCTGCGAGCGTGGTTCTGCATGACCCCTCTGTCCTCGATACCTGAGAGATTGCGCCGCCGCGACTGGCTCAATGAGCTCGATTCGTCACGGGGAAACGCGCGCCCCTTCGGTGGGCAGCTTGCCTGCGGTGCACGACGTGCGACGCGGATGGCTACTGCCGCTCTCCAGAGTGCGAAAAAACCGCCGAAAGACGGGTTTTTCGACGCGGTCGGTCCTTTTGCCTGAGAGTTTGCGGGTGTGCCCCTTCGGCGGCGCGGCCTGCGATTTTTCGCTTGCCAGCACGCTCTCCCGACGCGTGCGGCGAATGTACGCGACGGGCCGGGGCTTGTCAAATAAAGGGCCGGGAGCGCTCACTCGCCGATCGCACGAGCCGCATTGTCCAGTTCCTGGTTCAGCACGCGCTGTTCTTCCGCGGACAAACCGCCACCGTGCTGCGTGGCCATGTCACGCGCTTCCTGACGGATCGTCTCGAGGCGGTGATGCAGCGCGGCGCCTTGCGGCGGTGGGTAATAGCCTTGATTCACCCGAGTGTCGATACGGCGCGCGAGATTGTCGATGCGGCCCTCGACCTGATGCAGGCGCTGGTCCGCGATCTGCTGCGGAGTGGGGCTCGGGTGCGGGGCCGGTGGCGGCGTTACCACGCAGGCGGCGACGGAGCCGAGCAGCGCGCATGCAACAAAGGCACGGATGATTCGAGACATGGATTCTCCAGGAGTCGTTGTCGTATCGATTGCTACCTCGCTAGCAACGGATGACGAGGAACGCCCGCTGACTCGGCAGCGGGCGAATTTGTAACGTTATGTTCCTTTCTGGAACGTCAGGAAAGGCCCGCGCCGACGGCCTTTACGGCGCGGAAGGTCATCCTGTTTTCGGTACACAGACCGCGCGAGCACGGTGCCACGCGCAGCGATGCAAGGCTCAGCGAATGCGCTCGAACGGCAGCCGCACGCCTTGCTCGGAGCTGCGCGCGGCCAGTTCGATGATCGTCATTACGTCGACCGCGTCGCGCGTGCTGACCGGAAATGCGACGCCGTTCTGGATCGTGTCGGCCAACGCAATATAGAAGCCTGCGTACTCGCCATTGCGGGTGGGCAATTCACGCTCGACTTCCTGGTCGCCTTCGAGCACGCGCAGCACGCCGGGGGTGTTGCCGGCGCCGAAGCCTGCGTCGCCGGGGCGCAGGCCGGCTTTCAGCTGATCTTCCTGGGTGTCGAGGCCGTGTTTCACATAGCTGCCGCGCGTTCCATGGATCGCAAAGCGCGGTCCCGGCAACGCGGTCAGCGCGCTTGCATGCAGCACGACCTCGAACTCCTCGTAGCCGAGCAGGATGTGCACGTAGTCGGGTGCGCTTGCGTCGTCGCGATGCGTGCGCACCGTCGCCGAGACGGTCTGCGGTGCGCCGAAGAGGGCGAGCGCTTGATCGATCAGATGCGGACCGAGATCGAACAGCAGACCGCCGCCGCGCGTCACGTCTTCGCGCCAGCGCTGACGCACGCTCGGTCGGAAACGGTCGAAATGCGATTCGTAGTGCGTGATGCGGCCCAGTTCCACGCGCGCGAGCAGGTCGCGCACGGTCAGAAAATCGCCGTCCCAGCGGCGGTTGTGAAAGGGTGCGAACAGCTTGCCGCGGGCGAGCGCGATATTGGCAAGGGTGTGGGCGTCGGCGGCGCTCAGCGTGACAGGCTTGTCGACGACCACGTGCTTGCCGGCTTCGAGCGTGCGGCGCGCGAGGTCGAAGTGGGTGTCGTTGGGCGTCGCGATCACGACGCAGTCGATGTCGTCGAGCGCGAGCAGCGCGTCGAGATCGGCGACGATCTTCGCGTGCGGATAGTCGGCGTGCGCGCTCGGATTGTCCGGTCGCAATCGCGGCGACGCTCGCGCGTCCGCAATGTTCGATCACCGGTGCGTGAAACGTCGCGCCGGCGAAGCCGTAGCCCATCAATCCAACCTTCAGCGATGCGGACATGCGATTCTTCCTGGAGGAACGGCGCGCCGCCTTGCCACCGCGGCGGCGGCGCGCAATCTCATCATTGTGGCATTTGTGGGCTGGACCGGGGGCTGAGCATGACCCCCATCGCGCAGTCCATCGCGCTTGTCCATGTTAACATCGCACCTCTCGCGCGCATCGAGCCGCGCAGCATGTCCCGGGCCTTCGGCCGGCGCCTCCCGCCGGTCCGACCTCAGCGGCCCTCAACCGTCTTACCCATCCACAAACGATGTCCGCAGGCCTGAACCCCGCTCAAAGTGAAGCGGTCCGTTATCTCGACGGTCCCTGTCTCGTACTCGCCGGCGCCGGCAGCGGCAAGACGCGCGTGATCACGCAGAAAATCGCTCACCTGATCGAAGCGAAGGGCTTCGAGCCACGCCACATCGCCGCCGTGACGTTCACGAACAAGGCCGCGGCGGAAATGCGCGAGCGCGTCGGCAAGCTGCTCGAAGGCAAGACGCTGACCGCGCCGGGCAAGGAAGGCCGCAAGGTGCCCGTGAACCAGCTGACGGTGTGTACCTTCCATTCGCTCGGCGTGCAGATCCTGCGGCAGGAGGCGGAACACGTCGGCCTGAAGCCGCAATTCTCGATCATGGATTCCGACGACTGCTTCGGCATGATCCAGGAACAGGTCGGCTCGACGGACAAGGGCTTCATCCGCAAGATCCAGTCGATCATCTCGCTGTGGAAGAACGGCCTGATCATGCCCGAGCAGGCGATCGCGACCGCCTCGACCGAGGACGAGCATCAGGCGGCGATCGTCTATCGCAACTACGTGGCGACGCTGCATGCGTACCAGGCGGTCGATTTCGACGATCTGATCCGCCTGCCCGCCGAGCTGTTCGCGAGCAACGAGCAGGTGCGCGATCGCTGGCAGAACAAGCTGCGCTATCTGCTGATCGACGAATATCAGGACACCAATGCGTGCCAGTACGAACTGGTGAAGCTGCTGGCCGGAAAGCGCGCGGCATTCACGGCGGTCGGCGACGACGACCAGGCGATCTACGGCTGGCGCGGCGCGACCCTCGAGAACCTCGGCCAGCTCGGCAAAGATTTTCCGAATCTGCACCTGATCAAGCTCGAACAGAATTACCGCTCGACGGTGCGCATCCTGACCGCCGCGAACAACGTGATCGCGAACAACCCGAAGCTGTTCGAGAAAAAGCTGTGGTCCGAGCACGGCATGGGCGACACGATCACGGTGACGGGCTGCAACGACGAGGAGCACGAGGCGGAGTCGGTCGTGTTTCGGCTGTCCGCGCACAAGTTCGAGCGGCGCGCGAATTTCCGCGACTACGCGATCCTCTATCGCGGCAACTTCCAGGCGCGCATCTTCGAGCAGGTGCTGCGCCGTGAACGGATTCCGTACGTGCTGTCGGGCGGCCAGTCGTTCTTCGACAAGGCCGAGATCAAGGACATCTGCGCGTACCTGCGTCTGATCGCCAATGCGAACGACGACCCCGCGTTCATTCGTGCGATCACGACACCGCGTCGCGGCGTCGGCAACACGACGCTGGAGGCGCTCGGCGCGTTCGCGGGCCAGGCGAAGGTGTCGCTGTTCGAGGCGGTCTACATGGGCGGCATCGAGGCGCGGCTGTCGCCGCGTCAGATCGAGCCGATGCGCGCGTTCTGCGACTTCATGCAGCGCCTGACCGACCGTGCGGAGAAGGACGCGGCGGGCACGCTGCTCGACGAGCTGATGGAAGCGATCCACTACGAAGCGTATCTGTACGACGCGTTCGACGAACGCCAGGCGCAGGCGAAGTGGCAGAACGTGCTCGAATTCGTCGAGTGGTTGAAGCGCAAGGGCACGAAGGAGGAGCCGGCGGGCGGCAGCGAGGCGACCGGCTACGACACCGCCGACGGCCTCGGCGACACCGGCAAGAACCTGCTCGGCCTGATCCAGACGGTCGCGCTGATGTCGATGCTCGAAGGCCGTGAGGAAGATCCGGATGCGGTGCGGCTGTCGACCGTGCATGCGTCGAAGGGGCTCGAGTATCCGCACGTGTTTCTGGTCGGTGTCGAGGAAGGCATCATGCCGCATCGCGGCGGCGCGGACGACGAGCCGATCGACGACGCCCGCATCGAGGAGGAGCGCCGGCTGATGTACGTCGCGATCACGCGCGCGCAGCGCAGCCTGCACCTGAACTGGTGCAAGAAGCGTAAGCGGGCGCGGGAGACGATCGTCTGCGAACCGTCGCGCTTCATCAACGAGATGCTGCTCGACGATGCGCCGCCGCCGACGCCGGAAGAGGCGCCGATGTCGCCGAAGGATCGGCTCGCGAGTCTGAAGGCGCTGTTGCAGAAGGCGTGAGCGGGTGAGGCTTCAAGTGCCGGCCCGGTGCGGTTGCTTGTCGTTGCGCATAAAAAAAATCCCTGCATCGCGTTAGCGCTTGCAGGGATTTTTCGTTTAGCGGCTGATCCCGCCCGTTTTACTTCACAGCGCTGACCATATAGTCGACCGCGGCCTTCACGTCCGCATCCGATGCATTCGAGCCGCCCTTTGGCGGCATCGCGCCCTTGCCGTGCAGCGCGTAGTTGTAGACCGTGTCCATCGAATCCTTCAGACGCGGCGCCCATGCTTCCTTGTCGCCGAACTTCGGCGCGTTCAGCACGCCGGCCGCGTGACAGGCCTGACATACCGACTGATACAGCGCCTTGCCGGCCTGCGAAGCGTCCGCGCTTTGCGCGCCGCCTGCTGCCGGGGCGGGAGTCTGCGGCACGCTGGCCATGGCGGCCATCGCCGCGGCGGCCTGGGCTGCGCCCGCGTCCGATCCGGCTGCCGCACCGGATGCCGCAGCGGCACCCGATGCCGCGGCCGCGCCCGCCGCAGGCTGTGCCGGTTCGGGGAAGCTCGCGCCCGAATTGTTCGCCATATACACGACCGCGCGCGCGATCTCGAAGTCGCTGTAGTCGTCGGGGCTCGTGCCGCCGCGCGGCGGCATCGCGCCCTTGCCGGACAGCGCGGTGTGCCACAGCGTGTCGAAGCCTTGCGCGATGCGGGGCGCCCAGTCGGCGGTGTTGGTGAATTTCGGCGCGCCTGCCGCACCCGACGCGTGACAGGCCGAGCAGACCGCCTTGTAGACTTCCTCGCCGCTCTTGTAGACGCGCGGTGCGTTGGCGTCGCGGACCTCGACATGGGCGAGCGGATGGATGCGGGCGGTGACTTCGGCTTCGGCGAGGGAGTCGGTGCCGGCGCCGGTGCGCGTCGAATTATCGACGTAGACGGCAAGCAGAACGATGATGATGATTGGCACAGCAAACCCGGCGATGACCGCGGCGACGAGCTGTGCTGGGGTTTTGATTGGGGCTCCGTGTGGTGCTTCGCTCATGCTTGTCTCGTCTCCGTGGGTATGTGAGCGGTACAGCGCGACGGCAACTTCTTGTTCTTTATCAGCCACGGACGATTATAGACGCAAGGTTTCGGCGGCGGCGAGGGGGCCTGGATGGTGTTCAGCAGGCGTTTACCCGGATCGATGCGGACGGCGGCGGGGCGCGGGGAAGACCTTGGAGCGGCGTCGGAGGCCGTCCGGTGGACGGTTCGGCCGAAACCGGGTATCCTTGCAGTCTTTCGCGTTGGCGTCGCGTCCGTTGTGGTTGGCGCGCTTTCGTGTTAATTCCCCGCAGTTTGTAGTGATGCGCCCGTAGCTCAATGGATAGAGTACTGCCCTCCGAAGGCAGGGGTTGCTGGTTCGATCCCAGCCGGGCGCGCCAGGATTAGGTATGAGCCGGGTTCGCAGAACGAAGAACCCGAATAAAACAAGGCCCTTTGGCGAAAGCCCGGGGCCTTTTGTTTTTTCTCGTGGCGTCAGAACCAACGTCTTGCGCGCCAACATGGCGTGCTTTCGGCATGAATTGCCGGGATCATCCCACCAGCAACGCTGACGACAAGAAAACATTCTGCGCCAAACCGGAAGCTCACTTCAGCGCAAGCGCGGCGTTGATATCACGCGCCGAACCACGCAGCGCAGGCCTGTCGTACGCGTTCCGCGACTGCGGGCCACGGTTCATCCAGCCCTCGCCTGAACAGCCGAACCGTATCGGGATACCACGGCGAGTCGTCGCGGCCGTGCATCCAGCGCCAGTCCACGTCCCGTTCCGGCAACAACACCCAGCATGGTTTGCCGAGCGAGGCTGCCAGATGTGCTGTCGACGTGTCCACGCAGATCAGCAGATCGAGTTGCGAGATGACCGCAGCCGTGTCGGTGAAGTCTTCGAGATCCGCCCCGAGAGGCAGGATCGGGAGGCTCGCCGGAAATGACAGCGCTTCGTCTTCCCCCGCACCTTTTTGCAGGCTCACGAACTTTACGCCCGGCAGGCTCCAAAGCGGCGCCAAGGTGTTGAGCAACGGTAGCGAACGGTGCACGTCGTTGTGGTGTTTCGGGTTGCCCTTCCAGACGAGACCCACTCGATGTCCCGCGCCCAACGCGGCAAGGCGCGCGCGCCAATGCGCGACGCGCGACCGGGCGAGTGTTAAGCGCAAGGGAGGCGGAATCGTGTCGAGCGTCGTGCCCAGATACAGCGGTGCGCTGAGCACGCTGGTCCAGCAATCGAAATCGCCGGCACGCGCCGAGGCTTCGTCATGACTGAGCACGGCGTCGACTCCATCGACATCGACGAACAGGCGTTGTAGCTGTGCCATACAGGCAAACGCGACGTGCGCGGCGCCCTGAGCCTTCAAGAGGCGCAGATAGCGCCCGAATTGCAGCATGTCGCCGAGTCCATCTTCCTGCCACACGAGGAGTGACTTGCCGGCGAGCGGCTCGCCTCGCCAGCGCGGGCACCGCAGCATCGACTGCGAGGCGTGATGCGCGAACCCAGGCATGTCGTAGCGGCATTCGTAGAGCAGAAAGCCTTCCTCGAAGCGGCCCATACTGATCAGCAGCGTGGCGAGACGGAACTTCGCGTCGCCGTAGTCGGGGCGCAGCGCGAGGGCGTGGCGATAGGCGGCTTCTGCTTGCTCCAGATCGCCGAGTTCTTTCACGATGCTGCCGATGTTGAAGTGCGTTTCGGCGATGTCGGCGCGCAATGTGAGTGCGTGGCGAAACGCCGCGAGGGCCTCGGGCAAGCGCGCTTGCGCCAGCAGCGTACAGCCCAGGTTATTGGCCGCTTCGACACGGTTCGGCGCGAGCCGAAGCGCCTCGCGATACGCGGATTCGGCATCGGCCAGTTTGTCCTGTGCGAGCAGCACGCAACCGAGGTTGTAGTGCGCCTCGGCGAAGGCGGGGCGCAACGCGAGCGTCTGCCGGTAGGCGTTTTCCGCCTCAGGTAGGCGCTTGAGTTCGGTGAGCACGCAGCCGAGATTGTTGAATGCGTCCGCGTAGGCCGGACGGATCTGAAGCGCGAGGCGGCAGGCCAGCTCGGCTTCGCGGAGCCGGCCGCGCGCCCTGTAAAGGGCCCCCAGGTTGTTCAGTGCCTCAGGGTATTGCGGCTGCGCGAGCAGTGCCTGCCGATACGCTTCTTCAGCCTCTTCGATCCGGCCGCGTTCGCACAAAATATTGCCGAGGTTGTTGTTCGCCTTCGCAAATTGAGGATTCGCGGCGAGCGCGGTGCGATAGGCCACCTCCGCCTCGTCGAGGCGGCGCTGTTCCTGAAGGACGATGCCGAAGCTGTAATTCGCATCGACGTGTTCCGGGCGAAGTGCAAGCGCGACGCGGTACGCGGTCTCGGCCGCGTCGTGCCGTCCGAGACGGTGCAGCACGATGCCGTGATTGCTGTGGACGTCGGGGTCATCGGGCCGTATCGCGGCGAGCTGCGCGTAGACCGCTTCCGCTTCGGCAAGCTGGTTGAGGGTCGCGAGCATCGCTCCGAGGCCCAGATACGCGTCGGCGAAATCCGGCTTCGCTCGAATGCAGCGCAACCATAAAGCTTGCGCCTGCGCGGGCTGGCCGGCACCCGTCGCGCACATGGCCGCGAGGTTGAGTGCATCGGCGTGCTCCGCGTCCTCGGGAGTGGCCTCCGTGCCGACGAGAGGTGCAAGCAGCGCCAAGGCGTCGGCGAAGTGCCCGGTCGCGCTGAGGGCGGTGGCTTCGCTCAGAACGTGCTGGCGCGTGGGGGCAAGTGGGCTCGTAGCGGTCACGGTGGTCGTGCAGGGGTGGTGGATTGGCAGCTTAAGGCATGAGCTCGCGCGGTGGCGGCCGGAATTGAGCGGGGAGCGCGGCTCAATTCGAGCGATGACGCGCAGCACGTGCTTTATCTTTCGACGTCGTAAGGCCGGGGGGCATCAGGCGCGATCCGCGACGCATCAGCACTGCGACGCGAAGGAGGTCATCGACGCCCGCGAGCCTCAAACGGCACAACCCGAAGTACGAAGCCCTACGTTCCCCCGATCTCTAATAACGTGTCCCCGCGACGCGCTGGCGCGGGAACGGCGGGAGCGGCATATCAACAAGTGGCTAAAGTTTTTCCAGGTGGGGTCGTAATCACAAACAAGGCGGCCGGCCAACGAACCGCTGCCGTTACTGGGCCAATGGCCACATCAGGAGAATGTCAATGCTTGGAATCAACACCAACATCAACTCGCTCGTCGCGCAACAAAACCTGACCGGCTCGGGTAGCGCACTGTCGCAGGCGATTACGCGCCTGTCGTCGGGCAAGCGCATCAACAGCGCAGCGGACGACGCAGCAGGTCTCGCGATCTCGAACATCATGCAGACCCAGATCAACGGTCTGAATCAGGGTGTGTCGAACTCGAACGATGGTACGTCGATGGTGCAAACCGCATCGTCGGGTCTGTCGTCGCTGACTTCTTCGCTCCAGCGTATCCGCCAGCTTGCTACGCAAGCAGCTAACGGTTCGATGACCGACAACGACCGTGCTGCACTTCAACAAGAAGTGAACCAGCAAGTCTCGGAAATCAACCGTATCGCGTCGCAAACGACGTACAACGGCATGAAAGTCCTCGACGGCACGTTGGGCAATGTGTCGTTCCAGGTCGGCGCAAACGTCGGTCAGTCGATCTCGATGAATCTCTCGCAGTCGATGTCCGCTGCTTCGATTGGCGGCGGCGTTCCGGCAGCGGGCAACACGCTCGGCTCGTTCTCGGTCTCGCTGGATAACACGGGCAAAGCTGCGCCGGCTCCTGGCATCACGTCGATCACGGCTTCGTGGGATACCTCCAAGAACGCGGTCTCGTACACGGACCAAAACGGCAACGCTATCACCGACGCATCCACGATTTCCTACTACAAGGCAACTACGACGGGCACGACCCCGGCTGCAGCGGGCCAGCCTTCGGATACGGTCAAGGTTGCTGCCAACGCCAACGCTACTATCACGCAGATCAACGTGATTGCCGACGGTAAGGGCGGCTTCACCCTCACGGACCAAAATGGCCAGGCCTTGAATGTCACTGCTGCTAAAGCCGTCTTCAAGACCGCAACTACTGCTCCTGCTACGGACGCCAACGGCAATACCGCGATGACTGGCGAAACCGGTGCGCAGATGGTGACCGACATTGAAGCGGTCACGGACGTTGGCGTCACGGCTGACCCGAATGTCGTGGCGGCGGACAAGGTTACAGCCGCAGTGGGCAAGACCATCGACAAGCTGAGCCAGTCGAACACGGTTTCGCAGATCGACATCTCGACCAAGGACGGCGCTTCGGCAGCAATGCTGACCATCGACAACGCGCTGAGCGCTGTCAACAACCTGCAAGCAACGCTCGGCGCGGCACAAAACCGCTTCAGCGCAATCGGCACGACGCAGCAAGCTCAGTCGACCGACCTGTCGAGCGCCCAGGCGTCGATCCAGGACGCCAACTTCGCAGCGGAAACGGCGAACCTCAGCAAGGCCCAGGTCCTGCAACAGGCTGGTATCTCGGTGCTGGCACAGGCTAACTCGCAACCGCAGCAGATCCTGAAGCTCCTCCAGTAAGGCGCTTCCCGCTGCAGGCATCCGGCGCGCGGCTCGATGCGCGTCGGACGCAAACCCGTCGGGAGGCTTGCCTCCCGATTGTCTTTTCCCGCGTTACCCCGCTTGTTAAATCGCTTTAACCGGCATTGCCGACGCACGGAGCCTTCTCATGTCCACCGTAACCGGATCCACCACCAGCGCGATCGCAAGTGCAGTCGCCACCACGACCGCAAGCGCCAACGCCACGGTGCAGGCAGCCGCCCAGTCGATCATTAGCGGCTCGACCAATTCGTCGATGGACACAAATTCGCTCGTCAGCGCGCTCGTCAACGCCAAGACCGCCGGCCAGGCCGCGACCATCGCTGCCGAGCAGACCGCGGACAACACGCTGATCTCGGCATACGGCACGCTATCCGCGGCACTGTCCGCGTTGCAGGCAGCCGCCGGGCCGCTCAGCGACGGCGCGACGCTCAACTCGTTCTCCACCACCCTGAGCGGCAGCGGTGTGACTGCAACCGCCAGCACCGGCGCGGTGGCGGGTTCGTACTCGCTCAATGTGGCGCAGGTCGCCACGTCGCAAGTACTCACCTCGGCGGGCTACGGTTCGTCCACGAACCTGGCTTCCGGCGCGGCCACGATGACCCTGTCGGTCAACGGCAAGAGCAGCACGATTTCCCTGAATAGCTCGAACAGCTCGATCGCCGGCATTGCATCGGCGATCAATTCCGCAAATGACAATCCCGGCGTGGTGGCGACCGTGGTGACGGGCGCGGACGGCGCGCACCTCGTGCTGCAATCGGCCTCGACCGGCGCGTCGAGCGGCATCAGCATCACTGTCAACGATTCGAATAAGGATGCGAGCGGCAACGCCGATGCCCTGAACCAGCTCGCGGTGACGACTACCGCCGGCAAGTCGATCTCCAGTGCGAGCGACCTCACGGGTACCGATAGCAGCGGCAAAGCAATCAACCCAAGCCAGTCGACCATTACCGGCACAGGCTGGACCCAGACGCAGGCCGCCCAGGATGCGTACTTTACGCTCGGCGGTGTCGGCGTAACCAGCTCCTCGAACACCGTGACGGCGGCCGTGTCCGGCGTAACGCTGAACCTCACGGCAGCGGCGGTCGGCACCACGCAGACGCTCACGATCGCGCAGAACACCAGCGCAGAGTCCTCGGCGATCAACAATTTCGTCAGCCTCTACAACACGCTCGTCACGACGATGGGATCGCTGACGGCGTACAACGCGAACTCGACGTCGCAGGGCGTGCTGATCGGCGATTCTACGGTGAACATGATCCAGAATCAGCTCGCCAAGGTCGTGGGCAGCGGCGTGGGCAGCGGCACCTCGAAGACGACGCTCGCCGCGATCGGCATCACGCTCCAGGCGGACGGCACCCTCTCGGTCGACAACACGACGCTCAGCAATGCGCTCCAGAACAACCAGTCGGTCGTAGCCTCGCTGTTCAACCCGACGAACGGCATAGCCGCGCAACTGGACGACAGCATCACGACCTACACCTCGTCCGGCGGCATCATCCAGAACCGCACGGATGCGATCAACAGCGAGCTGACGAGCCTCTCGAATCAGAAGACGACGCTCACGGCGTGGCAGGCCCAGCTCACTAGCATGTACACCGCGCAATTCACGGCGCTCAACACGCTCATGTCGACGATGAGCAACAACTCGCAATACCTCACGCAACTGTTCGGTGGCGCCAACAGCGCAGGCGCGCTCGCCACGAACAAGAAGTGAGCGCAACGAGGAGCGAGTCATGCAGAACGTTGCAACGATCGAGCGCATCTGGCAGATGACAAAAGAGCTCGAACTGGCGGTCGCTGTCGGCGAGTGGGAGCGGGCCGCGCAACTCGCGGACGAGCGCTCGCCGCTCTTGATGGCGCTCGGCGCGCCCCAGCCGCAAGAAGTCATGGCGCGGCTCCAGGCGATCCACGAGATCGACGGCCGCATCGTCGAGGCCGCGCAGGCCGCGCAGCAGGCGCTGGGCGCCGAGTATCAGGCGAGCATGCAAGCGAGCCGCAACGCCGGGCAGTATCTGAGCATGGCCCGGTACTGAAGACGGAACAACGATTCATTGCGTCCTTCGCGACGCAAGCGCGTACCTTGGCCCGCCTTGTGCGGGTTTTTTCTTTTCCGTTTCATTGCCCTGGGAGTGGACAGTTTCCACAATCACTTGTCGACCGCGTTCAGGTGCGATATGTGCCCCGTAGCGTCGTGCCCGGCTGCAACGTAGTGCAAGGCGGCGTATGCTGAACGGTCCCGGCGTCGCCCCGAACAGTTCGCTCACGCCATTCCGCCCACCCTAATCCGGAGCCATCATGGAACTACGCAGGATCGGCACTTCCTCATTGCAGGTCGCCCCGCTGATGTTCGGCGGCAACGTATTCGGCTGGACGGCCGATGAAGCCACCTCCTTCTCGATCCTCGATGCGTTCGTCGAAGCCGGACTCAATTTCATCGACACCGCCGATGTCTACTCGGCCTGGGTGCCCGGCAACCAGGGCGGTGAGTCGGAGACGATCCTCGGCAAGTGGTTCCGGCAGAGCGGCAAACGCGAGCGGATCGTGCTCGCGACCAAGGTGTCGAAGCATCCGCAACGCAAGGGGCTGTCAGCGGCAAATATCCAGGCGGCGGTCGAAGAATCGCTCCGCCGCCTGCAAACCGATTACATCGACGTCTATTTCTCCCACGACGACGACTTCGCGACGCCCCTCGCTGAAACGCTCGGTGTGTATCAGAAGTTGATCGAGGCGGGCAAGGTGCGCGTGATCGGCGCGTCTAACTATAGTGGCGCGCGCGTCGAGAAAGCGCTTGCGGTGTCGCGCGAGAACGGGCTGCCCGAGTATCAGTTGCTGCAACCCGAGTACAACTTGTACGACCGCGCGCAATACGAGAGCGACAACGAACCGGTGGCGCTGGCGAATCATCTCGGCGTGGTGGTTTACTACAGCCTCGCGAGCGGGTTCCTGTCGGGCAAATACCGCAGCGAGGCCGATCTGGCCGGCAAGGTGCGCGGGAGCCGGGTCGAAAAATACCTGAACGGGCGCGGCTTGCGGATTCTCGGCGCGCTCGACCGCGTCGCGCAACGGCACGGCGGCACGCCGGCCGCGATCGCGCTTGCATGGCTGATCGCGCGGCCGAGCGTTACGGCCCCCATTGCGAGCGCGACCTCGGTCGAGCAGCTGAAGAGTCTGGTCGCAGCCGTCCACCTGTCCCTCACCGCCGACGATATTCGTGAACTGGACGAAGCGAGCGCCTGATAGGGCGACCGCCTCGGTGGCCGATCCAGACGCCATCCGCGCCAGGGAAAAGCCTGGCGCAATCGGTAAACCCCTGGTAGGATGGAGAGTTTCCTGATATCATCGGGAGTGAATTGAGATCTTTGCCTGTTTCGTCAGTGTTCTTCATTGATGAAAGGTTGGCGAAACGGCAACAGACGCGGCTTTTGCATTACGTCTGTCCGCGTTCCGCGGTGAACTCCCCACCTCTCTTTTCCGGCCTCCGTGGCCGCTTTGCCTCTCGCTTCATTCGTGGTTTGGCCGGGGTTGTTGATGAGCCTCGCGTTTGCCTGTTACTGGCCATGAATCGAAGCGACCGGAGTGCCGGTGCGTAAGTGGTGACCTGAGCGGTTACTGCCAAGCAATTAAACCCGTATCTAGTGATTGAGTTAGGAATTACATGACGACGATTCTTCTGAAGGAAAACGAGCCGTTCGAAGTGGCAATTCGCCGCTTTCGTCGCGCAATCGAAAAGAACGGCCTGATCGCCGAACTGCGTGAGCGCCAGTCGTACGAAAAGCCGACCACGGCTCGCAAGCGCAAGAAGGCAGCGGCTGTTAAGCGCCTGCACAAGCGTCTGCGCAGCCAGATGCTGCCGAAGAAGCTGCACTAAGCACGCTTTTTACGTACGCCGAACGGCGGTGTGAGCTTCGAAAGAAGCCGCACCGCCGTTTTGCTTTTGCGGCGTCGAATTTGTGCGCCACCGAGCAGCCGTTACGCCGCGTTCCTCAGCAGCTCGGCCGACAGTCCGAATTCGCGCGCAATCGAGCCCAGCCGGTCGTGCCACTCCCATGTGCCGAACACGTCGTGCACGTTTTGCAGGCAACTGAGCAGAGCGATGGTCACCGGGTCATACACGTTGATGCGGGCGCGCAGCAGCGCTTTTTTCAGCGCGGCCACGCCGACATCCATGTAAGCGGGCACTTCTGTCGGTGGTTTGCCGATGAAGCGCACGGGCACGCCTTCCATCGCGGTCACATAGTCGCGCGGCTATCAGGTTGCCGACCGGGCAGCCGCCACAATAGCCGCGGTAAGCGCCGCCGCCCCTCGGCAGCAACGCAGCGCGTTTCTGTTCGAACAGATGCGTGACAGACTGATCGTAAATATCCTGATGGGTCAGGAAGCTAAGAGTTTTCATGGTCGGTCTCCCGCGTCCGAGGCGGTAGTTATTTGTTGTTGAACGCGCATCGGTGAGCGCATGGCGACGAGTATCCACCGTGCGCCGTTCGGCGAAGGACCGACTACGAGCATGAAAGGGCGCCAATTCGCGAGTTTGCGCGTCAGACGGACGCCCCGCCCTCACCCCGCCTTACGACGACGCCCCTTATTGCGCAGCGACGCGCATCGCTCTCGGCACATGCAGGTCGTCTCATGATCGTTGACCATGCCAACCGCCTGCATGAATGCGTAGCAGATCGTCGACCCGACGAATTTGCAGCCGTAACGCTTGAGCGCCTTGCTTAGCGCGTCCGAAACTTCCGTCGACGCAGGCGCATGCTTATACGAAGCCCATTCGTTCTGAATCGGCGTGTCGTCGACGAATGACCACACGAAGTTCGCGAGCGAGCCGTGTTCGGCCTGAATCTGCTGCACTGCGCGCGCGTTCTGGATCGCCGCCTCGATTTTGCCGCGATGCCGCACGATGCTCTCATCGGCGACGAGCGCATCCACCTGCTTCGGCGTAAATGCCGCGACCTTGCCGATGTCGAAGTCGGCGAAAGCACGGCGGTAGCCGGCGCGCTTGTTGAGTATCGTCGACCATGACAAACCGGCCTGCGCGCCTTCGAGCACTAGCATCTCGAACAGGTGCTGGTCGTCGCGCGAGGGTACCCCCCACTCGGTGTCGTGGTACTGTGCGAGCGCTTCGCTCGATACCCAGTTGCATCGTTGTGTCACTGTCGCGCTCCCGCGTGGTCGTATCGATCGCCAGCATAGCGGAAGCGGTGTACGCCGCAAGCTGGCCAATCGGCTAATTGCGCGATTCAAACTGACCTGCCACCCTAAGCGTTATTCACCCACGGAACTGATTCGATTCGATGAACCACGACTTCTTTCTGATCGGCGTCGACGGCGGCGGCACCGGCACGCGCGTCGTGCTCGGCGATGCGCAGGGCCGCGAACTGGCGCAGGCGGCAAGCGGCCCATCGGGCCTCGGGCTCGGCATCCCGCGCGCATGGCAGTCCATTCAGGCCGCCTGCGGCGAAGCGTTCGAGCGAGCCGGAGTCGCGCTGGACTGGTCGCGCTGCGTGCTCGGTTGCGGACTTGCGGGCGTCAACAATCGCGACTGGCTCGCCGAGTTTCGCGAGCAGGCGCCGCGACTGGCCGGACTGGCCGTCGAATCCGACGCCTACACGACCTTGCTCGGCGCGCACGAAGGCGTGCCCGGCGTGATCGTCGCACTCGGCACCGGCAGCGTCGCGGCCTCGCTTGCGAGCGACGGCGAGTTCCGCATGGCCAGCGGCTACGGCTTTCCGTCAGGCGACGAGGCGAGCGGCGCGTGGCTCGGCCTCCGGCTCATCGTGCACGCACAACAGGCGCTAGACGGCCGTGCGCCCGTCGACGATCTCGCGCATGCGTTGCTCGCGCATACCGGCACTCAGGATCGCGACAGCCTGGTCGTATGGCTGTGCGCGGCGAATCAGACTGCCTACGCGCGGCTCGCGCCGATCGCGATCGAACACCGCGCACATCCGTTCGCGGCACGCCTGCTCGGCGAGGCCGGCGTCGAAATCGGCAAGATGATCGCCGCGCTGGACGCGACGGGCGCGCTGCCGGTCGCACTATGCGGAGGCCTCGGCGCGCCGCTGCGCGAGTACGTGCCCCAGGCGTATCAGGCGCGCCTGCGCGAGCCGCGGGCGGATTCGGCGCATGGCGGCTTGCAGCTGGCGCGGCGCGAGGCGCAGCGGCTGGCCGGACGAGACCTGTAAAATATCCGCTTTGACGCTGCCTCGACGGTTCAGCCGCCGGACTCACCATGTATAAAGTCATCGCCACGGATCTCGACGGCACACTGCTCAACGCCGATCACCAGGTAGACCCGTTCACGGTCGCCACGGTGCGCAAGCTCGAAAGCGACGGGCTGCAGTTCGTGATCGCCACGGGGCGGCATTACTGCGACGTCGCGGGCATCCGCGATCTGCTCGGCATCAATCCATACCTGATCACGTCGAACGGCGCGCGGGTTCACGCGCCTGACAACACGGTGATCCACGCCGACGATCTGCAGCCCGCGATCGTCCAGCGTCTCGTGCAGCCAGAAATTGTCGGCGCGCATGGCCGAGTGATCGTCAGTCTGTTTGCAGACGAGGCGTGGCTGATCGATCGCGACGCGCCCCATCTGCTGGAATTTCACCAGGACTCTGGCTTCACGTACGAAGTGACCGACCTGCCGAAGCACGATGGCGTCGACATTGCGAAGGCGCTGTATATCGGCGATCCCGCCGATCTCGCGCAGGTTGCCGCCAATCTGGAACGCGAATTCGGCGAGCGGCTATACGTGACGTATTCGTTGCCGGATTGTCTCGAAGTGATGACCGCGAATGTGTCGAAGGGGCGCGCGCTGCAGATCGTGCTCGAGCGACTCGCTATCGACGCGTCGCAGTGCGTCGCGTTCGGCGACAACATGAACGATATCGATCTGCTCGAGACGGCCGGCCATCCATTCATGATGAACAACGCCAATCCCGATTTGATCACGCGTCTGCCGCATGTGCCGCGCATTGGCAACAATTTCGAGGCCGGCGTTGCGCATCATCTGCGCAAACTGTTTGCTCTCAACGACGAACTGGCGTCCTGAACCGCAATCACTCAAATTGAAGGCCGCCCGCATCCACACTCGCGTGGATGCGGGCCGCAGAAGTTGCTCGCGGAGCGTGATGCACTCCGCTTACGCCCGTCAATCCCGCCAGCCGCGGTGCTCACCGCGATAGTCATGGCCCCAGCGACGATCGTCGTGACCCCAGCCGCGGTCATCGCGGTGATAGTCGCGGTAGTAGTTGCCGCGCGGATAGCGATGATCCCAGCCGCCGTAATACACCGGCTCCGGCGCGGCGTAGACGCGCGCGGGCGCGGCATAAACCGGAGCGCCGAGCGATAGGCCGACGCTCAGATCCGTATGCGCCTGCGCGACACCGCATGCGCCCGCCGCGAGTCCGGCAGCAACCAGCAAGTGAGTGACGATGCGTTTCATGTTGGTCTCTCCTGTGAGGCGACGTAGGTTTGTCGCACAGGACCAATGTACGCACTCGAGCCGGGGCGGACTGCGACCAGATGTTACGGACTGCAAGCATCGTCGAAGTCAGCGAAGGCAGGCATAAAGATCGCGCGGACGTTGCGCGCAGACACCTCACTTCGTTGGCGGCCGCGCCCCACGGGGCTTTGCGGCCGGCCAATTCAAGCAAGCAGGCGGCTCGTCGCCCACGCTTGCCGCTTGATGCACCAGCACACGTAATCGCGGCTTACATCTGTATTACCCTATTAATCCGCCGCAGGCGCCGAAGCGTTCGAACTGGCGGAAGAGGCCGTCCCTGCCGAAGACGCCGGCTCTGCGGGCAACGCCGCACAAGGGCAATCGGTCGCCCGCCCATCGAGCCCTTCGCGATCGTGCTTAAAGCTCGCGCGCGGCGTGCCGTTCTGCCAGTCGAGTCGGACGATGTAAATGCTGTCGAAGTCGTCGCTTTGCCATTTCGGCACGTCGGCCGCGCGACCGCCATGCGCGTTCAACATCTGCCGCAACAGCTTCTCGATCAGCTTGTGCTCCCACGCAATCACAATCAGCTTGCCGCGATTGGCCGGGTCGACGAGCGCGTTGCCGAGCTGGTCGATCTGCGCAAAGCCGTACGGCGTTTGCACCGGCATCTGGAATTGAATCGCGGTCGGCTCGATCGTCGCGAGCGGGCGCACGTAATAGTACGGATGACCGCCGTCGTCTTTTTGCTGGCCGGGGTCGGGCGCGTAGATCGCATCGGGTTTGCCGAATTTGGCGGCGATCACGGCTGGCAACGCGAGCGCACGGTTGAGCCCCTGGCAGTCTAGCTGGCCATAGCCTTGCGCGGGCTTCTCGCCATGGCGAACGAATACGAGGGTTTCGATATTGCCGCCCGCCGCAGCCGTGGCGGGAGCGGCCGCTGCGACGACAGTCGCCGTGCTCGTCGCCGCGTACGCGGCCGGCGACGTCAACGTGCTCGCGCACAAGCCGCCGAGCGACAGGGCGACGCCTTGCAGGAATCCGCGGAAACGGGTCATCGAAAGCACCTGTGCGAGACTGGGAAGTCGCCCGATTCTAGCAGCGGTGCTCTCCGGCACGCGGCCGTCGCGGAATTCATATCGCATTGGCGCTCGCAATGAATAATGGGCGCCGGGGCGCCCATTCATGCGGACTACGCGACCATCACGCTACCGACACGTCGAACCGGCCGTCAGTCGAGCGCCAGCTTGCTCGCATCGTTGCAGCGATCCTCGGCGATCAGCGGATAGACGACTCCCGCGATCACCGCACCGATGATCGGCGCAGCCCAGAACAGCCACAGCTGATCGATCGCCGCGCCGCCGACGAATAGCGCCGGGCCCGTCGAACGCGCCGGATTGACCGACGTGTTGGTGACCGGAATCGAGATCAGGTGGATCAGCGTCAGGCACAGGCCGATCGCGATGGGCGCCAAGCCGGCCGGCGCGCGGCGATCGGTCGAGCCGAGGATCACGAACAGGAAGAAGCCCGTCATCACCACTTCGCAAACGAAGGCGGCGGCGAGCGCGTAGTGCCCCGGCGATTGCTCGCCGTAACCGTTCGTCGCGAAGCCGCTCGCGACCAGATCGAAGCCCGGCTTGCCCGACGCGATCAGCGACAGCACGAATGCACCCAACACCGCGCCGACTACCTGCGCGGCGATATAGGGCAGCAGATCGCGCACCGGAAACCGGCCGGCGACGGTCAGGCCGACGCTCACCGCGGGATTCAAGTGACAGCCCGAAATGTGGCCGATCGCAAAAGCCATCGTCAGCACGGTTAGGCCGAAGGCCAGCGACACGCCGACGAAACCGATGCCCAGACCATGAACGGGCCCGGCGAAGTTAGCGGCGAGGACCGCGCTGCCGCAGCCTCCGAGCACGAGCCAGAAGGTGCCGAACAGTTCGGCAACGAGGCGCTTTGACAACTGCATGTTTGGTGATCCTAAAAAGAATTGGCACTTCAGAAGCACGCATCGAAAAGGGCGAGTACGTACGTTGAGCGCGCAATTCTAGGTAGGCAGCGCCAAATCAGGTGTCAAGGATTGTCAATCTGGACAGAATTTATAAACTATTACGAGATAAAGCGCGTGTTTTACAATTCACACGCTTTAATAATTATCAGAGGAAAATTCGCTAAACCGGTATTAGTGGCCATTGCGAATTTCTATAATTGCAGCTAGTCTGCGGTCGAATGAGTTCTAGAAAGGGGAGAACCGAATGTCTCAATACGCAGACCTCAAGGCGCAGATAGCCAAATTGCAGGCACAGGCAGAAGAAGCGCGACGCACGGAAATCGACAATGTCGTTGCCGACATCCGCCAAAAGATCGCCGAATACGGTCTGACCGCGCAGGATCTTGGTTTCGCGGTCGCCGCCAAGCGCGGCCGCCCGCCCAAGAAGACGCCGCTGCCGGCGAAATATCAGGACCCGAAGTCGGGCAATACGTGGAGCGGGCGCGGCAAGCCGCCCAAATGGATCGTCGGCAAGAATCGCGAGCGCTTTCTGATTGGCTCGGCCTGATGTCCGCCCGAGGTGACGCGGTGCAAGCGGTCTGAAGGGTTTTTGCCGTTTTGGCTTAATCGCCGCGCGCTAATCCGCGGTGGAAGCGCCACCACCGCAGTATTAAAAAAGCCGCCCATACAGGGCGGCTTTTTTTCGCGTCCGGCGGCGAGAATGACTTCGTTTTCCGGTCCCG
Source organism: Paraburkholderia sp. BR14374 (assembly GCF_040948685.1). NCBI lineage: Bacteria > Pseudomonadati > Pseudomonadota > Betaproteobacteria > Burkholderiales > Burkholderiaceae > Paraburkholderia > Paraburkholderia sp. BR14374. The sequence goes on along the minus strand of NZ_JBFPKF010000018.1, from coordinate 59,156 downwards.
CAAACGATACCGATGCCGGATTCGTCCGCTATTGGGCGTTATCAGCGAAGGTTCACAGCGCCGCTTCAAAGCGGACCGAAAACGGCCGGCCGTAAAAGCGCCGGCCGTTTTCGAGCGCGCTTAGCCGACCGCGACCTGGCGCAATACCGGGCGCCGCGACGTTTCAATCAAGGCCGAATAGCCGTCGACATAGTTCTGCGCCATCGTTTTCGAACTGAAGCGGCGTTCGAACTGGGCGCGGATTTCGGTGCGCGACAGCTCGTCCAGACGCTGCAGAGCCGCTACCGCGCCTTGCACGTCCTCGACGATATAGCCGGTCACGCCGTGGTCGATCACTTCGGGCACCGAGCCGCGGTTGAATGCGATAACCGGCGTGCCGCAGGCCATCGACTCGATCATCACGAGGCCGAACGGCTCGGACCAGTCGATCGGGAACAGCAGCGCCTTCGCGCCCGACAGAAACTCGGGTTTCTGCGCCTCGTTGATTTCACCGACGAACTCCACATGCGCCATCGACAGCAGCGGCTCGATCTCGCGCTTGAAGTACTCCATGTCGACCTTGTCCACCTTGGCGGCGATCTTCAGCGGCAGACCGCTTTGCGCGGCGATCTTGATGGCTGTATCGACGCGTTTTTCCGGGCAGATGCGGCCGAGGAACGCGAGGTATTCGGGCTTCTTGTGCGGCTGCGGCGTCAGCAGCTGGTCCGGCAGACCGTGATAGACCGTGCTGAGCCAGTTGGCCTGCTGCAGCGGCAGACGCTGCGAATCCGAAATCGACACGACCGGCACATGCGAGAACGCGTCGAACACCGGCTGCAATTCCGGCAGGTCCAGGCGCCCGTGCAGCGTGGTCACGAACGGAGTGTCCATCGTCGTGAAGAGCGGGAACGGCATGTAGTCGAGATGGAAGTGGAGCACGTCGAACTCGTGCGCGACCTTGCGGACCTTTTCCATCATCAGCACGTGCGGCGCCAATGCATCGCGAATCGTCGGATCGAGGCGCAGCGCGCGCGGCCAGCACGCCTCCAGATTGGCGGACGTGACCGAGTCGCCGCTCGCGAACAGCGTGACGTCATGGCCGAGGTCGACGAGCGCCTCGGTCAGATACGACACGACACGTTCGGTGCCGCCATAGAGTTTCGGTGGGACAGCTTCGTAGAGCGGCGCGATTTGTGCGATTCGCATGCGTTTTCTCCTGTATCGATCGGAGTTAGCGCGAGGGGCGCTGACCCGAATCCCATGCAGATTTTTGACACTCACCGGGGCTTCGCACGACGGCGGGATCGCTCGAGGTACGTTGGCCTAACGGGCGCTTGGGCGCGGTTTCTCCCCGCCCGAAGGGTGGTCCGAAATAGGTGTCGGGTAATCCCTTAGCCTCCATTATCGGGATCGACCGCGGTAATTCGAGTTATTTTTCAAACGCTTAATGTTGTTACAGCGCGAAACATGGACCGTTACAGCTTGATAATCGGCAAACGCATTGCGCCGGCTCAATCGAACGGGCAAACACGCGAAATGGACCGTAGCAAGCGGCGGACCCGGGGGCAAATGAAGGGGAAAAGCGGCTGACCGAGCCTGATGGCAGGCGGGTGAAAACGTCTTATAATTCTTTCTCACCGTTTCACGGTGCGGCGGTGAAGTTCTGAAAACTCACCGACCGGTACACGCCGCAACCGTAAAAACTCCCAGCGCGCATCATCAGCCCCGCCCAGCGCCTCAATCCGCCCCAATCTCGGCTTCGGCGCACCCTGCGTTGTAGGAATAATTCCTACACAAATGACGGATTAATCCGTCATCCAGGTGGGGTGTCTCTCCGATTTTCGGGTGTGCCCCCTTTCGAGACAATGCTTGCAAGACCAAAGACGAGGCGAATCGCGCGGGTTCAGCGCGCGCGTTCGAGCAAACGTTTCCGCAAAAAAAATCGGCCTGACCAGCCGGGCATACGAACGGGGGAATCATGAGCACGACTAGCCACATGCTCAGTGAGATCAGGGAAGTCAACCTGTCCTATCTGCTGCTCGCCCAGCGTCTGCTGCGCGAAGACAAGCCGATGGGCATGTTCCGCATGGGTATTTCGGACCAGCTGGCCGACGTGCTCGCCAATCTGTCGTTGGCGCAGACCGTCAAGCTCGCGGCGTCCAACCAGATGCTATGCCGCTTCCGCTTCGACGATCACGCGGTGCTGTCCGCCCTCGCGGACAAGGACAAGCCGAGCGCGATCGCGCAGGCTCATTCGGCGATCCTGATGGCGAGCCAGCCGCTCGAGCAGCTCGGCTGATGGCCAGCAAGAGCGTCGTACTCGAAGCCCGGGAAATCACCCTCGCGATCGAGCTGATCGAACTGGGCGCGCGTCTGCAATTGCTGGAGGCGGAAACCAGCCTGTCGCGCGACCGGCTCATCAAGCTGTACAAGGAACTGAAAGGGGTGTCGCCGCCCAAGGGCATGCTGCCGTTTTCGACCGACTGGTTCATGACCTGGCAGCCGAACTTTCATTCATCGCTGTTCTACAACATCTACCGTTTCATGGCCGGCTACGGCGGCTGCCGCGCGATCGAATCGATCGTGAAGAGCTACCGGCTATATCTGGAACACGTGCAGTTGCACGACGACGAGCCGGTGCTCAGTCTCACGCGCGCGTGGACGCTGGTGCGCTTCTTCGACTCGGGCATGCTGCAACTTAGCGCCTGTCGCCGATGCGGCGGCCACTTCGTCGCGCACGCGCACGATCCGCAGCACGCGTTCGTTTGCGGGCTGTGTCAGCCGCCGTCGCGCGCGGGCAAGACGAAAAAGGCAGCACAAACGCGGGCCGAGCGGCAAACCGCCGTCGCCGGAATCCCGGCCGAGGTGCCGCAAGTGGCCGACACGCGGGCTCACGAGGTCCGCTGCACCGCTCCCACGCTCGACATCCTCGTCACCGCCGAAGTTTGAGCGGCACACGTTGAGGCAGCGCAAGCCTCTGGTTTACACCGGACGCGAGCGCCGTCTTTTTCCCCAAAGTTTTCCGCCTCGGTGCCGTAAACCTGACTAACGACGGTGACCGTCGCATTTTTGTGAGGGCTCGGCAGTGCTGATATTCGTGGGAACACTCGTGACGCTGTTGTCCGTCTTCGGCGGTTACGCGCTGGAAGGGGGCCATCTCGGCGCGCTGCTGCAACCCGTTGAGGTGCTGATGATCGCCGGCGCCGGACTTGGCGCGTTCATTCTCGGTAACGGGATGAAGACGATCCGGGCGACACTGCGCGTCATTCCGACCCTGTTCAAGGGCGCGAAGTACAACAAGGACGTCTACATGGAGCTGATGGGGCTCCTGTACGTGCTGCTCGCGAAAGCGCGCAAGGAAGGCACGCTGACGCTCGAGGCCGACATCGACGATCCGTCGAAGAGCCCGATCTTCACGCAGTACCCGAAGATCCTCGCCGACAAGCACATCATCGAGTTCCTGACCGACTACCTGCGGCTGATGGTCGGCGGCAACATGAATGCGTTCGAGATCGAAAGCCTGATGGACGAGGAGATCGAGACGCACCACCAGGAAGGTGAGGCGCCCGCCCAGGCGCTGAGCAAGGTTGGCGACGCGATGCCGGCGTTCGGTATCGTCGCCGCGGTGATGGGCGTCGTGCACACGATGGCCTCGGCCGACAGGCCGCCCGCGGTGCTGGGCGAGATGATCGCGCAGGCGCTGGTCGGCACCTTCCTCGGCATTCTGCTTTCGTACGGGCTGATCGGACCGCTCGCGAGCGTCGCCGAACAGCGCGTGACCGAGTCCACCAAGATGTTCCAGTGCATCAAGGTGACGATCCTCGCGAGCCTGAACGGCTATGCGCCGGCGATCGCGGTCGAGTTCGGCCGCAAGGTGCTGTTCTCGACCGAGCGCCCGTCGTTCGCCGAGCTCGAAGAGCACGTGCGCCGCGTCAAGGCGAAATAAGGCGGCGACGGGAACCGAATCGATGAGCAGCAAGGACAAAGACCGCGCAATCGTTGTCAAGCGCTCGGCGCCGAAGAAGCATGGTCATCACGGTGGCGCATGGAAGCTCGCCTACGCGGACTTCATGACCGCCATGATGGCGTTCTTCCTGCTGATGTGGCTGCTGAGCTCGGCCTCCACCGTGCAGTTGAAGGGCATCGCCGAGTACTTCAACCAGCCGCTGAAGATCACGCTGTGGGGCGGCGACCGCAGCGCCGAAGACTCGAGCATCCTGAAGGGCGGCGGGCGCGACATCTCGACCGACGCGCAGGGCGTGACCCGCTCGACCGACGGCAGCAGCAACCGCGCCGAGCGCACCGCGTCGCGCAACAACGAGGAAGCGGTGAAGCAGCTGCAGGGCGAGCTCGAGCGCCGCGAGCAGGTGCGCCTGCACGATCTGCAGGTCAAGCTGATGGCCGCGATCGAGGCGAACCCGGTGCTGCGCCAGTTCAAGCAGCAGATCCGTATCGACTCGACCTTGACCGGCCTGCGCATCGAGATCGTCGACTCGCAGAAGCGGCCGATGTTCGCGACCGCGCGCGACGTCGTCGAACCGTACATGCGCGACATTCTGCGCGAGATCGGCCACACGCTGAACGACGTGCCGAACCGCATCATCGTCCAGGGCCACACCGACGCCGTGCCGTACGCGGGCGGCGAGAAGGGCTATAGCAACTGGGAGCTGTCGGCCGACCGCGCGAACGCGTCGCGGCGCGAGCTGGTCGCGGGTGGCATGGACGAAGCGAAGGTGATGCGCGTGCTCGGTCTCGCGTCGACGCAGAACCTGAACAAGGCGGACCCGCTCGATCCGGAGAACCGTCGCATCAGCATCATCGTGTTGAACAAGAAGTCCGAGGCGGCGCTGGATCACGACGATTCGACGACGACCACGCTGTCGGACGACGCAGCCGGCTCGAAGCCGCTGCTGCAAAAACTTGCGCAGCCGGTGACGGTTGCACCGAAGTTGCCGGCGGCGGCGCCGCCGGCAAAGTAACAGACCGCGGCCGCCGGGCTGGGACCCGCGCCCGAGCGGCGCACCCCGGCAGGCGGCCCAGTGTTTAGCGCAGCGAGGTTTTCATGATCAGGCACATCCTGGCAGTCGACGATTCGGCATCGATGCGGCAGATCCTCGCCGCGACGCTGACGGGCGCCGGCTATGAGGTCACGCTCGCGGCGGACGGCAACGAAGGGCTCGAAAACGCGCTCGCGATGGCGTTCGATCTCGTGTTGACCGACCAGCACATGCCCGGCAAGACCGGTCTCGATCTGATCACCGCGCTGCGCGGAAATCCAGCCTATCAGGCGACGCCCATCCTCGTCCTCACGACGGAATCGGGCGAACCCTTCAAAGAGGCGGCGCGCGCAGCGGGCGCGACCGGCTGGATCGAAAAGCCGCTCGACCCGGACATGCTGACCGAGCTGGTGGCGGCGCTGGCCGAACCGGAGCCGGATTGATCCGCGCATCAATACCTTTAGACACAGTACAGATAGCTCTCGACGCGCCTCTCCGGCAACTCACGCCAGACAGGCACTCTCGCGGTGAACCAGGCATGACACTCGACATCACACAGTTCTATCAGACGTTCTTCGACGAAGCGGACGAACTGCTCGCGCAGATGGAGCAATTGCTGCTCAATCTCGACGTGGCCCGCCCGGACCCCGAAGACCTCGCGGCGATCTTTCGCGCCGCGCATTCGATCAAGGGCGGCGCGGCGACGTTCGGCTTCACCGCGCTCACCGAGACCACGCACATTCTCGAGTCGCTGCTCGATCGCGCGCGCAACAACGAGCTGGTGCTGCGCAAGGACATGATCGACACGTTCCTCGAGACCAAGGACGTGCTGTCCGGCCAGCTCGCCGACTACCGCGCGAGCGCCGAGCCCGACGCCGAGGTGGCGCGCGCGATCTGCGCGAAGCTCGAGCAGCTGCACGCGGAAAGCCGCATGGGCGGAGCGCCGGCAGCGGCAGCCGTCCAGACCGCGCCGGTCGTGGCGCAGGCGGCAACCCAAACAACAACAGCAACAACCGCGGTACAGCAGCAAGGCGGCACCCCGCCCGAGCACGTCGTCGAACAGGCGGTGCAAATGGCGGGCGAATGGATGGACGGCGAACCGGCACAGACTGGGCAGGCCGCGGGCACGGACGACAGCGCCGGCCCACATCTGAAAATTACGCTACGGGGCGTGGGAGAGAAAGACCAGGAACTGCTCGCCGAAGAGCTGGGCAACCTGGGCAATATTGTCGGGCAGGTCAAGAGCGGCGGCGATCTAATGCTGTGGCTCTCGAGCGACGTACCCTCCGACGACATCATCGCCGTGTGCTGCTTCGTGATCGACGAAAGTCAGATCACGATCGGCCGTGGCACCGCGCCGGCGGACGACGCGCAGCAGGGCGAACCTGGAACGCCCGCCGCTGCCAGCGCTCCGACACCGGCGCAAAGCGCGCCTGTCGCCCCCGCCGCCCCCGCGGCGCAAGCGCAGGCGCAGCCGGTGGTTCATGCGGAGCAGGCGCCATCGTCGGCTCCGGCGGCTCACGCCGCTGCGCCCGCAAGCGCGGCCAGTCACACCGACAGCATCGAGCCGCCGCCAGCGCCACCCGCGGCGGCTCCGGCGGCAGCCAAACCGGCTTCGGCCGGGTCCGCCGAACCCGACCGCAAGGCGACCCGCCCGGCCGCCGCTGCGGCGGCCGGCGAAGGCAGCTCGATTCGCGTCGGCGTCGAGAAGGTCGATCAGCTGATCAACCTGGTCGGCGAACTGGTAATCACGCAGGCGATGCTCGCGGAGACCACCAGCACGTTCGATCCGGCGCTGCACGACCGGCTCTTCAACGGCATGGCGCAGCTCGAGCGCAACGCGCGCGATCTGCAGGAAGCGGTGATGTCGATCCGCATGATGCCGATGGATTACGTATTCAGCCGCTTCCCGCGTCTGGTGCGCGATCTCGCGGCGAAACTCGGCAAGGAGGTCGAACTCGTCACCTTCGGTCAGGCGACCGAACTCGACAAGAGCCTCATCGAACGGATCATCGATCCGTTGACGCACCTCGTGCGCAACAGTCTCGACCACGGCATCGAAACCGTCGAGGCACGGCGCGCGGCGGGCAAGGATTCGACCGGTCAGCTGGTGCTGTCGGCGGCGCACCACGGCGGCAACATCGTCATTGAGGTCAGCGACGACGGCGCGGGCCTGCGCCGCGACAAGATTCTCGCGAAGGCGATCAAGCAGGGCATGCAGGTCAGCGAAACGATGACCGACGAGGAAGTCTGGAACCTGATCTTCCTGCCGGGCTTCTCGACCGCCGAGCAGGTCACCGACGTGTCCGGCCGCGGCGTCGGCATGGACGTGGTGAAGCGCAACATCCAGTCGATGGGCGGTCACGTCGAGATCACGTCGCACGCGGGCAAGGGCAGCACCACGCGGATCGTGTTGCCGCTCACGCTGGCGATTCTCGACGGCATGTCGGTGAAGGTCGGCAACGAGATCTTCATCCTGCCGCTGAACTTCGTGATGGAGTCGCTGCAGCCGCAAGCCGAAGACATCTACACGGTCGCCAACGGCGAGCGCGTGGTGCGCGTGCGCGGCGAATACCTGCCGCTCGTCGCGTTGCATGAAGTGTTCAACGTGTCGGACGCGAAGCAGGAGCCGACCCAGGGCATCGTCACGATCATGCAGACCGAGGGACGGCGCTTCGCGATGCTGATCGACGAACTCGTCGGCCAGCAGCAGGTGGTCGTGAAGAATCTGGAAACGAATTACCGCAAGGTGCACGGCATTTCCGCGGCGACCATTCTGGGCGACGGCAGCGTCGCGCTGATCGTGGACGTCGCGGCGCTGAACCGCGAAACGCGTCATGCGCATGGGCATGCGCAGGCGATGAGCCTCGCGTGACGCATGCAGCAAACGCCTCAATGACAGACATCGCAACACAACTTCAACTCAATTTATCCCAACCGTTTGGGGGCTAACGTGGCAGAAGTCCAATCCATCAATTCGAGCGTCGCAAATGCGAGCGGTACGAATGGCCGCCGCGACGCGCAGGCGGACGCCGGCGGTCAGGAATTCCTCGTCTTCACGCTGGGCGCGGAAGAGTACGGCATCGACATCCTGAAGGTGCAGGAAATCCGCGGCTACGACAACGTGACGCGCATCGCCAATGCGCCCGAGTTCATCAAGGGCGTGATCAACCTGCGCGGCATCATCGTGCCGATCGTCGACATGCGGATCAAATTCCATCTGGGCCGCGTCGAGTACGACCATCAGACCGTCGTGATCATCCTGAACGTCGCGCATCGCGTGGTCGGGATGGTTGTGGACGGCGTCTCGGACGTGCTGACGCTGGCGGTCGACCAGATCATGCCGGCGCCGGAATTCGGCGCGACGCTGACGACCGAATACCTGACCGGCCTCGGCACGGTCGACGGCCGCATGCTGATCCTGATGGACATCGAGAAGCTGATGACCAGCTCCGAGATGGCGCTGACCGAGACGCTCGGCATCTGACGGCAGGCAGTAACGGAACCCGGCACAAGGAGCATCAACATGCTGAGCAGGTGGTCGATCCGCACATCGCTGACGATGGTGGGGATTCTTCTGGTGACGCTGACCGTGGCGGTCGGCGCGCTCGGGCTGACCGCGCTGAATCGCGCGAGCGGCTCGCTCGATCGCATCGCGCGCGGTGAACTGGTCGCGATTCATGCGCTCGATGACGCATCGGCGTATCTGCTGCGCTCGCGCATCGCGATCGAACGCTTCAACACGCTGACGGCCGCCGGCAACGTGGACGAGGCGAAGAAGGCACTCGATCGTGCGCAGGAGCTGCTCGGCAAGAGCAATCAGAGCTGGCAGGCATATCTGGACGCACCGAAGCACGGCGTCGAGCAGCCCTTGCTCGACGATGTGCTCGCGAGGCATACGACGGTGATGCACGACGGCGTCGACGTCGAATTCGCCGCGTTGAACGCGAACAATCTCGACGCATATCACGCGGTCGCGGACACCAGGATCAGCCCGATGTTCATCGCCTACGATGCCGCCGCCGCCGCGGTGATCCAGGCGCTGCAGCAGAGCGTAGCCGATCAGGAGGCGAGCGCGCAGTCGAACACATCGCTGATGATCACGCTGATCAGCGTGATCACGGCGTTCGCGCTGCTGGTGGTGGTCGGCATCAGCTTCGCGCTGCGCGGGCTCATCGTGCAGCCGCTGAAAGACGCGACTGCGTGCTTCGAGCGGATCGCCGCGGGCGACCTGTCCACCCCGGTCGAGGCATTCAGCAACAACGAAATCGGCCGCCTGTTCGCGGGCATCAAGCGGATGCAGGAAAGCCTCGCGACGATGCTGCGCGCGGTGCGCAGCGGCACCGAATCGATCGACACCGGCGCGCGCGAAATCGCGATGGGCAACACCGATTTGTCGCAGCGCACCGAGCAGCAAGCGGCGTCGCTGCAGGAAACCGCGTCGAGCATGGATCAGCTGACCGGCACCGTGCGGCAGAACACCGAGAACGCGCGCCAGGCGAGCCAGCTCGCCGTCAACGCGTCGGACATCGCCACCCGCGGCGGCGAGGTGGTGAGCCAGGTCGTCACGACGATGCAGGAGATCGCGACCAGTTCGAACAAGGTCGTCGACATCATCGGCGTAATCGAGGGCATCGCGTTCCAGACCAACATCCTCGCGCTGAACGCGGCGGTCGAAGCCGCGCGGGCCGGCGAACAGGGCCGCGGCTTCGCGGTGGTCGCGGGCGAAGTGCGCAGCCTCGCGCAGCGCAGCGCGAGCGCCGCGAAAGAGATCAAGGAGCTGATCGGCGATTCGGCCGACAAGGTGAAGAGCGGCTCCGAGCTGGTCGGCCGCGCCGGCACGACGATGGACGAAATCGTCCAGGCGGTGCGTCGCGTGACCGACATCATGGGCGAGATCAGCGCGGCGTCGGAAGAGCAGTCGAGCGGCATCGAGCAGGTCAATCGCGCGGTCGTGCAAATGGATTCGGTCACGCAGCAGAACGCGGCGCTGGTCGAACAGGCGGCCGCCGCGGCGGCGTCGCTCGAAGATCAGACGCGGCAGTTGCAAGCGGTGCTGAGTGGCTGGAAGGTGGCCGGCGGCACCCCGGCGCGTCAGAGCGCACCGGCGACGCCGCGTTCGCAAGCCTCCGCGCAGTTCGCCAAGGCGGCACCGCAAGCAGCGAGCGCGGCGACTCCGGTGCACCCGGGCGGCGCGAGCAGCGAAGCGAAGGCAACTGCTGCGGCCCCGGCGGCCCCGAGCCAGCACGATGCAGCCGCACGCGTCGAACCGGCCTTGAAGTCCAGGCCGGCCGCGGCAGCGGCTCGCGCGACGACCGACACGCCCGCGCGCGCCGCTCCGGCGAGCACGGCGAAGGCAAGCTCGGACGCGGACTGGGAAACGTTTTAGGCAACGGCAGAGTGATATGTGGTCAACCGGCATCGCGCCCGCGGATGGGCGAAGCATCGAAGCACGCGCAGCACGCGTGTCGCGAGCCGGCCGTATGTCGATGGTACTCGCGGGAGGGCGCGACCCCGCGAAGACAATTCCTACCACCCAGCCAGTGCGGCTGGGCGGCGAGCGTGATGGCTCATATCGCAGACAGGAATTTTGATGATGGCAACGCGCGCAACACAACGCCCCGTGCGGGCGGCACCTGACGGCATGGAGCCGGCCAGGTCCGTCGAGACGGGACGCGATTTCGAATTCACTGCGGCGGATTTCGCCCGCATCCGCGATCTGATTCATCGCGTGGCGGGCATCTCGCTGTCGGACCACAAGCGCGACATGGCGTATAGCCGCCTCGCGCGACGCTTGCGGGCGCGCGGCATCGATACGTTCCGCCAGTATCTCGATCTGCTCGAAGCGGAAAACGATCCGGCCGAGTGGGAAGCGTTCACCAATGCGCTGACCACCAACCTGACCGCGTTCTTCCGCGAAGCCCATCACTTTCCGATCCTCGCCGAGTTCGTGCCGCGCCGTTCGCAACCGGTGTCCGTGTGGTGCTCGGCGGCATCGACCGGCGAGGAGCCGTACTCGATCGCGATGACGCTGATCGAAGCGCTCGGCGAGACCGGCGCGCGCCAGGCATCGGTGCTCGCGACGGACATCGACACCCAGGTGCTCGCGAAGGCCGAGGCCGGCGTCTACCAGTTCGATCAGGTCAAGCACCTGTCGCCCGAGCGCCTGAAGCGCTTCTTCCTGAAGGGCACGGGCGCGCACGCGGGGATGGTCAAGGTGCGTCCCGAGGTGCGCGCCCTCGTGCGCTTCGAGCAACTGAATCTGACCGATCGCGATTACCAGTTGCGCACGCAGTTCGACGCGATCTTCTGCCGCAACGTGATGATCTATTTCGACAAGCCGACGCAGGCGCAGGTGCTGGCGCGCTTCGAGCCGCTGGTGAAGCCGGGCGGCCTGCTGTTCGCCGGCCATTCGGAAAACTTCACGTACGTGACGCAGGCGTTCCGGCTGCGCGGCCAGACCGTCTATGAACTCACGCGCGACGCCAGCGGCGCGCGCGCGCCGTCGCGCGCCCACGCGCATGACGCGCTTCATTCGAGCGGGGTGGCCGCATGAGCAGCACGCTGCCGATCGCTACCAACCTGTACTACGACAACCACTTCCAGCGCCCCGGCGTGAAGCTGTTGCCCAACGAGTTCTACACGACGAGCGAAGACATGGTGCTCGTGACCGTGCTCGGCTCGTGCGTCGCGGCCTGCATCCAGGACCGCACCGCGGGCATCGGCGGCATGAATCACTTCATGCTGCCGGACGACGGCGCCGACCTCGCGCAGGCCGCGTCGGACTCGATGCGCTACGGCGCCTACGCGATGGAAGTGCTGATCAACGAACTGATCAAGGCGGGCGGCCGGCGCGAGCGCTTCGAGGCCAAGGTGTTCGGCGGCGGCGCGGTGCTCGCGGGCATGACGACGATGAACATCGGCGATCGCAATTCGGAGTTCGTGCGCCGCTATCTGGCCACCGAAAAGATCCGCATCGTCGCCGAGGACCTGCAGGGCTCGCATCCGCGCAAGGTCGCGTTCATGCCGCGCACCGGTCAGGTGATGGTGAAGAAATTGCGCTTGCAACAGGAAGCGGGCGTCGCCGAGCGCGAACAGGCGCTCGTGCGGCAGAGCGCCGAAGCGCGCGCCGAGCGGCTCGCCGCGGCGCGCAGCCGGGTCGAGCTGTTCGCGAAGCCGGCCGCCGCGCGGCCGAAAATCGAACTGTTCGGCGCGAGCCCGCGCCCGACTTATTCCAACAACGCCAGAACCACAGAGGAGGCGTGAGCGCTGTGCAAAAGATCAAGGTATTGTGCGTCGACGATTCGGCGCTGATCCGCAGCCTGATGACCGAGATCATCAATGGCCAGCCGGACATGACGGTGGTGGCGACGGCGCCCGATCCGCTCGTCGCGCGCGAGCTCATCAAGCAGCACAACCCGGACGTGCTGACGCTCGACGTCGAAATGCCGCGCATGGACGGCCTCGATTTTCTCGAGAAGCTGATGCGTCTGAGGCCGATGCCGGTCGTGATGGTGTCGTCGCTGACCGAGCGCGGCAACGAAATCACGCTGCGTGCGCTCGAACTCGGCGCGGTCGATTTCGTGACCAAGCCGAAGGTCGGCATTCGCGACGGCATGCTCGACTACGCGGAAAAGCTCGCCGACAAGGTTCGCGCGGCGGCCCGCGCGCGCGTGCGCCAGGCGGCGCCCGCGCAGCAGGCGGCCGCGCAGGCGACGCATGCGCCGGTCGGCGCCGCGCCGCTCTTCAACAACCCGCTGCTCAGTACCGAGAAGCTGATCATCGTCGGTGCGTCGACGGGCGGCACCGAGGCGATTCGCGAAGTGCTGGTGCCGCTGCCGCCCGATGCGCCCGCGGTGCTGATCGCGCAGCACATGCCGCCGGGCTTCACGAAATCTTTTGCGCAACGCCTCAATGGTTTGTGCCGGATTACCGTTAAAGAAGCAGAGCACGGCGAGCGGGTGCTGCCGGGGCACGCATACATCGCGCCGGGCCACGCGCATCTGTTGCTCGCGAGGAGCGGTGCGAACTATATTGCGCATCTGTCCGACGACCCGCCGGTGAACCGGCATCGTCCGTCGGTCGATGTGCTGTTCCGCTCGGCCGCGCAGCATGCGGGCAAGAACGCGGTCGGCATGATTCTGACCGGCATGGGGCGCGACGGCGCGGCCGGTCTGCTGGAGATGAGAAAGGCCGGTGCCTACACGCTGGCGCAGGACGAGGCGAGCTGCATCGTGTTCGGCATGCCGCGCGAGGCGATCGCGCTCGGTGCGGCCGACGAAATCGCCTCGCTGCCGGACATGAGCCGGCGCGTGATGGCGCGTTTGTCGTCGATGGGTGACCGCGTTCAGCGGGTATGATGCGTGCCGGATGGAATGACGCGGTTCAACGCCGCAACATGGATCAAGCAAAGGGAAAGAAATGGACAAGGGAATGAAGATTCTGGTGGTTGACGATTTTCCGACGATGCGCCGGATCGTCCGCAACCTGCTGAAGGAACTGGGCTACTCGAACGTCGACGAAGCGGAAGACGGCCAGGCCGGTCTCGCGCGTCTGCGCAGCGGCAGCTACGAGTTCGTGATCTCGGACTGGAACATGCCGAACCTCGACGGCCTCGCGATGCTGAAGGAAATTCGCGCCGACGCGAGCCTCGCGCATCTGCCGGTGCTGATGGTGACGGCCGAGTCGAAGAAGGAAAACATCATCGCGGCGGCGCAGGCCGGCGCGAGCGGTTACGTCGTGAAGCCGTTCACGGCCGCGACGCTCGACGAGAAGCTCAACAAGATCCTCGAGAAGATGGCGAAAGCCGGGAGCTGACGTGACGCCGCCGACCCAAACGCCTGGCGCCGAAGCGGGCAGCGATAGCGGCGACTTCGCGTCGGACCGCATCCTTGCGCGCATCGGTCAACTGACGCGCACGTTGCGCGATTCGATGCGCGAACTCGGGCTCGACAAGCACGTCGAGCGCGCGGCCGAAGCCGTGCCCGACGCGCGCGACCGGCTGAAGTACATCGCCAACATGACCGAGCAGGCCGCCGAGCGCGTGCTGTCAGCGATCGACATCGCGAAGCCGATCCAGGAGCAGTTGCAGAAAGACGCATGCACGCTCGACGCGCGCTGGGAGCAGTGGTACGCGGCGCCGATCGAACGCGAGGAAGTGCGCGCGCTGATGAACGACACGCGCACCTTCCTGCGCGGCGTGCCCGACTCGACCAGCGCGACCAACTCGCAGCTGATGGAGATTATGCTCGCGCAGGACTTCCAGGATCTGACCGGCCAGGTGATCAAGAAGATCACCGAGGTCGTCTATCTGATCGAGCAGCAGCTGCTCGGCGTGCTGGTCGAGAACATCGCGCTCGAGAGGCGCGAGCAGTTCGCGGCGCACGCGGCGGCTCTGAAGGCCGAGGTGTCGTCGACGGGCAGCCCCGAGCATCTGCTCAACGGTCCGCAGATCAATCCGGAAGGCAAGACGGACGTGGTCCAGGATCAATCGCAGGTCGACGATCTGCTCGCGAGCCTCGGTTTCTGAGCGAACGATTCGGCCCGGCAGGCGCCGGGCTGGTGCTTTCTCCGCGATTTACGCCAAACACGCGGTCAATCGGCACCGACTCCCCATCTTCCTTACGATTTCCTGCTAGTAGTAGTCGGTAAGTCGCACGTGCGGGCGCACCTTGCGCCGGCTGTAAGAATCCGCAGGCATACTACGAGGTCAAAGCGGTACGGCACCCGGCCCGCGCAACGCCGGGCAGTCGCGTGGCGAGGAGATCCCTCGGCATTGCGGCCGCGGTGGCGCCGTATCATCTGCCTATAAGCGGCCGCTTCGTGTAACCGGCGAAGCGTGCCGCGGCCCGGAAGGAGCTTCTCATGTGGAGTCGTATTGGTCGCGCCGGAGTCACGGCGCTCGTGTTGTCATGTTCGTTACTGGCCCTGACGGCCGCGCAATCAGCCCATGCGGCGCTGGGCAGCGCGCCGCTTATCCCCCCGTCCGACGCGTCGGTGTCGTCCCGCGTGGTGCAGCCCGCCAGCGGATCATCGCAAAGTGTGATGCGTTCTCAAGCGAGCGGGGCATCTTCCACCTCTTCCACACCCGCTTCCTACACGGTACGCGAGACCACGTTCGGCAACGGCACCGTGGTGCGCGAATATCTGAGCACGAGCGGCGCGGTATTCGGCATTGCGTGGCGTGGTCCGCAAATGCCCGATCTCAATGATCTGCTCGGCAGTTACTTCCCGCAGTACGTGGCCGGCGTGAAGGCCGCGCGAGCAGCGCGCGGCAACGCGCGGGGGCCGGTCGCCGTGAACGACGGCAACATCGTGGTGCATTCGGGCGGCCACATGGGCGCGTTCAGCGGCGTCGCGTGGCTGCCGTCAGCGCTGCCCGCCGGCGTCAGCGGTTCCGACATCCAGTAACGGCGAGGACGACGATGCGAATCATGCTCACGACCGCGAATCTGAAAGGCTGGATGCAGGCCATGCTTGCCGTGCTGCTGGCGGCGACGCTCGTCGCCTGCGGTGGAGGCGGCGGTGATGACAACTCCAGTTCCAACAATGGCGGCGGCACGTCGAACGGACTGAACGGCGGTTCGCTGCCGCCCAGCCCGACCCAGCAGCCGATTGCCGCGAACGCGTCGAACACGGTGCCGATCACGGTCGGCCGGGGCGTGGCCGGCGTCATCAACATTCCGACCGTCAGCGTGACGATCTGCGCGCCGGGCTCGACCACCAACTGCCAGACCATCAACAACATCCAGCTCGACACCGGCTCGTTCGGCTTGCGCGTGGTCAGCTCGGTGCTCAATTCGACGCTGCTGGGCGCGCTGCCAAACAGCACACTCGGCAGCGGCGGCCCGCAGCTCGCCGAGTGCGCGACGTTCGCGGACGGCTTCACGTGGGGCTCGGTGCGCACCGCGCTCGTGACGATCGGCGGTGAAACGACGACCGGCGCCATCCCGCTGCAGATCATCGGCGACAAGCCCACGAGCACGGTACCCACGAGCGGCTGCGGCAGCGGTTCGCCCCAAAACACGGTCAGCGATCTGGGCGCCAACGGCATTCTCGGCGTCGGCACCGCGCTGACCGATTGCGGCGGGACCTGTGCGAACCCGGCGACCGCGGCGATCTACAGCAACTACTTCGCCTGCCCGAACGGCACGTCGTGCACGCGCACCGCGGTGCCGCTCAACCAACAGGTGGCCAACCCGGTCGCGAACTTCCCGCTCGACAACAACGGCGTGATCGTACAGATGGCGCCCGTGTCGAACTTCGGGCAGGCGTCAGCGACCGGCACGCTGGTGTTCGGCATCGGCACGCAGGGGAACAACCCGCTTGCGGCCGCGCAGGTCTTCACGACCGGCCCATTCGGCGATCTCGACAACAGCAGCTTCAACGGCGCGACGGTCCAGGCGTTCCTCGATTCCGGCTCGAACGGCTATTTCTTCACCGATGGCTCGATCACGCTGTGCGGCAGCCAGTTCCCGGGCTTCTATTGCCCGTCGTCGGCGCAAACCCGCACGGTCACGCTGGTGGGATTGAACAAGGTGTCGGCGGTCGCGAGCATCGGCATTCTGAGTGCGCAGACGCTGTTCGCGAACGGCAGCAACTTCGCGTTCAACAACCTCGCCGGTCAGATCGGCGGCAACGCCAGCTTCGACCTCGGTCTGCCGTTCTTCTACGGCCGCCACGTGTACTACCACCTCGATCAGACCGCGAGCGGCGGTCCTTCCCCGTTCGTCGGCTACTGAAGCCGCACGTCTATCCGATGCCGGACGGCGCGCGTGAAACACGCGCGAGCCGTCCGGTCATCTGTCGAAATACCCCGGTTTCTCCTTCTTTATCCGCCGATCGGCGCTTGCGTCGAGCAGGAATAATCGCTCTCACTGGAAAGAGGCGCCGTGCCTCGGCCGACTGGAGAGCTTTGTGGCAGAGGACAGCGACCTCGAAAAAACCGAATCAGCCACCCCTCGGCGCCTGCAGAAGGCGCGCGAGGAGGGGCAGATCGTGCGTTCTCGGGAGCTGTCGACCTTCGCGCTGCTCGCAGCCGGGTTCTACGGTGTATGGGGCATGTCGGGCAACATAGGCGAGCATTTGCAGAACATGGTGCGTGCGTCGCTGATGTTCAACCACGCGAGCGTGTTCGACACCAACCGCATGCTGATCGGCGCGGGCACTGCGGGTCGCGAAGGGCTGTACGCGCTCGTGCCGGTACTCGGCGTCACCGGACTGGCCGCGCTGCTCGCACCGATGGCGCTGGGCGGCTGGCAGCTGTCGGCGAAGGGGCTCGAACCCAAGTTCAACCGGCTGAACCCGATCGAGGGCTTCGGCCGCATGTTTTCGATCAACGGACCGATCCAGCTCGGCATGTCGCTCGCGAAGACGCTGGTGGTGGGCCTGATCGGCGGCACGGCGATCTGGAATCGCCACGAGGAATTCCTCGCGCTCGCGACGCAGCCGCTCGAAGTCGCGCTCGCCAACTCCATGCATCTGATCGCGGTGTGCTGCGGCATGACGGTGGCCGGCATGTTCGCGGTGGCCGCGCTCGACGTGCCGTATCAGCTGTGGTCGTTCCACAAGAAGCTGCGCATGACGAAGGAAGAAGTGAAGCGTGAGCATCGCGAGAGCGAAGGCGATCCGCACATCAAGGGCAAGATTCGCCAGCAGCAGCGCGCGATCGCGCGGCGCCGCATGATGGCGCAAGTGCCGAAGGCCGACGTGGTCGTGACGAACCCGACGCACTTCGCGGTCGCGCTGCAATACACGGACGGCGAGATGCGCGCGCCGAAGGTGGTCGCCAAGGGCGTGAACCTCGTGGCCGCACGGATTCGCGAGATCGCCACCGAAAACAACGTGCCGCTGCTCGAAGCGCCGCCGCTCGCGCGGGCGCTGTATCACAACGTCGATCTGAATCGCGAAATTCCGGGGCCGCTCTATGGCGCGGTCGCCGAAGTGCTCGCGTGGGTCTATCAGCTGCGCCGCTTCAAGGCCGAAGGCGGCGACGTGCCGCTCGCGCCGACCGAACTCGACGTGCCGCCGGAACTCGACAAGGGCGCCGTGTCGGACGAGGACGCCGCCGAAGAAGCCGCCGACACGCTGAACCCGACCGCCGACAACGCCAACGACGCCACTAGCGGCGACAACAACGGAGCCTCCGCATGAACGCTCGCGCCGGTTTCCTCGCCCGACGGCCGGATGCGCTGAGCAGCACCAACCTGCGCGCCCTCGCCGGGCCGGTGCTGATCTGCATGATCCTCGGCATGATGATTCTGCCGTTGCCGCCGTTCCTGCTGGATCTGCTGTTCACGTTCAACATCGCGCTGTCGGTGATGGTGCTGCTCGTCAGCATGTACACGATGAAGCCGCTCGACTTCGCGGCGTTCCCGAGCGTGCTGCTGTTCTCGACGCTGCTGCGGCTGTCGCTGAACGTCGCCTCGACGCGGATCGTGCTGCTCGAAGGCCATACCGGCCCCGATGCGGCCGGCCAGGTGATCGAGTCGTTCGGCCACTTCCTCGTCGGCGGCAACTTCGCGGTCGGTATCGTCGTGTTCGTGATCCTGATGGTGATCAACTTCATGGTGATCACGAAGGGCGCGGGGCGGATCGCCGAAGTCTCCGCGCGCTTCACGCTCGACGCGATGCCCGGCAAGCAGATGGCGATCGACGCCGATCTGAACGCCGGCCTCATCAACGAAGAGCAGGCGCGCAAGCGTCGCACGGAAATCTCGCAGGAAGCCGAGTTCTACGGCTCGATGGACGGTGCGAGCAAGTTCGTGCGCGGCGATGCGATCGCCGGTCTGCTGATCATGGTGATCAACATCATCGGCGGGCTGATCGTCGGGATGGTCCAGCACGACATGAGCTTTGCCGCGGCGGGCAAGAACTACACCCTGCTGACGATCGGCGACGGCCTCGTCGCGCAGATTCCGTCGCTGGTGATTTCGACGGCGGCCGGCGTGATCGTGTCGCGTGTCGCCACCAACGAGGACATCGGCACGCAGCTGACCGGGCAGCTCTTCACGAACCCGCGCGTGCTGATGATCACGGGCTGCATTCTCGTGCTGATGGGCCTGATCCCGGGCATGCCGCACTTCGCTTTCCTGATTCTGGGCGGCGGCCTGATCCAGCTCGGCCGCACGATGAAGAAGCGCAACGAGGAGCGCAAGAACGCGCCGGCGCTCGTCGACGTCGCGCCGGCCGCGCTCGCGCCGGTCGAAAACGCCGAGGCGAGCTGGGACGACGTGACGATGATCGACACGCTCGGCCTCGAAGTCGGCTACCGGCTGATTCCTCTCGTCGACAAGAACTCGGACGGCGAGCTGCTCAAGCGAATCAAGAGCATCCGCAAGAAGTTCGCGCAGGAAATCGGCTTCTTGCCGCCGGTCATTCATATCCGCGACAACCTCGAATTGCGGCCAAACGGTTATCGGATCGCGTTGAAGGGCGTCGAGGTCGGTTCGGGCGAGGCGTACCCGGGCCAGTGGCTCGCGATCAACCCGGGCCAGGTATCGGCCGCGCTGCCGGGCACGCCGACGCAGGACCCGGCGTTCGGCCTGCCCGCGATCTGGATCGATACGAATCTGCGCGAGCAGGCGCAGGTATACGGCTACACGGTCGTCGATTCGAGCACGGTGGTCGCGACGCACCTGAATCACCTCGTCGTCACGCACGCGTCGGAGCTGCTCGGCCGCCGCGAGGTGCAGTCGCTGGTCGAGCGGATGCAGAAGGACACGGCGTCGCTGGTCGACGATCTGGTGCCGAAGATGCTGCCGCTCACCACGCTGCAAAAGGTGCTGCAGAACCTGCTCGAAGAAGGCGTGCCGATCCGCGACATGCGCACGATCCTCGAAGCGCTCGCCGAGCACGCGACCAAGATCACCGACCCGCACGACCTGACCGCCGCGGTGCGCCTCGCGCTGGGTCGTGCGATCACGCAGCAGTGGTTCCCCGGCACCGCCGACATGCAGGTGATGGGCCTCGACGCGAACCTCGAACGGGTGCTGTCGCAGGCGCTCTCGACCGGACCGAACCCGGGTCTCGAACCGGGTCTCGCGAACACGCTGCTCACCGAAACGCAGAAGGCGATGATGCGTCAGCAGAATCTCGGCCTCGCTCCGGTGCTGCTCGTGCAGCACGCGCTGCGGCCGATGCTCGCGCGCTTCCTGCGCCGCAGCCTGCCGCAGCTGAAGGTGCTGTCGTATGCGGAAGTGCCCGATACCCGCAACGTCAAGGTGGTGAACCTGATCGGCGCACAGGGCTGACGCAGGCCGCTCGCTCGTGACTGTCGATACGACGAAAACCGGCGCTCCAGTGGGGCGCCGGTTTTCGTTTGCACGCGCCTTTCAGCGCTCGTCGAACGATGTGTCTGCCGTCTGTCCATCGCGCGAATTACCCGCCTTTAACGGTCTTTATCCATCGATCGTGGCCCGACGCGTTTCGCAATAATTGATCGCAATGGGAAGCGGTGTATTGCCGGTCCTTCAGTCCGTATACCTCACCGGGGGTCCAGCTTGAACATTCGTAAATTTGTCGGTGCTACCAGTCGCGATGCGTTGCGTCTCGTTCGCGAAGCACTTGGCCCCGATGCGGTCGTGCTGTCGAATCGCACGATGGACGACGGCAGCGTCGAAATCGTCGCGCTCGCGGATAGCGATCTCGCCGCCATCACGCCGAAAGCGCGCGAAGGCGCGGCATCGACGGCGGGGCCGCGCGGCTTGTCCACAGCGCCGATGAATCCCTATGCGAGCGCCATGCCGGACGTGTTTTCGTCGGTGTTCGGCGCGAGCCCGGAAGCGGGCGCCGAAGCGATGCCGGCGATCGTGCCGGCGAATGCGGCCGCGGATTCGATGGCCGGCTCGCCGAACGAGACGGCGCTCGGTTCTGCGGTCGGCCAGGCGGTCGACATGCTGTCCGCGAGTGAAGCAGCGCCGGCCTCGTTGCCCGCCGGTTCGCAAGTTGGTCCGGCGATGCTGGCCGCGAGCGGCGCGTCCGCGCCCATCGCGACAGGCGCCGCACCCATCGCAAGCCAGCCCGCTTCCGCCGCGCCTTCCGGCGCGAGCGCCCGCGCCGCATCCACACGCCTGTCGAAAGACATCCGCGCGGATCTGCTGAAAGCCGCCGGCGTGCCGGTACCGCCGGCCGTCGCATCGAGCGAGGTCGCCGCGCCGCGCACGATGGCCGAATCGAATCCGTGGCTCATCGATCACGCGCGCCGCATCGCGGCCGAGCAGCAGCAACAACAGGACGGCCAATACAGCGCGCGTCCCGCCGCCATGACGCCCGCCGTCGCGACCGCCAAAGGCCTCGGCAACGCGGTCGACGCGCGGCCGGTGATCGACACGCCCGACTGGGCGCGCGAAGCGGCCGAAGTCGCCGCGCGCCGCACCGCGCAGAAGATCGCGCCGGCGTCTTTCAGCGACGAGGGCCGCACGCCGGCCGCCGTCGCCGAAGCGATCAAGGGGCGCATGGAGCAGGTCGTCAAGGACACCGTGATGAACGAGCTGTCGTCGATGCGCGACATGATGGAAGAGCAATTCGCGGGTCTGCTGTGGGGCGATCGACAGCGCCGCAGTCCCGCACGCGCCGCGCTCACCAAGCATCTGTTCGCCGCGGGCTTTTCCGCGCAGCTCGTGCAGATGCTGGTCGACAACATGCCCGAAGCCGTCGACACGATGGACGGCGGCATGAACTGGGTGCGCTCGGTGCTCGAATCGAACCTGCCGGTGATGGAGAACGAAGACGCGCTGATGGAGCGCGGCGGCGTGTTCGCGCTGATGGGGCCGACCGGCGTCGGCAAGACGACGACCACCGCGAAGCTCGCCGCGCGCTGCGTGATGCGCTTCGGCGCGAGCAAGGTGGCGCTGCTGACGACCGACAGCTACCGCATCGGCGGTCATGAACAGCTGCGCATCTTCGGCAAGATTCTCGGTGTTTCGGTGCACGCGGTGAAGGACAGCGCCGATCTGCAACTCGCGCTCTCGGAATTGCGCAACAAGCACATCGTGCTGATCGACACGATCGGCATGAGCCAGCGCGACCGCCTCGTGTCGGAGCAGATCGCGATGCTGAGCCGCGCCGGCCAGCCGGTGCAGCGTCTGTTGCTGCTCAACGCGACGAGCCACGGCGACACGTTGAACGAAGTCGTGCAGGCCTATCAGCGCGCGCCGGACCAGCAGCCGCTCGCCGGCTGCATCCTGACCAAGCTCGACGAAGCGACCAACCTCGGCGGCGTGCTGGATACGGTGATCCGCTACAAGCTGCCGGTGCATTACGTATCGACCGGACAGAAGGTGCCGGAGAACCTGTACGTCGCGACGAAGAAATTCCTGATCAAGAGCACCTTCTGCATTCCGCGCGACAACTCGCCGTTCGTGCCGCACGACGACGACATCCCCGCTTTGCTGTCCTCGCTTTCCGCACGTTCGACGGCCGAGCTGCATGAGGTTCGCTTTGGATAAATTCGGTTCAGATCAAGCCGAAGGGTTACGGCGGCTGCTCGCGCGCGGCGGTGCGCGCGTGATCGCGCTGGCGGGTGCGTCGTCGGGCGTCGGCAATACGACCGCGACGGTCAACCTCGCCGCGGCGCTCGCGCAGCAGGGCAAGGACGTGCTGGTGATCGACGAATGCGTCGGTGAGAACTCGGTGAGCGCGATGCTTGGCGGCTTGCGCGGCGCCGGCAACTTCGCGGCGGTGATGCGCGGCGACACCCCGGTCGACTTCGCCGCCGCGCGTCACGCGCTCGGCTTTTCGGTGCTGGCCGCGTCGCGCAACAACCGCGAGGGGCACACGGAGGCCGAGCTCAGCGTGCTGCTCGGCGGCTCGGCCGACATCGTGCTGATCGACGCGCAGCTCGACGTCGAAGGGCATCTGTCGCCGCTCGCGAAGCAGGCGCACGACGTGATGATCGTTGCGCGCATGTCGGGCGAGGCGATCACCGACGCGTATGCGTGCATCAAGCGCTTGCACTACGCGCACGCGATTGCGCAGTTGCGCGTGCTCGCCAATCACGTGCAAAGCGCCAACGACGCGCAAGCCGCGTTCGCGAAGCTCGCCGGCGTGGCCGGCCGTTACCTGACCGTCGCGTTGGAATGCGCCGGCTGCATCGCGGCCGACGTGCGCATGGCGCGGGCGCTGGAGCTGTCGCGATGTGTGGTCGACGCGTTTCCGTCGACACCGGCCGCGCGCGACTTCCGCCATCTCGCCGCCGAATTGCAGTACTGGCCGATGCGGCCAGCGATGTCGTCGCAAACGCCCTGGCGGGCGCCTGCGACAGTTACAGCGGCGCACCACGCCGACCAACCGTCCGCGCATCACGCTTAAAAGGCGTGCACGAAGGATAAGGGGAGCACGATGTACAACGCTCAGGGAAAGATTTCTCAGGCCGACGTTCTGACCAAGTACGCACCGCTCGTGCGTCGACTCGGCTTGCAGCTCGTCGCGAAAATGCCGGCGAGCGTCGACCTCGACGACCTGATCCAGGCCGGCATGATCGGCTTGCTGGACGCCGCCGGCCGCTACAAGGAAGACCAGGGCGCGCAGTTCGAAACCTACGCCAGCCAGCGGATTCGCGGCGCGATGCTCGACGAGTTGCGCAGCAACGACTGGTTGCCGCGCAGCCTGCGCCGCACCTCGCGCGAAGTGGAAACCGCGGTGCACAAGGTGGAGCAGAACCTCGGCCGCTCGGCGAGCGAGGCGGAGGTCGCCGAGCACCTGCAGATGCCGCTCGACGAATATCAGTCGATGCTGCAGGACCTGCACGGCAGCCAACTGATCTACTACGAAGACTTCGACCGCTCCGCCGACGACGAACCTTTTCTGGACCGCTACTGCGTCGATCATTCCGATCCGCTGTCGGCGCTGCTCGACGACAGCTTGCGCTCGGCGCTCATCGAAGCGATCGACCGCTTGCCGGAGCGTGAGAAGCTGCTGATGTCGCTCTACTACGAGCGCGGCATGAATCTGCGCGAGATCGGCGCGGTGATGGAAGTCAGCGAATCGCGCGTATGCCAGTTGCACAGCCAGGCCGTGGCACGCCTGCGCGCCCGGCTGCGCGAAATGGCCTGGGCGAACGCCGAAACGAACTGACGCCACTGCGGGGCAGGCCGCCGATCGTCAAGCGCTGCCGTTCAGATGCGGCGGTGCGGCGATACCGATGCACGCCGGTGCCGCCCGCCGTTGCTCAATCGTCCGCCATCTCATGCTCGGCGGCGAGCGCGAGAAACGCCGAGCGCGACATGCCGCGCGCCTGTGCATACGCGTCGATCTCCTGCACCAGCACCTCAGGCAGCGAGATATTGATGCGAACCGCCTTCTTCAACGCCGGAATATTGCGCGTTGTCACGAAACCCCATGTGAACCCCTCGAACTCGGGATTGCGCCGATGCTCGCCGAGCGTGAGCGGCTCGGGCAGCGGCAACCCTTCGTCGAGCAAGGTTTCGAGATGCGATTCGATTGCTTCCTTCGCGTTCGCATACGCTTCTTCGAGCGTGTCGCCCGCGGAGTAGCAGCCCGGAATATCGGGCACCACGACGGCGAACGCGTGCATGTTGTCTCCGGGTTCGATGGCGATCGGAAAGATCAGATGCTTCATTTGAGCCCCGCCTGTTTCAGAATGCTGTTCAGGGTGCCGGCCGGCAAATCTTTTTTCGGATGGGGGACGGTGACGAGCCCCGTTTTCCCGCGTGCCTGAAATGATGGTGACTGCCCGCTATGCGGACGAGCTGCCAGCCATTTGCTTGAATCAATTTGACGACCTCGGCACTGTTCATACATCATACCCTCCATTATACACACGCATACACAATCCAGCCAGCAAACAAGATTTCGCCTGTCGATGCGCGGCCCCGTCGAAGTCGCGGCGTCAGTGAAACCTTGAACGAAGTCATCATTTCAACGTGATGAGGTGGATTAGCGCCAGCTAGCCGAACGGCTAACGCGGCGTGGAATGCGGAGGGACGTGGATGAAAAAGCGGTGGCGAAAAATGAAAAGGCCCGTCGTCGACGGGCCCTTTCATTCATTTCGGATATTGCTCGATTGCGGGCCAGACAGGCGGGCCGATCAAAGTCCCGAATAAGCCGGAATTCGTCCGTCCGGCCCATACAGATTCGTCTTGCGCGGCACGTTGACTTGCAGCGCTTTTAGCGCGCGCTGGTTGTAGTCCATCCGCACGCGGATCAGCTCGCCGTTGTTGGTGTTGACGCGCCGAGCGCGATCCGCGGCTTTCTGCAGCAGCTTCCATTGCGTCGCGACGCGCGCGTCGGTGCTCGCCGCGAGTTCCATGCCGGACCAGCCGGTCGGAAAGCCGAGTTCGGTCAGATGTGCATCACGCGCGGCTTCGAGCCTCGCGAGCACGCCGATGAGTTCGGTTTTCTTCTCGACGATCGCTGGCAACTGCTCCATTGGCGAGACCGCCGTCAGTGCTTTGGTTTCGAGAGTGAGGATCGAGGCGAATGCCTCGACGGTCGAATATTCTTCGATCAGGGTAGCAACCAGGGCGTCTTTCATGTCAACAACTCGCTACGCACACCGGCTCGCGCACGACGCGCGAACCGCGTTGGTCGAACGCCGCCCGGCTGGTCACCGCGCGGCGCAATGCCGATCAGTGGCCGGTCGACGAGGTTTTGTTCCGCAACAGATCGCGCGCCGTCTGCAGTACGCCGTCGGCGATCTTGCCGGAGTCGATCTGCAACGTGCCGTCCTTGATCGCCTGCTTGATCGACTCGACGTGCGCGGTGTCGATGTCGGCCGAGCCGGAGGCCGCGAGGCTGCGCAGATGCTGCGACAGACCCGACAGGCTGACGCTCGTGTCGCCCGACGCGCTGCTCGCGGCCGGCGCGGCCGTGGCCGTCGCGCCCTGCGTGGCGCTGGTTGCCGGCGTGGCTTCGTCGCTCTGCTGCGAACGGGACAAAGCGTCTTTCAGCGACGGCAGATTCGAAGAGGTGGTGGGATCGACTTTCACGATTGGCTTCCCTTACGATTTGATCCTGATAACGGCAACTGCTGATCAAAACTTTAGCGCAATCGCTCGACCCCGGCCCGCCAGCGGGCGGCCATCTGCCCCTTTCAATATCCGTTTGTCATTCCGCTCACATCTGGATCTCGACCGTACCGCCGTCCTTGACGATGCCGGAGATGATCTGGCCGTTTGCGGTCTTCACACGCACCTGCTGGCCCGGCGACGCGTTGTTCATCGCGCTGCCCTCGGACGAAATCGAGAACCCGTCGCCGGCCGCGACGACCCGCACGGTCTGGCCGAACACCACCGCCGACGCGCTCTTCAGCATGTCGCGGCGCAGCGGCATGCCGCCCGAGATCCGCACCAGCGAGACTGAACCGACCGCCTGCGACGGGTCGGTGACGATCGCCTGCGGCAGGCCGGTCAGGTCTCCTTCGCGCGCCACAAGGTCGGCGGCCGTGAGCACTTCGCCCGGCGCCATCGCGCGGGCGGCGAGGTAGTAGGTTGCATGCAGCGAGATGCGCGCCTGCAGATAAATGGTCCACGGGCGCTCGCCCGCGCAGCGCACGCCGACGGTGAGCCGCCCCCACAAGCGGCTGCCGCTCGGCATGAACGGTTCGAGCGACGTGCACGCGGCGAGGCCGCGCGGAAACGCGGACGCGACCGTGATGTCCACCTTGCCGGGCAGGCCGACGGCCTGCTGTTTCAGGAACGCGAGCGCGGTTGCGTGAATCGCTTCCGGGTCCTGCTGGCCTGGCAGCGGCGCGGGTTGGGCGGGCGTCGCGGCGGCAGCGGTCTGCGGCGTTCTCT
Source organism: Paraburkholderia sp. BR14374 (assembly GCF_040948685.1). Classification (NCBI taxonomy): domain Bacteria; kingdom Pseudomonadati; phylum Pseudomonadota; class Betaproteobacteria; order Burkholderiales; family Burkholderiaceae; genus Paraburkholderia; species Paraburkholderia sp. BR14374. The sequence continues at coordinate 32,425 of NZ_JBFPKF010000018.1, read as the reverse complement.
GTGCGACGGCGGTGGCGGTGTTGGCAACTGGTTGGCGCGCGCCGGGCGACGTCGCGGGCGCTTTCACACTGGGCAGACGCGGCTGCGCGGCAGCCGCCGCGAGCGGCTTGCCATTCGCGCCGAACTCGGGCGGCTCGCCGCGTGCCGCGAGGCTGTCGAAGCCATCGCCTTGCGGCGCATTGGCGGCGATTGCGGGCGAATTCGCGGCGCTGGCGGCCGGGCCCGCTTCGACGTTGACGCGCGCGACGCCCGATGCTCCCGTGCTGGCAGCCGGCGGAATCGTGACGACGCCGTTGGCGTCCGGTTTGAAGTTGGTGCGGATGATGGCCGGCGCGGCGGCTGCGGGCTCGCCCGCGCCCGGAATGACGATCGCGCCGCTTGCGCTCGCCGCACGCCCGAAGGTATCGGTGTCGCGCGACGCCGATGCGCGGCCGAGCGACTGCGCGGTCGCCGCCGCGAGCGACGCCGCCGACGCGCTGCGCTGTGCTGGCGTCTGAATCCGCTGCGCAAGATCGTTCAGCGCGGCGGGGTTTTTCTCGGCGGGCCCTGGAATCACGATCGGGCCACCCGCGTCCTGCGCCTTGGTCGTAGCCGGCAGCAACACGATGCCGCCCGCAACCCATACGGCGACGTTGATCACCACCCGCGTCAGGCAACGCGCCACGCACCGCGAGATAGAGCGCGGCAGCGGCTGCGCGAGCGCGCCCTCCGAACCATCGACACGCTCGTCGACCCCGCCGCCACCCACGCGACGCCTCGTCGTGCCGCCCGCAAGCTGCGGCAAGGGGTTGGTGGGCTGGTCCATCGCGGGTCTCCATCGAATGCATCGGTACGCCTTGCATTCTAGTGAGCACCCCTGTCGCGCAAACGTTGAATAGAAGCCCCCTTTCCCGGTTATTCGTCCGATTGCCGCTTGCGCCCGACCCATAAGATGCATCACATGCAAAAAGGCCTTTGCCCCCGCCGCGTGTCTTTCACGATGCGCATACGGGACGGCCTTGGAAACGTTCTCGGGAGATTCCGATGCTGGACAAACTCGATGCCGAATTCGCGTTCGGCCGGCAGGCGATGGATGTGCGCGCATACCGGCAGGAACTGTTGTCGTCGAATATCGCGAACGCCGACACGCCCGGCTATAAGGCGCGCGATATCGACTTCGCGTCGTCGCTCGCCGGCGCGCTGAAGAAGACGGGCGGCAGCACCGCCGGGCAGGGCGCATCGAACAACTCGACGCTCGCGATGGCGCAGCCCGCCGGCGTGACGAGCGGCATGTCGATGAACACGACCGAGGCCGGCCACATGAGCGGCAAGGCCAGGCTGAGCGCGACGGGCGGCAGCCCGGACGACTACGGCAACCTGCAATACCGCATGCCGCTGCAACCGGCGCTCGACGGCAACACGGTCGACGTAGACGTCGAGCGTGTGCAGTTCGCCGACAACACGGTGCACTTCCAGTCGGGTATGACGGTCGTGTCGAGCCAGATCAAGACGATGCTGTCGGCGATCACGTCTGGCTCGTCGTAAGCCGGGCACGAGTACGCCGCGCGAGCAGGGCGCATAGCAGCTGAACACAGGCAGCATGCACGCACGAACAGAAACGCTACGGGACTTAACGTGAAGCCGGTGCGAACCGGCAGGAGAGGTCAGGAAACATGCCATCCCTGATGAATATTTTTGGTGTCGCGGGTTCCGCGATGTCGGCGCAGTCGGAGCGGCTCAACGTGACGGCGTCGAACCTCGCCAACGCGGACAGTACGACGGGCCCCGACGGCCAGCCGTACAAGGCCAAGCAGGTCATATTCGCGGTGAACCCGATCGGCGGCGCGCGCACGCGCTCCGGCCAGCAGGTCGGCGGCGTGCAGGTGACCGGCGTGGTCGACGATCCGTCGCCGATGAAGACCGCGTACGACCCCGGCAATCCGGCCGCCGACGCGAACGGCTACGTGACGCTGCCCAACGTCGACCCGGTGCAGGAAATGGTCAACATGATCTCGGCCTCGCGCTCGTACCAGGCCAACGTCGAAACGCTGAACACTGCCAAAACCCTGATGCTGAAAACGCTCACGATCGGAACCTGAGGAGAGAGTCTTGACCACCAACACCACGATCGGCAGCAACGGCACGACCGTTTCGCAGACGCTGCTCGACACGATGAACGGCACGAGCAGCACGAGCTCGACGAGCGGCACCTCGGGCACTTCGGCTTCGGACCTGCAGAACACCTTCCTGCAACTGCTCGTCGCGCAGCTGAAGAACCAGGACCCGACCAATCCGATGGACAGCTCGCAGATGACCTCGCAGCTTGCCCAGATCAGCACGGTGCAGGGCATCAGCAACCTCAATACGTCGCTGACCTCGCTGTCGACCCAGCTGTCGGCCAGCCAGCAGGCGCAGTCCGCGCTGCTGATCGGCTCGACCGTGCTCGCACCGGGCAACTCGGTCACAGTGTCGAGCGGCAAGGCGAACGAGTTCGGCGTCACGCTAGCGAATGCCGTCAGCGACCTGCAGATCGTCGTGAAGAACTCGGCCGGCACGATCGTCAACACGCTGGATCTCGGCAAGCAGTCGGCCGGCACGATTCCGGTTGGCTGGACGCCGACCGACTCGGCAGGCAACACGCTGCCCGACGGCACCTACACGATTAGCGCGACCGGCACGATCAATGGCCAGCAGGCGACGGCCACCACGCTCACCAGCGCGACGGTCCAAAGCATCGTCCAGCAGAGCAGCGGCACGCCGGGCCTCGTGCTGTCGAACGGCACGACGGTCGGCCTGACCAGCGTCGCCGCGATCCTGTAGTCCGGATCCATCCAGTTACGACTTTCCAGATACGGAGTACGTCATGAGTTATCAAACAGGTTTGAGCGGTCTGTCGGCGTCGTCGAGCGATCTCGACGTGATCGGCAACAACATCGCCAACGCCAACACCGTCGGCTTCAAGAGCGGCACCGCGGAATTCGCCGACATGTACGCCAATTCGGTCGCGACCGCGACGAGCCAGCAGATCGGCATCGGTACGAAACTCTCGGAAGTGCAGCAGCAGTTCTCGCAAGGCACGATCACGACGACGAATCAGGCGCTGAACGTCGCGATCAACGGTAACGGCTTCTACCAGCTGTCGGACAACGGCACGCTCGTGTATTCGCGCAACGGCGTGTTCCAGCTCGACAAGAACGGCTTCATCACGAACGCGCAGGGCTTGCAGCTGATGGGTTATGCGGCCAGTAGCTCGGGCATCATCAACACCGCGCAGACCGTGCCGCTGACCGTGCCGACCGCGAACATCGCGCCGCAGGCGACCACCTCGATCACCGCGGGCCTGAACCTGAACGCGCAGGGCGACATCATGCTCGGCGCGCCGACCGTGAAGAAGGGCGCCACGAACGCCGGTACGCTGAACACGACCGGCGCGACGATCACGGACGCGAGCGCAGGCACCAACACCGACAAGTACACGATCGACTTTACGAGCCCGACCACCTACACGGTCACGGACAACACGCTCGGCACGACCACGGCGTCGCAGACCTACACGGCCGGCACCGCGATCACGCTCGGCAACGGCGAGAGCATCACCTTCAGCGGCGCGCCGATTGCGGGTGACAGCTATACGGTTGCGCCGAACCCAACCGCGTTCAACCAGGCCAGCTCGTCGACCTACAACTACTCGACGAGCACGACGGTCTACGATTCGCTCGGCGGCTCGCAGACCGTCAACATGTATTTCGCGAAGACGGGCGCGGGCACGTGGAACGTGTACGCGGGCCCGTCGAACGGCACCGCGACGCTGATCGGCACGGCGAACTTCAATTCGTCGGGCACGCTGGTCAGCACGACCGACGCGACGACCGGCCTCGCCACCGCGACGCTCGGCGCGTTCACCATGTCGCTGCCGAACACCGACGGTTCGAGCACGCCGCAGAGCGTCACGCTGAACATGGCCGGCACCACGCAGTACGGCGGCAAGAACGGCGTGAACAGCCTGTCCACCAACGGCTACGCGGCGGGCCAGCTGACCAGCTTCACGGTTGGCTCTGACGGCACGCTGACCGGCAACTACTCGAACGGCCAGACCGCGGCGCTCGGCCAGATCGTGCTCGCGAACTTCGCGAACCAGAACGGCCTCGTCAATCTCGGCAACAACGAGTACGGCCAGACGTCGGCCTCCGGCGTCGCGCAGATCTCGACGCCGGGCTCGACCAATCACGGCGTGTTGCAAGGCGGCGCGGTCGAGAACTCGAACGTCGATCTGACGAGCGAGCTGGTCAACCTGATCACCGCGCAGCGCAACTATCAGGCGAACGCGCAGACGATCAAGACCCAGCAGGCCGTCGACCAGACCCTGATCAACCTGTAAGCGAACGGGACCTCTTCATGGATCGGCTGATCTACACCGCGATGTCGGGCAGCGCGCAAGCGCTCGAACAGCAGGCGATCGTCGCGAACAACCTCGCGAACGCGTCGACCACGGGCTTTCGCGCGCAGCTCGAAACCTACCGCGCCGTGCCGATGTCGTTCGGCGACGGCAGCACGATCAACGACAACACGACCCGCACCTTCGTGCTGTCGTCGACGCCGGGCGCCGACTACACGCCGGGGCCGATCCAGCAGACCGGCAATCCGCTCGACGTCGCGATTCAGGGGGCCGGCTGGCTGTCGGTGCAGACCGCCGACGGTAACGAGGCCTACACGCGTGCGGGCAATCTGCACATCGACGAAAACGGCCAGCTCGTGAACGCGACCAATCAGGTCGTGCTCGGCAACGGCGGGCCGGTATCGGTGCCGCCGGGCGCGCAGATCACGATCGGCAAGGACGGCACGGTGTCGGCATTGACGCCCGGCGATCCGCCCACCGCGGTCGTCACCATCGATCAGCTGAAGCTCGTCAATCCCGATCCGCAGTCGATCACGCGCGGCGATGACGGACTGTTTCGCACCGCCGACGGCAACCCCGCCGACGCCGATCCGACCGTGATGCTCGCGCCGGCGTCGCTCGAAGGCAGCAACGTGAATCCGGTCAGCGCGATGGTCTCGATGATCACCAACGCGCGCCAGTTCCAGATGCAGACGCAGTTGCTGCAAAACGCCGACAAGAACGATCAGTCCGCCAACCAGATTCTCAGCTTCAGTTAACGGATTGCCACGGGGCGCCCTACGAGGCTCGCCCCGAGACCAGGAGAACCATAAGTGAACCGCTCACTCTATATCGCCGCCACCGGCATGAATGCGCAACAGGCGCAGATGGACGTGATTTCCAACAACCTCGCGAACGTCAGCACCAACGGCTTCAAGGGCTCGCGCGCGGTGTTCGAGGATCTGCTGTACCAGACCATCCGCCAGCCGGGCGCGAACTCGACGCAGCAGACCGAGCTGCCGTCCGGCATTCAGCTCGGCACCGGCGTGCAACAGGTCGCGACCGAGCGTCTGTACACGCAGGGCAACCTGCAGCAGACCGGCAACTCGAAGGACGTCGCGATCAACGGCGCGGGCTTCTTCCAGGTGCAGATGCCCGACGGCCAGACTGCCTACACGCGCGACGGCTCGTTCCAGACCAATGCGCAGGGCCAGCTCGTCACGTCGAGCGGCTACCAGGTGATTCCGGCGATCACGATCCCGAGCAATGCGACCTCGCTGACGATCGGCAGCGACGGCGCGGTGTCGATCACCGTGGCCGGCTCGAGCAATACGCAGCAGCTCGGCACGATGCAGCTCGCGACCTTCATCAACCCGGCCGGCCTCGACTCGAAGGGCGAGAACCTGTTCGCGGAGACGGCTTCGTCGGGCGCGCCGAACGTGGCGCAACCGGGTCTGAACGGCGCGGGCACGCTCAACCAGGGTTACGTGGAAGCGTCGAACGTGAACGTCGTGCAGGAGCTGGTGAACATGATCCAGACGCAGCGCGCGTACGAAATCAACAGCAAGGCCGTGACGACCTCCGACCAGATGCTGCAGACCTTGAGCCAGATGCCGGTTTGAGGACTGGAAATTTAAGGCGGTAAACGATGATGTCGCATTCCACTCGCACTCCGGTTCATTCGCGCACGGCCGTGGCGCTCGTGCAGCTCACGCTGCTCGCCGCGCTCGGCGGCTGCGCGCTCGTGCCGAAGCAACCGATCATCCAGCAGCCGATGACCGCGCTGCCGCCGGTGCCGCCGCAGGCGCAGGCGCCGGGCTCGATCTACAACCCGGGCTTCGCGGGCCGTCCGCTATTCGAAGATCAGCGGCCGCGCAACGTGGGCGACATCATCACGATCGTGATCGCCGAGAACATCAACGCGACCAAGAACTCGGGCGCGAATGCGAGTCGCAATGGCAGCACGAACTTCAACGTGCCGACCGCGGGCTTCCTCGGCGGACTGTTCGCCAAGACCAACCTGAGCGCGACCGGCACCAACGGCTTTGCCGGCACCGGCGGCGCGAATGCGTCGAATACCTTCAACGGCACGATCACCGTGACCGTGACCGGCGTGCAGGCGAACGGCAACCTGATCGTGAGCGGTGAGAAGCAGATGCTGATCAATCAGGGCAACGAGTTCGTGCGCTTCTCGGGTGTCGTCAATCCCAACACGATTTCCAGCCTGAATGCCGTGTACTCGACCCAGGTCGCCGACGCGAAAATCGAATACTCCGCGAAGGGCTACATCAACGAAGCGGAGACCATGGGCTGGCTGCAGCGGTTCTTCCTCAACGTGGCGCCGTGGTGATCATGGGTACCGTTTTCAACACGCTGTCGCGCGCGGGCCGCGCACTGATGTTCGTCGCGCTCGCCTGCGCGGCGCTGCCGGCCGCGACGCCCGCGCATGCCGAGCGCCTGAAGGACCTCGCGCAGATCCAGGGCGTGCGCGACAACCCGCTGATCGGCTACGGCCTCGTGGTCGGCCTCGACGGCACCGGCGACCAGACCACGCAGACGCCGTTCACGACGCAGACGCTCGCGAACATGCTCGCGAACCTCGGCATCTCGATCAACAACCAGGCGGCGGGCTCGAGCAACTCGCAATCGTCGCTGTCGAACATCCAGCTGAAGAACGTCGCCGCCGTGATGGTGACCGCGGTGCTGCCGCCGTTCGCGCGGCCGGGCGAAGCGATCGACATCACCGTGTCGTCGCTCGGCAATGCGAAGAGCCTGCGCGGCGGCACGCTGCTGCTCACGCCGCTCAAGGGCGCCGACGGCCAGGTGTATGCGCTCGGCCAGGGCAACGTCGCCGTGGGCGGCGCGGGCGCGAGCGCGAACGGCAGCAAGGTGCAGGTCAATCAGCTGGCCGCGGGGCGCGTCACCGGCGGCGCGATCGTCGAGCGCGCGGTGCCGACCGCGGTGTCGCAGGCTGGCATGATGCAGCTCGACCTGAACGACATGGACTACGACACCACGCAGCGCGTCGTCGCGGCGATCGACAACGCGTTCGGCAGCGGCACCGCGACCGCGCTCGACGGCCGCACGATCCAGCTGCGCGCGCCGGCCGATCCGCAGCAGCAGGTCTCGTTCATGGCGCAATTGCAGAACCTCGAAGTGCGCCCCGGGCAGGCGGCCGCGAAGGTGATCCTGAACGCGCGCACCGGCTCGATCGTGATGAACCAGATGGTCACGCTGCAGAGCTGCGCGGTCGCGCACGGCAATCTGTCGGTCGTGATCAATACGCAGCCGGTGGTGAGCCAGCCGGGCGCGTTCTCGAACGGCCGCACCGTGGTCGCGCAGCAGTCGCAGATCCAGATGAAGCAGGACAACGGCGCGCTGAAACTCGTGAATGCCGGAGCGAACCTCGCCGAAGTGGTGAAGGCGCTCAACGCGCTCGGCGCGACGCCCGCGGATCTGATGTCGATCCTGCAAGCCATGAAAGCCGCCGGTGCTTTGCGCGCCGACCTTGAAATCATCTAAGGAGCACACGAGATGAATTCCGATCCGACCAATGGCGTCAACTCCGCCGGCGACCTGACCAGCCGGTTTGCGCTCGACGTCCAGGGCTTCGGCGCACTGAGCGCGCAGGCGAAGGCCTCGCCGCAAGCCGGCATGAAGATGGCCGCGCAGCAGTTCGACGCCGTGTTCACGCAGATGATGTTGAAGAGCATGCGCGATGCGACGCCGCAGGACAGTCCGTTCGATTCGCACGACACGGCGACCTTTACGTCGATGATGGACCAGCAGATGGCGCAACAGCTGTCGAAGCGAGGCATCGGCGTCGCCGACGCGATGCTCAAGCAGTTGATGCGCAACCAGGGCATGCAGGTGGGTGGCGCGAACGGCGCGGGCGCGGCGGGCGGTCTCGCCGGCATGGCCAACGCGCTCGGCGGCGGCAGCGGCGGCGGCGACGAAGGCCAGAGCGCCGCGCTCAACGCGCTCGCGCGCGCCTACGGCAACGCCCAGGCCAACGGCCAGCTCGCGCTGGGCCGCGGCTACTCGGCCAATAGCGCGCTGACGCCGCCGACGCGCGGCGACGGCAGCTCGCCGAAGGTCGATGCGTTCGTCGACAAGCTCGCCGCGCCGGCGCAGGCCGCGAGCGCGGCGACCGGCATTCCGGCGCGCTTCATCATCGGTCAGGCCGCGCTCGAATCGGGCTGGGGCAAGAGCGAGATCAAGAAGGCCGACGGCTCGACCAGTCACAACGTGTTCGGCATCAAGGCGGGCAACGACTGGACCGGCAAGACCGTGTCGACGGTCACGACCGAATACGTGAACGGCAAGCCGCATCGCACGGTCGAGAAATTCCGCGCGTACGACTCGTACGAGGAAGCGATGACCGATTACGCGAGCCTGTTGAAGAACAATCCGCGTTATGCACAGGTGATCAATTCGTCGCGCGACGTGAACGGTTTTGCGAACGGCATGCAGCGCGCCGGTTATGCGACCGACCCGCATTACGCGAAAAAGCTGTTGTCGATCATGCAGAAAATGGGCTGATCGAACGCGGGAAATGGGGCGGATACGCTTTTAACGTTTGCGCGACATTTTCCGGCGAATATTTAAATTGAGCCCCTAAATTTTGGCTCGATGCTGCCGCTAACGAGTTAGACCCGATACCGGAACAGCGCTGCAAGGTCCGGTCGAACGCGTGTGTTGCGGCTTTGCATGAAGACCCTCAGAGTCGATGGCTAGGCCCTGGCACGTGCCCGCAAGAACATGCTTACCGGCAAGCCCATGGATATGAACCAGTCGAACGGCCTGATTGACACGAACGGTCAGCCGCACGTCCCGCAAGACGAGAGCCCTTCCGATTTCGGCCGCCGCAATCCGCTGGAAATCGGCGTGCAGCTGCGCAATATCGTCAATCGCGGCGATTTCCTCACGGTCGAGTATGCGGGCGGGCAGCTCGTCACGCGCCTGCTCGACGTCGACGTGCGCGAGCGCACCTTCACCTTCGACTGGGGCGCGCTCGCCGAGCAGAACAAGGGGCTGCTCAGCGCCCCGCGTTGCCAGTTCCACGCGTCGCCCGACGGTGTGCGCGTCGAGTTCACGACGCCGACGCCGCGCGAGACGCGCTTCGAGGGAATGCCGGCGTTCGAGGCCGACTTCCCCGAGGTGCTGTTCTACGTGCAGCGCCGCGAGTACTTCCGCGTCGCCGCGCCGATTCTCGACCCGTTCATGTGTACGGGCCGGCTGCCCGACGGCGACACGTTCCGCTTCGAGGTGCACGACCTGTCGCTCGGCGGCGTTGGCATGCGTACGACCGACCTGCGTGTCGCCGAGCTGCCGATGGGCGCGCGCCTGATGGACTGCGAGCTCACGCTCGGCGCGCTCGGCCGTCTGTCGCTCGATCTGCAGCTCGTGTCGCATCGCTCGCTCGCGATGCCGAACGGCACGCAGCGCTATCAGCTCGGCTTCCGTTTCTTGTCGCTGCCCGGCAGCGCGGAAAACACGCTGCAGCGGCTTATCACGCAGCTCGAAATGAAGCGCCGCTCGCTGGCGCGCTGAGCCGCGAACCAAACGCGCGGCGGCCGTGCGCAAGACGCTCGGCACCGCGCGAACGTTTTTGGCCGGCGAAGCAAACGTTGCACACGCAGTGGAAGAAATCGCGCGGCAACATCGCGGCGAGCGCAAACGAGGTGGAGTGGCCCTCAATTTTTCGCACCACGGGCCGTTAAAGAGGATGTTCCACTAACACGGTGGCATGTCTGCGATGCCGCCCTTCAGGATGACGCATGTCCAGCAATCTGTTGAATATCGGCCTTAGCGGACTCAACGCGGCCCAATGGGGTTTGACGACGACTGGTGAGAACATCAGCAACGCGTCGACGCCCGGCTATACGATGGAAACTCCGGTGTATTCGGAGGTGGGCGGCAACTATACGGGCTCCGGCTACATGCCGATGGGCGTGTCCACCGACACGATCACGCGCGCGTATAGCCAGTACCTGACGACCGAGCTCAACAACGCGCAGTCGTGGAGCAGCTCGCTCAGCACGTACAACACGATGATCAGCCAGCTCAACAACCTCGTCGGCAGTCCGACTGGGGGGATTGCGAGCGCGATCAGCGGTTACTTCACGGGGCTGCAGAACGTCGCCAACGACGCGTCGAGCGTGGCGACGCGACAAACCGCGATCAGCGACGCACAGACGCTCGCGAACCAGATCAACGCGGCTGGCCAGCAATACGACCAGTTGCGCGCGAGCGTCAACACGCAGATGAGCGACGCGGTCACGAAGATCAACACCTTCACGGCGCAGATCGCGTCGCTGAATACGCAGATCACGCAGGCGAGCAGCCAGGGACAACCGCCGAACCAGCTGCTCGACCAACGCGACCTGGCGGTGTCGAACCTGTCGCAGCTGATTGGCGTGTCGGTCGTGCAGGACAACGGCAGCTATAGCCTGTTCATGTCGAACGGACAGCCGCTCGTGCTGGCCGGCAACAGCTTCAACCTCGGCACGGCGACTTCGTCGGGCGATCCGACCGAGCTGTCGGTCCAGTATCTCGGCCAGGTTGGCGCGAAAGCGACCCCCACTCCGCAGACGCTGTCCGACAGCAGCGTGTCCGGCGGCACGCTGGGCGGCCTGCTGCAATTCCGCTCGCAAACGCTCGATCCGGCCGAGGCGCAACTCGGTGCGATCGCGACCAGCTTCGCCGCGCAGGTCAATGCGCAGAACGAACTCGGCCTGACGCTGAACGGCACCGCGGGCGGCGCGCTGTTCACCGTGGGCTCGCCGACCGTGTACGCGAACTCGCAGAACAGCGGCACCGCGACGCTCGGCGTCTCGTTCGCCGACGCGAGCCAGCCGACCACGGGCGACTACACGCTGTCGTACAACGGCAGCGCCTACACGCTGACCGACAACCAGACCGGCAGCATCGTCGGCTCGGCGGCGGACCTGACCAAGCCGATCGGCGGCCTGCAGTTCTCGGTCGCGAGCGGCACGATGAACGCCGGCGACTCGTTCACTGTCGAGCCGACCCGCGGCGCGCTGAACGGCTTCGCGCTGACCACCACGGCGGGCTCGGCGATCGCGGCCGCAGCGCCGGTGCTCGCGTCGGCGTCGACGTCGAACACCGGCAGCGCGACGATCACGCAAGGCACGGTATCGGCCGGCTATAGCGCGCCGACCAGCGCGTCGAAGATCATCTACACCGCGGGCACCGGGCTCACCGGTTTCCCGATCGGCTCGGTGGTGACGGTCGCCGGCTCGCCGTCCACGTCGTACACGATCAACACGGCGGCGGACGCAGTGCCGTACTCGCCGAATTCGGGCGCGACGCTGACCATCACCAACCCGACCAACTCGACGAACGCCGGCGTGATGAACAACGTGACGGTCACGATCAGCGGCACGCCAGCCAACGGCGACTCGTTCACGATCGGACCGAACACCGGCGCGACCAACGACGGCCGCAACGCGCAGCTGTTGTCGAACCTGACCTCGGCGAAGGTGCTGGCAGGAGGCACCGCGACCCTGACGAGCGCGTACGCGAGCTACGTCAACAACATCGGCAACCAGGCCACGCAGATCCAGGCGATGGCGACGACGCAAAGCTCGCTCGTCACGCAGATCACGTCGGCGCAGCAGTCGGTGTCGGGCGTCAATATCAATGAGGAAGCGGCTAATCTGCTTCAATACCAGCAGCTCTATCAGGCCAACAGCAAGGTTATCCAGACGGCGCAGACGCTGTTCCAGACTTTGCTTGGCATCTTCTCGTAAGGCGTTGAACCATGCGAATTTCTTCCCAGCAGTACTTCAGCATGAACGTCGCGAACATGAGCAATCAGCAGGCTCAGTTGTCGCAGATCTACCAGGAAATCTCGAGCGGCCAGAGCCTCACCACGCCCGCCGACAATCCGCTCGGCGCCGCGCAGGCCGTGCAGCTCAGCTCGACGGCGGCCGCGCTGTCGCAGTACACGACGAACCAGACCGCGGCGCTCACGTCGTTGCAGGCCGAGGACTCAACGCTGTCCACCGTCATTACGACGTTGCAAAGCGCGAACACGCTGGGCCTGCGCGCCGGCAACGGCGGATTGAACGACGCCGACCGCACGGCGATCGCCGCGCAGCTGACCACGCTGCGCGACCAGCTCGTCACCTATGCGAATGCGACCGACGGCTCCGGCAATGCACTATTCGCCGGCTTCCAGAATTCGACCCAGGCTTTCACGACCGATGCGGCCGGCAACGTCACCTACACGGGCGACACCGGCTCGCGCACCGTGCAGGTCACCGATAGCAACGCGGTCGCTACGGGTGACAATGGGCTGGCGGTGTTCATGAGCGTCGGCGCGACCAACGCGCAGTCGATCGCCTCGGGCAATTCGGCCAATACGGGCAGCGGCGTGATCGGCGCGGTGTCGGTCAACGATCCGACCAACGCGGGGAACGCGCACTCGTACCAGATCCAGTTCAGCGGCAGCGGCAGCTCGCTCACGTACACGATCACCGACACGACCACCAACGCCCCGGTTGCTACGGCCCAGCCATACACGTCAGGCTCGGATATCACGATCGCCGGCCAAAAAGTCCAGATCTCGGGCACGCCGGCCGCCAATGACACATTCACGGTACAGCCGGCCAACAAGGCGGGCACCAATGTGTTCGCGAACCTGAACGCGATGATCACCGCGCTCCAGCAGCCGGTGAGCGGCAATCCCGCGGCCGCGGCGACGTTGCAGAACGCGTTGAACACGGGCCTGTCGCAGCTCGGCAACACGCTGGACAACATCACCGCGGTGCAGGCATCGGTGGGCGGTCGCGAGCAGGAAGTCAAGGCGCTGCAAACGGTCACGCAGACCAACTCGCTGCAAACGCAAAGCAATCTCGCGGACCTGACGCAGACCGACATGGTCTCGACGATCAGCAAGTACACGATGCAGCAGGCGGCCTTGCAGGCTTCGCAGCAAGCGTTCGTGAAGATCCAGAACATGTCGCTGTTCCAGTACATCGGCAGCTGATGCCGCTTCGGCGGCGCGATAAAAAAAACCGGCGCGATGAACTCGGGCCGGTTTTTTTATGTCCGCGATTTTCAGCGTTATTTGAGCGCCGCCGCGACCCGTCCCATCTCGTCGATGCCGCTATCGAACAGCCGCACGAAGAACGGGATCATGTTCGGCAGCATCAGTTGCACGAGCAGCAGGCCGACCAGCATAGTCAGCGGAAAGCCGATCTGGAATACGCCGATCTGCGGCGCCGCGCGATTGAGAATGCCGAGCGCCAGATTGGCGATCAGCAGCGCGACGACGACCGGCAACGACAGCAGCAGCCCCGCCGAAAAGATCGAGCTGCCCCAGTTCGCGAGCGTTTGCCAGCCGTGCGGCGCGAGCAGGTTGGCCGACACCGGCACCGACTGGAACGTCGTGACGAGCGCGGCGATCATCTGGAGATGACCATCGACGGCGAGAAACGCCAGCGTCGCGATCGTCGTCATATAGCGCGAGATCACGACGCCCGAGCCGGTCGCCTGCTGGTCGAAGAAGGTCGCGAAGCCGAGACCCATGCCGAGGCCGATGAAATAGCCGGTCGCGTCGATCGCCTGGAATACGATCTGCATCGTCACGCCGAGCGCGATGCCGATCAGGAACTGGTTGGCGAGAATCCACACGCCGTCCGCCGAAAACACGGTGACCTGCGGCAGCGCGCCGATCGTCGGCGCGACGATGATCGTCGTGAACGCTGCGAGGCCGATCTTCACGCGCGAGGGCAGCGACGAATTGCCGAACACCGGCGCGGTCGCGATCAGCGCGGCGATGCGCGCGAACGGCCACAGGAACGCGGTCAGCCAGACGTTCAGTTGCGCGTAGGTGACCGTGAACATGGAGCGGGGAGGGCGGACGTGCGAGCAGCGCTCAGTTGACGAGCGTCGGAATGCTGGTGAGCGTGTGGCGCAGATAGTCGAGCATCGTGGTCAGCATCCACGGCCCGGCGATCACCAGCGTGGCCGCGATCGCGAGCAGCTTCGGGATGAACGACAAGGTGCTCTCGTTGATCTGCGTGGCCGCCTGGAACAGGCTCACGACCAGACCGACGACGAGCGCGACGAGCAGCAGCGGGGCGGCCATCATGAGGCCGACATACATGGCCTGGTGGGCCAGCGTCATGACTGCTTCGGGTGTCATCGTGAGTACCTGAAGAACGAGGAGTCGAAAATAATCAGACGAAGCTCTGCGCGAGCGAGCCGAGCAGCAACTGCCAGCCGTCGACGAGCACGAACAGCATCAGCTTGAACGGCAGCGAAATCGTCGCCGGCGACACCATCATCATACCCATCGACATCAGCACGCTCGCGACCACCATGTCGATGATCAGGAACGGAATGAAGATCGTGAAGCCGATCGTGAAGCCGGTTTTCAACTCGCTCGTCACGAACGACGGAACCAGCAGCGACAGCGGCACGTCTTCGGGCCCCTGCATCGGCGCCGCGTGCGAGATGCGCGCGAACAGTGCCAGGTCGCTTTCGCGGGTCTGACGCAGCATGAAGGTCTTGAACGGCGCGACGCCGCGCGACACCGCCTGATCCATCGGCAGCGTGCCCTCGGAAAACGGCTTGTAGCCTTCGTTATAGGCCTTATCGAGCACCGGCGACATCACGAAGAACGTCAGAAACAGCGCAAGACCGACCAGCACCTGGTTCGGCGGCGTCGTGGTCGTACCGAGCGCCTGACGCAGCAGCGACAACACGATCACGATGCGCGTGAAGCTCGTCATCATCAGCACCATCGCGGGCAGGAACGACAGCATCGTGAGCAGCAGCATCGTCTGCACGCTCAGCGAGTAGGTCGTGCCGCCGTTCGGGCCGGGGCTCGTCGTGAAGGCCGGCAGGCCGGCGGTTTGCGCGAACGACAGCGTCGGCAGCGCGACCAGCAGTGCCGGCAGCGCGAGTCGAAGCACTGCGGGGAGCGAGCGCGCCGCACGGCGCGATAGCGTAAAGAACCAACCTGACTGCCTGAAACTGACCTGCATTACCGATCCCCGCCGCGGTGTGCGTTGAAACGTTTGCCCACTTCGCCCTTCATGGCGTCGCGAAAGCGTTGACCAAAGGTGCCGGAAAGCGGTGCGGGCGAAGCGGCAACCGTATCGGCCGCGACGGAACCCGCCGGCATCGTATGCAGCAGCCGCACGTTGCCGGGCGCAGCGCCGAGCACGAGCCACGTATCGCCGATCTCGACGACCGCGACGCGCTCCTTGCCGCCGAGCGAAGCGCCGCCCACGGTCTTCACGAGGCCGCCGCGCTGGCCCGGTTGCAGGCCGAAGCGTCGCGCGAGCCATGCGCAGCCGAACACGAGGCCGATCACGACCGCGAGCCCGACGAAGGTTTGCAGCACCGCGCCGACGCCGAGCGCCGGCACCGCGCTACCCGCGCCGACCCCCGAGGCGATCTTCGCGGCGTTGTTGACCGCGTTCATGTCGGCGGCGTGACCGACGGTGGAGGCGATGAGCGGCGCGAGCAACACGCCGCGACCTGCCAAACGTTTCATCGATTGAGTTTCCGGATGCGTTCGGACGGCGTGATGATGTCGGTCAGCCGGATACCGAACTTGTCGTTGACGACCACCACTTCGCCCTGCGCGATCAGACAGCCGTTGACGAGCACGTCCATCGGCTCGCCGGCCATGCCGTCGAGTTCGACGACCGAGCCCTGCGCGAGCTGCAGCAGATTGCGGATCGCGATCTTGGTGCGGCCGAGCTCGACCGTCATCTGGACGGGGATGTCCAGGATCATGTCGATGTCGTTGTGCGTCGCGGTCGGCTCGACCTTCGACAGCGGCTGGAACACACCGGCCGCGGCCGGGTTGACCTCGGCGTTGCCGTTCTGTTCGGCGAGCGCGCTCGCCCAGTCGTCCATCGCCGCGTCGTCTTCCGCGGCGGACAGCCCGCCGGCGGCGAGTTGCTCGGCTGCCTCGAGATCGCTCTCGGGCTTTGCGTTCAGGTCACTCATATCCACCTTCCTTCATCGTGTCGGCTGCGCTGATCATCTTCTGGACCCGCAACGCGTACTGACCATTGAAAATTCCGTAGCCGCATTCCATCACCGGCACGCCGTCGACTTTCGCGGTGATGTGCTCTGGGATGTTGATCGGCAGAACATCGCCTTTGCGCATGTTCAGGATCTGTTCGAACGTGACCGGCACCTGCGCGAGGTCGGCGGTCAGCTGCACTTCGGCAGCCTGCACCTGCTGCGACAGCACGCGCACCCAGCGCCGATCGACGTCCATCGCTTCGCCCTGGATCGGCGACGAGAGCACGTCGCGGATCGGCTCGATCATCGAGTACGGCATGCAGATGTGCAGCGTGCCGCCCGTCGAGCCGAACTCGATCGAAAACTGGGTGACGATGACGATTTCGTTCGGCGTCGCGACGTTGGCGAATTGCGTGTGCATTTCCGAGCGCACATATTCGAACTGCAGCGGGCGCACGCTCTTCCACGACGCGGTGTAGTGCTCGAATGTCAGATTGAGCAGCTTCGTGATGATGCGCTGCTCGGTCTGCGTGAAATCGCGTCCTTCGACGCGCGTATGGAAACGCCCGTCGCCGCCGAACAGGTTATCGACCACGAAGAACACGAGGTTCGGATCGAACACGAACAGCGACGTGCCGCGCAGCGGCTTCACATGGACCAGGTTCAGATTGGTCGGGATCGGCAGGTTGCGCGTGAATTCGCTGTACTTCTGCACCTTCACCGGGCCGACGGAGATTTCCGCCGAGCGCCGCATGAAGTTGAAAATGCCGACGCGCAACAGGCGCGCGAAGCGGTCGTTGATGATTTCGAGGCCCGGCATCCGGCCACGGACGATGCGTTCCTGCGTCGCGATGTTGTACGGGCGTACGCCCGTGCGGTCGTTTTGCTCGGATTCCGTGTCGGATTCGCCGGTGACGCCCTTCAGAAGGGCATCGACCTCCTCCTGGGACATGAACTCTTCATGGCTCATTGCTTATTCCTCGTGCGTCCCTTGGCGATTGATGATGGCAGTGCTGGGCAAGGTCACGTCACTGCACGACGAACTCGGTGAACAGCACGTCCTGCACGCGGATCGGTGCGGCGCCCCGCTCGGTCGGCTCGGTGATCAGCGTCTTCAGCTCTTCGGCGAGCGCGCGCTTGCCTTCGAGCGGCGCGAGTTCTTCGGGGTGCTTGTTCGACAGCGCGAGCAGAATGCGGCTGCGCACTTCCGGCATGTGATCGGTGAGCGCCTGCTGGGTGCCGGCGTCGCCGAGCTTCAGCGTGAGGCCGATGCGCAGGAAGTGTTGCTGGCCGTCGTCCGATTGCAGGTTGACGGTCATCGATTCGAGCGGGAAGAACAGCGGCACGGCGGACGGCGCCGGCGCGGCTTCGGCCGATACGGCGACGGGTGCGCGCTTCGACATGAAGAACCACACGCCGGCACCGGCAGCGCCCGCGGCGATCAGCGCAATGAGGCCGATCAGGATGATGCGCTTCATGGGGCCCGGCGAGGCGGGCGCGGCTTGTTGCGGGGCGGTCGTAGTTGCCATTTGGGTTGCCAGCCTGGTGCTGGCGTAGTAAGGGTTAGGGTGATTGTTGTTGATTTGCCTGCGGCGCTATGGGTCGAAAAGAAGGGCTATTTCTGGCTATTTCTGGGTGTTTCCAGTTTTTGGTTGTTTTTTTCTGGTCTTTATTCTTGGCGGTGTTGGCCTTTCCTTGCTTTCTTATCGGTCTATTGGCGTTGCCCCTGTGCGGGGCGGCACCTACTTTCTTTGCTGCTGCAAAGAAAGTAGGCAAAGAAGACAGCTAAAACCGCCAGCTCATAAGCGGGTCCCCTGGCTTGGCAGGGGTAGTGGTGCATCTGGAATCCGTGCCCCCGCACATTACCCGTTCGTGACAAAGCCATCATCCATCCCACTCCGCACTACGTGCGTCGCGGACGGGTCTGCCTGGGAAACCAGCGGGCTTGCCCGCGCAGCGGGAGCCCTCGGCTCCGCCTCGGCGACACGCCGAAATGACCAATGGTTTGAGAACAGTGCTTCGGCGCGCGGAGCGCCGCCGGAAGGATGACTGCCTTGTCACTGAGGCGGAACGTGCGGGAGCACGGATTCCAGATGCACCACTACCTTGTGTGGACCGAGGGACCCGCTTAAGAGTTAGCGGTTTTAGCTGTCTTCTTTGCCTACTTTCTTTGCAGCAGCAAAGAAAGTAGGTGCCGCCCCGCACAGGGGCAACGCTAATAGACCGACAAGTCAGCAAGGAAAGGCCAACAAAGCCAGAACAACGAAAAAAAGGCCCGCCTGGCTCAGGCAAACGTATCGACTAATCCAACCTGCTGCCGCACGGCAACATTAGCGATGGCATCGCTGGAGTCCCCCGAGCTGTCCCCTGCAAGGGAGCCACCATTACCACTGCCGCCGCCCTTCCCATTCGACCCACCCGCGCCAGCGTTCCGCTGTTGCCCGCTCTGCCGGGCAAACCCATCACTCACACTCGCGCTGCCAAGCCCAATCCCATTGGACTCCATCGCCTCGCGAAGCTTCGGCAACGCCGCCTCGACGGCCTCCCGCACCGACTGGTGCTGCGACACGAACAGCGCATGCGCATGGTTATCCGCCACCTGCAACACGACCTGCAATGGTCCCAGATCCTTCGGATTGAGCGTCAGCTCAGCACTCTGCGAATGCGCATTCGACAAAAACACCACTTTCTGGCTCAACGCTTCTTCCCACGCGCTCGTGCCGACTTGCGGCGTCAACGCGTTCGCGGCGGCGGCAGCACTCGCATTGCCGGTGCTCTGCACCGCCGCCGTCGTGCTAGAAGCGTTCGCTGCCGCCTGCGCCGCGGCCAGCGCGCTGTTCGCCGCCTCGGACGCGCTGCGCGCCGATGCGACGGTGTCAGCCTGGCCGCTCGTCGCGGCCGCGGCGCTCATGGCGTCGGCGGCCGACTTCGCTGTCGATGGATCGGCCAGCGCCGTCGCGGCGGTCGTTGCGGTCGTTGCGGTCGTTGCGGTCGTCGGCGTCGTGTGGATGGTCGTGGTGCCCTTGCCGGTGCCGTTGCCGACCGTCTTGTCGTCCGAGGTGCCGTTCAGGTCATTTTTCGTGTTGCTAAGGCCGCGCACCGCGCTCGATACGCTCGCAGCTTTCGCAGCCGCGCCGCTGGCGACCGCGGCCGCAGGCACCGCGCCCTGTCCGCTCGATAGCGCGGACAGCGCACTCTGCAACGCATCCTGCAGCGACTTCGGATCGACCGCGCCTTTCCTGCTCGCCGCGGCGGCCGTGAGCGCGCTCGTGGCGGTGCCGGCCAGCGCGCTCACCGCTTCGGCCGCGGAGCTTGCGGCATCGGTAGCGGTGGTCGCGTTCGCATCGGCGGCGTTATTGACGGCGGCGTGTGCCTGCGCTTGCGCCTGGGCCTGGACGGCAGCCGCCGCGGCGGCGAGCGCGCCAGCGTCGGTTTGCGCCTTGGTGTCTTGCTGCTTCGTCTGCGTCGTGGTCGACTGGCTGTTCGATGCCTGCTGCGTGGGTGTCGTCGGCGCCGTGGACGGCGATGAAGCGCTGTTGCTCGCCGCGTTGCTCGTCGTGCCGCTGGCGTTCTGGCCGCTGCTCGCGCTCTGCTGCGACGGAGCGGGCGCCGGCGCGGGTGCGGGTGCACTGGGCGCGCTCGGTGCCGAGGTTTGGGACGCCTTCGCTGAACCGGTCTGCTGTTGATTCGCGCTGTTCTGCTGGTCGATGCTTTGCTGCAAGGTCTGCGCGAACGGGGTGGGGCTCGCGGCGTTCGCGGCCGCGCTGCTCGAGCCATTGCTGCTCGTGTCGAGCAGCGTGCTCAGTTGCGAGCCGATCTGTGAAAGAAGCGACATAAAGAATCCTGTGAATCGGTCAAACGGGTGTGCCGTCAGGCATTGACCGTGAGGCAAGGCCTCACGCGCCGTCGGCTCGCATGCGCAGACTTCGGGCCGCGAATTCGTCGGCGTCGCGCTGTTCGCGCCGCGCCGCAACCTTCGCCTCGGCCGCCTCGCCGCGCGCCTGCAGCACTTCGTACGAGCCGAGCTTCTGCTTCTGGCGCTGCCAGTCGGGCTTTGCCATCTCGACGCGCGCGCTCGCCGCCGCGAGCAGGTTGCGCTGCTGCTCGATCGCGGCGTCGAGCGTGTCGAGGAACGCCTGGAAGTTGCGCATGTTGCCGGCGGGCATGCCCGACTGAGCGCTCTCCGTGAAGCGTGCGTAGTATTCGTTGCGGTACTGCACGAGTGCGTCGAGTTGCGCCTCTACGTCGTTGCGCTCGCGCTGCGCGCGGCCGAGCCGCTGCGCGGCGGCGTCCACGTCGTCCTGCGCGAGACCGATCAGCGTCTTGATCGGAAAGTGTTTCGACATCGTCAGCCTCCTCGGCCCTAAGCAAACAGCGCGTTGAGCATGTCGATGCTCGGCTGGAAGTTCGCGCACTCGCGAAAGCCTTGCTGCAGGAACGCTTCCATCCGCGGGTACAGCGCGATCGCGCGATCGAGCAGCGCGTCGCGCCCGGCCGAATAGGCGCCGACGTTGATCAGATCGCGGTTGCGCTGGTAGCGCGACAGCATCTGCTTGAACATACGCGTTTTATTCAGATGGTTATCGTCGATCAACGCGGTCATTGCCCGGCTAATCGACGCTTCGATATCGATCGCGGGGTAGTGGCCGGCTTCGGCGAGCGAGCGCGACAGCACGATGTGGCCGTCGAGAATCGCGCGCGCCGAGTCGGCGATCGGGTCCTGCTGGTCGTCGCCTTCGGTGAGCACCGTGTAGAACGCGGTGATCGAGCCGCCGCCCGCCGGTCCGTTGCCGGTGCGCTCGACCAGCGCCGGCAGCTTCGCGAACACAGACGGCGGATAGCCCTTGGTGGCGGGCGGCTCGCCGATCGCCAGCGCGATCTCGCGCTGCGCCATCGCGTAACGGGTCAGCGAATCCATCAGCAGCAGCACGTGCTTGCCCTGGTCGCGGAAGTATTCGGCGAGCGAGGTCGAGTACGCGGCGGCCTGCATCCGCAGCAGCGGCGACACGTCGGCCGGCGCGGCGATCACGACCGAGCGCGCCAGACCTTCCTCGCCGAGAATCTGTTCGATGAATTCCTTCACTTCGCGGCCGCGTTCGCCGATCAGGCCGATCACGATCACCTCGGCGCTGGTGTAGCGCGCCATCGTGCCGAGCAGCACCGATTTACCGACGCCCGAACCCGCGAACAGCCCCATCCGTTGACCACGGCCGACGGTCAGCAGCGAATTGATCGCGCGCACGCCGACATCGAGCACCTTGTGAATCGGCTCGCGATTGAGCGGATTGATGACCGGCGCGGACAGCGGTGCATCGGTTTGCGTGCCGAGCGGGCCGAGCCCGTCGAGCGGACGGCCCGATGCGTCGAGCACGCGGCCGAGCAATTCCCAGCCGACCGGCAGACGCTTCGCGCCGGCGAGCGGATCGGCGATCGGCGCGCTTTCGAGCGGAAAGACGCGCGCGCCGGGCAACAGGCCGATCACTTCGGTGGTCGGCATCAGGAACAGCTTGTCGCCGGAGAAGCCGACCACTTCGGCTTCGGCCATCGGCAGCGAACTGCCGGGCGGCAGCTCGATCATCACTTCGGCGCCGACCGACAGACGCAGCCCGACCGCTTCGAGCACCAGACCGGCCGCGCGCGTCAGACGCCCGCACGCGCGCAGCGGCTTCGCGATCGCGTTGCGCGCGCGCAGCGCGTCGAGCTGGCCGCGCCATGCCTGCACATGCGGATTGATGTCGAGCGCGGGATCGTAGGACGGTGCGTGCGGCGCGTGAGCGGCGTGGTCCTTCGCGGCGGACGGGCGGCTCACCGCCGCGCCTGTCGCCGGAGGCTCACTCGCGAGAGCGTGCGATTCCGCATCCGGGGGCTCCGGAAAACCGGACGACTCGACATCGGCCAGCGCCTCGGCGCCGAACGACGCCAACGCGAGTTCGCGTTCGAGCGGCGTCAGATCGCTCGCGCGGATCTCGTCGAGTGTCGGCTTCACCACGTGCTCACCTTGCCGAGCGCGGCGGCGACGCGCTGCCAGCGCGTGTCGATGCCCGCGTCGACCTCGCCGGTGCCGGCCTGCGCGCGGCAACCGCCACGCTCCACCGATGCATCGGTACGCACGGTCCAGCCGCGGGTTTGTAATTCTTCGAGCAGATACGCCTCGACGACCGGCAGATCGGCGGGACTCACGATCAGCGCGGGCGCCCCGGAGAGCGCGGGCTCAGCCGCAAGCACCTCGCGCGCGGCCGCGATCAGCGCGGTCGGGTCGTGCTGCACGTGCTGGCGCACGACCTGTTGCGCGATGTCGAGCGCGAGTGCGATCAGGGTTTCGGAGATCGCGTGCTGCGCGCCATCGAGCGCGGTCTTGAAGGTTTCGGCCAGCGCGGCGAGCCGCATCGCTTCCTCGCGCGCCTCGGTCTGGCCCTGCGCGAAACCCTGCGCGCGCCCCTGGTCGTAGCCCGCCTGATAGCCGAGCGCCTGGCCGGCCACATGACCGGATGCGACGCCCTGCGCATGCGCGGCTTCGCGGCGGCGCTCGAGTTCGGCTTCGAACGCGCGCTCGTCGAACTCGGGTTCGGCCGGCGGGGGCGGCGGCGGGGCCGGGTCGAACGACGCCATCTCCCAGCGCTGGTAAGCCGAGAGGCCGTCCTTTGCCGGGGCGTTCGAATCAGACATATGCGTCTTCCGCCTTGCCGCCGATCACGATCTGGCCGCTCTCCGCCAGGTTGCGCACGATCTGCAGGATGCGGCGCTGCTGCGTCTCGACTTCGGACACGCGCACCGGGCCGCGTGCGTCGAGGTCTTCGGCGAGCAACTCGGCCGCGCGCTGCGACATGTTCGACAGGAACTTCTGACGCAGCGCGGGCGGCGCGCCCTTCAGCGAGATGATCAGCGCTTCGGATTCGACTTCCTTCAGCAGCAACTGGATCGCGCGGTCTTCGAGGTCGAGCAGGTTCTCGAACACGAACATCTGGTCGATGATCTTTTGCGCGAGCTCGGCGTCGTACTGGCGCACGTTTTCGATCACGCCTTCCTCGTGGTTGCTCGACATGAAGTTCAGAATCTCGGCCGCCGTGCGGATGCCGCCCATCGGGCTGCGCTTCAGGTTGTCGCTGCCCGACAGCAGGCCGGTCAGCACGTCGTCGAGCTCGCGCAGCGCGGCCGGCTGGATGCCGTCGAGCGTCGCGATCCGCAGCAGCACGTCGTTGCGCAGGCGCTCCGCGAAGCACGACACGATCTCCGAGGCCTGATCGCGGTCCAGATGCACGAGGATCGTCGCGATGATCTGCGGATGCTCGTTCTTGATCAGTTCCGCGACCGCCGACGAGTCCATCCACTTCAGGCCTTCGATGCCGCTCGTGTCGCTGCCCTGCAGGATCCGGTCGATGATCGCGCCGGCCTTGTCGTCGCCGAGCGCCTTGGTCAGCACCGAGCGGATGTAATCGCTCGAATCGAGCGACATGCCGGTGTGCTGCTCGGCCTCGCGCACGAACTCCTGCAGCACCTCGTCGATCTGCTCGCGGGTGACGTTTTTCAGCGCGGCCATCGCGACGCCGATTTTCTGAACCTCACGCGGGCCCAGAAACTTGAACACCTGCGCCGCCTCTTCCTCGCCGATCGACATCAGCAGCAGCGCGCTCTTCACTACGCCTTCAGCGCTCATCGGACACCCAGTTCTTGACGACGGTTGCTACGATCTTCGGATCCTGACGCGCGATGTTGCGCGCGAACTCGAGGTTCCGCTCGTACTTGTGCTTCGCGTTTTCGAGCGCGAGCTTCTCGCTATCCGCTTCGATTTCGACCACCGCGCCATCGCGTTCCTCGGCCGGGATGCCGTCGAGCAGCACCGGTTCGTCGGGCGACATCAGCGCGGGCACCGGCTCGGGCGGCGGCGGGAAGGCGCGGCGCAGCGCCGGCTTCACCATCACGAAGTAGAGGAACAGGGCCACTGCGCCGATGCCGAGGTACGTCGCGATCTGCTTGTACAGCGCGAGCATGTCCGGGGTGCGCCACCACGGCAGGTCGGCGTTCGGATCGAGATCGGTGGTGAACGCGCTGTTGACCACGTTGACCGAGTCGCCGCGCGACGCATCGTAGCCCATCGCGTCCTTCACGAGCTGCGTGATCTGCGCGAGCTTGTCGGCGCTGACCGGTTGCATCGTCACATGGCCCTTCGGATCGACGACCCGCAGATAGTTGACGACCACCGCGACCGTCAGCCTGCGGATGCCGCCCATCGGCTGGTCGATGTGGCGCACGGTCTTGTCGAGCTCGTAGTTGGTGGTCGAATCCTTGTGATCGCTGATCGGCGTCGTGCTCACCGAGCTCGCGCCGTTGCCGGCCACGATCGGCGCGGAGGCCGGCTGCGGCGGCTGATTCGACAGCGCGCCCGGCACCCCCGAGGCGCCGCCCTGCGACATTTCGGTGGCACTGCTCGTCTGCTGGCTGCGGATCGCGGCGTCCTGCGGATTGGCGTTCGGGCCGTACTTCTCCGAAGTCTGCTCGCTGTGCGAGAAGTCGATGTCGGCGCTGACCTGCGAGCGCGCGTTGCCGGCGCCGAACAGCGGCGCGAGGATCGTGTCGATGCGCTGCTGCGTGTTGCGTTCGATCTGCTGGCGGAACTTCAGCTGGGTTGCATCGAGGCCGCTGCCGTTGCTTGGCTGCGTGAGCAGGTTGCCGTCCTGGTCGAGGATCGTCACGCCGTGCACCGGCATTTGCGGCACCGCCGACGCCACCATATGCGTAATCGCGACCACTTGCGCTTCGTCGAGCACGCGGCCAGGGTACAGGTTCACGAGCACCGACGCCGACGGCGGTTCCTTGTCGCGCACGAATACGCTCGGCTTCGGAATCGCGAGGTGCACACGCGCCGATTTGACGCTCGAGATCGATCCGATCGTGCGTTCCAGTTCGCCTTCGAGCGCGCGCTGATAGTTGACCTGTTCGTCGAACTGGCTGATGCCGAATTTCTGGTTGTCCATCAGCTCGAAGCCGACCGAGCCGCTCTTCGGCAGTCCCTGCGAGGCGAGGCGCAAGCGGGTCTCGTGGACCTGCTCGGCGGGCACGAGGACCGCGGTGCCGCTTTCGGACAGCTTGTATGGGATATTGGCCTGCTGCAGCGCGGTGATGATCGAGCCGCCGTCGCGGTCGGACAGATTGCTGTAGAGCACCTTGTAGCTAGGCGCGCGCGACCACAGGAACAGACCGGCGACGACCGCCACCAGCAGCGCGACCGCGAACACGAGCGGCGCGCGCGGGTTGCCGCGCATCTGCGCGAGTCCGGACAGACGCTGGCCGAAATTGCCGCCGAGACCTCCGAGGCCGCCGAGGTCGGCCGTGCCGCCGGCCGGGCCGCTCGCGGCCTGAGCGGCCGCGGGCTGCGCGCCGGCGAGCCCCATGCGGGCGTCGGGGTTGATCAAAGAGTTGGCTGACGAATCCATGCGTCGGGTTTCTCCGGGGAATGCTTTGGCGTTCTGCCGTGATGCCGCGCCGGGGCTCGGCGGACGGACAGATACTTTCACCTTTGAAATTATCCGCAGCGCCGCTCAACCCGATTGCTTGAATAGAGCCGGGTTTCCCCCCTAGTTTCGGGACTTTCCGCGTGGGGCCGCTGCTATGCTTTCGTCCAGATCGGTACACCTTCCGGTGCTCCGATCGCCTATCCAACGGAGAAGAAGATGACCATGCCCGTGAACGCGCTATCGTCGGCGCTGCAACAGATGCAGGCGATGGCGGCGCAGGCGGCCGGCGGCTCGACCCCAGTGGCGGAGCAATCCGGCGCGGCGACGCCGACCAACTTCGCGGCGGCGCTGAAGGCCTCGCTCGACAAGATCAGCAGCGACCAGCAGAAGGCGATCGGTGAGTCGCAGGCGTTCGAACTCGGCGCGTCGAACGTGTCGCTGAACGACGTGATGGTCGATATGCAGAAGGCCAACATCGGCTTCCAGTTCGGCCTGCAGGTGCGCAACAAGCTGGTCGCCGCGTACAACGACATCGCGCAGATGTCGATCTGAGAGGGATCGCGCGGGACTGCCTGAAGGACTTGCCCGAAGGTCCGCTGGAGTCCCGTCCGACGATCCGGCAAGCCGCTGCCGGTGCTTGCGCCGGCGGCTCGCGCCGCGTCTTCCGTGCCCGCCCAGCGGCGCTTTCGATCCTCCTGACACCGGACTAAAGCTTTGTCGTCGCGCATCCGATAACCAAAGTACATGTCAGCGATTGGCGCGGCGACGCGCCGCGCGGCTACGCCACGACTTAACCGCAGCCAGTATCAGAGGAGGAGCGCCGATGTTTTCCCAAGGACACGCTGGAGCCAACGCGTATGCGCGTGTCGGTATCGAGACATCCGTGATGGGCGCAAGTCCGCATCGTCTGATCGTGTTGCTGTACCAGGGTGCACGCCAGGCGATCGCGCAAAGCCGCCTGCATTTGCAGCAGGGCAACGTGGCCGAGCGTGGCATGGCGATCAGCAAGGCGATCCGGATCATCGAAAGCGGGCTGCAGGCGTCGCTCAACCTCGAGGTAGGCGGCGAAATCGCCGAACGGCTCAATGCGTTGTACGACTATATGGCGCGTCGGCTGTTGCAGGCCAATATCAATCAGAGCGAGGCGATGCTCGTGGAAGTGGACCGACTGCTCGCGACGCTCGAAGAGGCATGGATCGGGATTGCCCCGGAGATCGCGCGGATGGCGGCACAGCCAGCCGCGGAAAGCCTGAGATGACATCGAACGCAGACTATTTTGCCCGCTATGAAGCGGTCGCCGCGCTGTCCTGCCGCATGCTGATCGCGGCCCGCCGTGCACTGTGGAGCGACCTGGTGCACTTGCAGGAAGAGTATCGGCATCTGGTCGAAGCGCTGCGCGAAGCCGACGTGGGCGTCAAGCTCGACGAGGCCGAGCGCCTGCGCAAGTACGCGCTGATCCGCCAGATCCTCGCCGACGACGCCGCGATCCGCGACCTCGCGAATCCGAGCATGGCGCATCTGTCGGTGCTATTCGCCGGCCGGCCGACGCGTGTGCTCAAGGAGTTGTACGGGGCGCGCTGAGTGCGGGCGGGCGCGCGGGTGAGCTGGCGTCACGCAGTGCGCGTCTGAAGGATCGCAGCAATCAGAGCATCGCGCGCAGTGCCGCCGATGCGACCAAGGAACCGGCATGAACGGAATCGATTCGGCCCTCGCTTCGGTGCTGTCGAGCCGGATCGACAGCCTGCTCAACATTGCGCCGGGAACCGCGACCACCTCGCAGACCGGCGCGGCCGGCGTCGATACCAAGGTTCCCGCGGCGCCTGCGAACGCGACGCCAGCGCCGCAGTCGTCCGCGCAAACCGCGCTATCGGCCGTCGCGCTGACGCTGAGCGCGATCGCGCACTCGGGCGGCGAGGCGACACCGGCGGTGCTCGGCCGCGCGCCGATCTGGGCGGCCGCGCCGGCGCTCGACGTCGCCATCGAGAGCTTGCCGCTGACCAATGCGGGCGCCGCTACTGGCGATTCCGCCGCCTCTGCGAATCTCAATACCAATCCCAACGCTGCTGCCCACGCTACCGCCGCTACCAGCGCGAGCGTGGCGGCGACCGAAGTGCCCGTCGCGGCGCTCGCGGCCGCGCTGCAAAAGACAGTGGCCGACAGCGGCCTGTTCTACGAGGCGCATCTCGCGGCGTGGCTGGTCGGCCAGCGTTCGCCGGCTCAACTGGCGAACGAGGCACAGAACCAGCTCGTCGCAGATTCTCAATTGCGCCCCGGCTGGAGCGCCGACGTTGGCGACGCGAGCACGCGGTCCGCTTCGGCGAACGGAGCCGCCGAGGCGACGCCACGTGGCGCGCCGAACGGTACACCGAATGGCACGCCGGCTGGCACGTCGAACGCCGCCGCCAACAACCCTGCCTCGCACGCGATGCCGTCGATCCTGACCGCGCAGGCCGCGCGCCTCGTCGCGGGCGAGCTGCTGGCCAGTTCGGTGTCCGAGCTGAACGGGCAGTCCACACATGCGGGGCCGCACGGCGCGGCGTCGCAGGCGGCCGATGCGGGTCCATCGCAGAGCGCGCAGGCAATGGCGGCGGCGGTGCATCCGGCGACGGTGCCGCTCGTGCGCCAGCAGCTCGATCTGCTCGCGACCGGACAGTTTCGCTGGACCGGCGAGGCGTGGCCCGGCGCGCGTCTGGACTGGACCATCGAGCAGGATGGCGACGAATGGGACCGCAGCGGCGGCGGCCTCGCGAGCGAGGACGACCAGCCGTGGCGCACGCGCCTGACGCTGTCGCTGCCGACGCTCGGCACCGTCGATGCCGAACTGACGCTGACCGGCAAGCGGCTCAGCGCGCGCGTGCAGGCGAGCCCGCGGGGCGCCGCGCGGCTCGCGAATCAGGGTGACGGTTTCCGTCAGCGGCTCGCGGCGGCGGGGATCGAGCTGCAGGGCTTGACGATTCGGGAGATTGGCGGCGGTGCACCGGCGGCTGCTGTGGCTGGCGCCTCGGCGGCGGGGGCGCAGGCGGCGGGCGCGTATGCACGGTCGGCGTCGGCGGCTGCAACCAAGTTGGCGGCGGCGAGCACCGCGTCGCGCGACGACTTCGATTGGGATATCTGATGAGCCGCACCCATCGTCGCAGCGCGGCTGCGCTCGTTTATGACGCTCATGGCGGGGAACCCGCGCCGCGTGTGGTCGCGAAGGGGTATGGGCTGCTTGCCGACATGATCGTGCAGCGCGCGAAGGAAGCAGGGCTGTATGTGCACGAGGCGCCCGAGATGGTGTCGCTGTTGATGCAGGTCGATCTGGATGCGCGGATTCCTCCCGAGCTTTATCAGGCTGTTGCCGAGTTGCTGGCCTGGTTGCATCGGCTCGAGAGTGGGGCTGATGTTGAGCCGGCTCATGAGGGGGAGAGTGCTGGCGCGCAGGATGTGGTGGATGTTGTTGCTACTGATGTGCCTGGCGGCACGGGGGCTGTGGATCATTGACGGTGCGGGCTTGCCCTTTTGCAGGGCGGAGTTCTTTTTTGTCCTTGTTCTTGCGGTGTTGGTCTTTCCTTGCTTGTCGGTCTAATGGCGTTGACCCTGCGCCATCGCAATCGGTGGATCCTCGCGTGACGTAGAAAAGGCCCCGCTGCGGCGCGGACCTTTTTGCAGGAAAAACCCCGCAAAAGCGGGAATAGCGAGCCGAACTCAGAGATCAACGAAACGTGGCAACAGGTCCTGATCGGCGAGGCGGATTTCGATATCGTTAGCC
Source organism: Paraburkholderia sp. BR14374 (assembly GCF_040948685.1). Taxonomy (NCBI): domain Bacteria; kingdom Pseudomonadati; phylum Pseudomonadota; class Betaproteobacteria; order Burkholderiales; family Burkholderiaceae; genus Paraburkholderia; species Paraburkholderia sp. BR14374. The sequence goes on along the minus strand of NZ_JBFPKF010000018.1, from coordinate 2,850 downwards.
GCCTTGACGTGCTCCCGGTTGTGCACATCGAAGACTTCATCCGTCACGCTGACGACGATCGTGCCTTGCTGCTTGCCATCGCGCATGACAGGGATAAGGTCGCGCGCTTCGGGCACTTGGGCCTGCATGAGAACGTGCGGAAGGTAGAGCATCCAGCTTACGGCAAGACGATCATCGAAGACCTGTTGATCTTGATAGGCTCGTGGCCCGAACGTTACGTACAACGCCTCGTAGATAATGGCGACTTCGGAGACGAATTCTCCAATCGCGTCATAGAGTCCAAGCCGCGAACTATCGTCACTCTTTTCGCCAAGGGAAATTTCGAAAATATCGGACAATTCATCACTATCGAACGATACCGAAATCAACGCATTGTGACAGACGGACTGTTGACCGTTCCAGCAGAGGACCGATTTCGGATCTTTTTCACGCCCATCATATTCTTTGGAAAGAAGGGCTAGTGCGGTTGCCGAGGGCTCGGAATTTGCAAATATAGGCCGCTGCAGTGACTCAGAAATCGAATCGGCACTCAGATACCAGCTTCCACCTAGCGTTTCGTCCTTGTTTGCGAGCCGCTCGATAATGCGGCGAAGTCTGCGAAGATGGAATTCAAAATCTCCCCGCCGAATGCCCGACTTATCGCGATGCTGTGAAAATAGATGCATGTTGACTCACGGTTGATATACGGAAGGGACGCTGGCGGCTCGAAGAGCTGACATCATGTAAGTTCTTGTTCGAGGTGTTTCGAAATACCACATGAGCTTTGATGGTGGATTTGCACGAACCAGCATACTCTGTTTCCGAATCGTTTCCCCCATCACCTTGAAACCTTGAAACGGGAATATTGGCATATTCTGATGATTCAAAAACTGATCATAGTTTCCCTTGGCTTCCTGCAAGAGGCATTGGGAAGGCTGAAATCCATCAAAGTCTGTGCCAAGCCACGCCCACTCCATATTCCAGCCCTGGCTGGTTTCCCTGCCCTTCGCGTCCGTCACAATTCCATAGTCAAACCCTGTAATACGGGCTTGGTAGCGTCGTGGTTCAGGATTCATGCTGTGATTCCTTTGCACCTTTTCGCCGCCTTTCTCAGGCGGGCACTTGCACGGCCTTTCGCGTTCGCGGGACCGGTCACGCGCTAGTTCGCCCCATCCGCCGTCTGCACGCGCACCCGTGCCGCTGCTGCCCGCAGGACCAGCAGACGGTGCGATAGCAGGGACCGGAACAGGCATAGGCGTTGCCTCCGCCATCGCGTGTGCTGCGCGTGCGAGCGTCGCCGGGAATGGAATAGCCATCAGCGTTTCTCCTTCATTTCCTGTTGTCTTTTTCGCGTTGCCTGCATCAGCATTTCGAATCGCTGTTCGGCCGGAACCCCGGGCTTGTGCAGCCATGCTATGACCTCCGGAATCCAGTAAAACCCCGGCGTGGTTGCTTCCACATACAGGAAATCGACTATCGGCCCGTCATGTGTAAAACGGAGCATCCGTGTCTGTGCAAAGGCCGCATCAAGCCGGTCGCGCAAGGTCGGATCATTGGCCAGCGCGGGATAGTCGCGCACGATATGACCGCGGATAAAGTCCGCGTAGTTGCGGTCTTCATAGACTTTCAGAAGCGCCCATTGTCCTTCGGTAAATTCCATTGTCGTCGATGGTGAACCGTCGTCCTTCGTTGAGGTAGTGCCACGCGTCGGCAGCCCTGAAAAGCTCACGCTCGCTCTTGCCGCGGCATACCGCATCGAGCGCATGCAGCACCCTCGGGTCCCAGAAGCGCAGCAGGGCCGGCCGTCCTTTTGGTATTCGGGTATGCAGGTGCGGGCGCAGCTTTTCGGCCTGCCGCTCAAGGCTCTCCGAGGTGCTCAGCCAGATCACGCCAGGGCGGGCCTGTTCGAGTTCGCGCAGGTCCGCAATAAAATCGCGCGCCATCTTCGGATCAAGCAGCCACGGCCCCGCGTGTGCGAGTGCCATCTCGTGCGTTCCCGCGAACAGCGAAACCGCCCGATCGGTTTCGGCCGTGAGTTGCTGGCCGGTATGCTGCTGGTACTGGATACCGTCCACCAGCGCCAGCACGTGGCCGCTGTAGCGCCGTTGCCCGTACTGGCGAAGCTGTTCATTGACAGAGGCGGGAATCATCAGCGCTCCAGGGTCATCGCACCTTGCCCGGCAGCGCGGATCATGCAATCGAGACAGATAGACGACTGCGGAAGCACCGGCCGGGGCGTTGCGCCATAAACCAATGACGGACCTTTTTTCAGTGGAGTATCCGGGGAGCGTCCGCGACAATTGCACGCCCATGCGTAACCCAGGGCTTCGGCCATCTCATAGCCGGTTGCATACGACTTCAAACTATCGAACGGAAACCATTCGCCGGTTTCAGCGTTCAGCGCCATTGCCGACGGCATTGGCGGGAAGTTTGAGTAGATGGAATAGGTGATGCGGCAAAGTTGGCACTCTTCCATGCCGCGGGTTTCATCCTGCTTCTGTTTTTCCATCTGACCTCTGCTGTCTTTCCAGAATACACCCGACGAATTAACCGTCGAAAACGCAACTTGGTCAACGGCTTTAAATTGAGATAAAACCTTTTTGACAACTATTTACTATCGTGTCGGGTATCTCTATTTCTATTGCATATTCCTGCTCACGCAGGATGACTAAAAAAGGCGGCATTGGGCCCCGCCCTTATCGAAGGAACTGACGCCGGGCAGTACTCCAACTCAAATGCGGCAACCGACCCAGGTCGTGTGGAAACGCGATGGCATAACGATGCGGCGCGTGAACCGGAGCCCAGCGGCGCGTTCGACTGCCTTCGCAGCCATCACGACGCCGACGAGAAGCTAAATCTCTCTGACGCGTT
>NZ_JBFPKF010000181.1:0-220 GCF_040948685.1 Paraburkholderia sp. BR14374 | reverse complement strand
GAGTATCTCAGCCGAGATCTCCCGCTTGCCGAAAGGAAGGTATGTGACCTGCTGAACGTATCTCCTGAAACAGCACAAAAAATGGTGCAATTCGAAACCGGCTATAGGAGCCAACTTCATGAAGAAGGCGCCTACGCTTGCGCGGAAGTGGTTCAGGCCTACTGGCGCAATCCTGGTGATCCTCTCGTTCGCAATCCCGGTACATGCACAGCTCAGTATG
>NZ_JBFPKF010000180.1:0-237 GCF_040948685.1 Paraburkholderia sp. BR14374 | reverse complement strand
CGGCTCAAGGAGCTGGAGAGGGAGAACCGTGAGCTGCGCCAGGTTAATGAAATCCTGCGCAAGGCGTCGGCGTATTTCGCACAGGCGGAGCTCGACCGCCGACCGAAGTGATGATCACGTTCATCGATGATCAACGGCACGTCTACGGGGTCGAGCCGATCTGCAGGGTACTGCCAATCGCGCCGTCGACGTACTACACGCATGTGGCCCGCCGCGCCCATCCTGAGCTGGTGCCGG
>NZ_JBFPKF010000017.1:0-163091 GCF_040948685.1 Paraburkholderia sp. BR14374 | reverse complement strand
CCGAACAGGACCGTGAAACGACTCCACGCCGATGATAGTGCGGATTGCCCGTGTGAAAGTAGGTAATCGTCAGGCTCCCCCAAAAGCCAGAAACCCCACCCGCAGCGGTGGGGTTTTTGCGTTTACGGAAAGCTAACAGCCAATCACTATATAAGTGAGAGCGTTGGGATCGGAACGGTCAAGCAGGTCTTGACAAAAGGATGTTGTTCCCCCATAATCATCAGTTCTCTGCGGAGGGGTGCCCGAGTGGCTAAAGGGGGCAGACTGTAAATCTGTTGGCTTACGCCTACGTTGGTTCGAATCCAACCTCCTCCACCAGAATGCAAGTTGCAGTAGTTGTTGGGAATCCATGATCCTTGCGGGTGTAGCTCAATGGTAGAGCAGAAGCCTTCCAAGCTTACGACGAGGGTTCGATTCCCTTCACCCGCTCCAGCAGCACAGATGTAGCGCCCATGTGGCTCAGTGGTAGAGCACTCCCTTGGTAAGGGAGAGGTCGGCAGTTCGATCCTGCCCATGGGCACCAGAAGTAATCGGTGATTGTTTGCGCCCGGCGCAACGTACGGAAAATCCTCTTAGGAGTCGAAAATGGCCAAGGGTAAGTTTGAGCGGACCAAGCCGCACGTGAACGTGGGCACGATCGGTCACGTTGACCACGGCAAGACCACGCTGACGGCAGCGATCACGACGGTTCTGACGCAGAAGTTTGGCGGCGAAGCGAAGGCGTACGACCAGATCGACGCGGCGCCGGAAGAAAAAGCGCGCGGCATTACCATCAACACCGCGCACGTCGAGTACGAAACGGCTAACCGCCACTACGCACACGTTGACTGCCCGGGCCATGCTGACTACGTGAAAAACATGATCACGGGTGCGGCGCAGATGGACGGCGCGATCCTGGTGTGCTCGGCTGCTGACGGCCCGATGCCGCAAACGCGTGAGCACATCCTGCTGGCGCGTCAGGTTGGCGTTCCGTACATCATCGTGTTCCTGAACAAGTGCGACATGGTGGACGACGCTGAGCTGCTGGAGCTCGTCGAGATGGAAGTTCGCGAACTTCTGTCGAAGTACGACTTCCCGGGCGACGACACGCCGATCATCAAGGGTTCGGCCAAGCTGGCGCTGGAAGGCGACAAGGGCGAGTTGGGCGAAGTGGCGATCATGAACCTGGCCGACGCGCTGGACACGTACATCCCGACGCCGGAGCGCGCGGTTGACGGTTCGTTCCTGATGCCGGTGGAAGACGTGTTCTCGATCTCGGGTCGTGGCACGGTGGTGACGGGCCGCGTCGAGCGTGGCGTGATCAAGGTCGGCGAGGAAATCGAGATCGTCGGCATCCGTGCAACGGCCAAGACGACCTGCACGGGTGTGGAAATGTTCCGCAAGCTCCTCGATCAGGGTCAGGCCGGCGACAACGTTGGTATCCTGCTGCGCGGCACGAAGCGTGAAGACGTGGAGCGTGGTCAGGTTCTGGCCAAGCCGGGTTCGATCAACCCGCACACGCACTTCACGGCTGAAGTGTACGTGCTGAGCAAGGACGAAGGCGGCCGTCACACGCCGTTCTTCAACAACTACCGTCCGCAGTTCTACTTCCGTACGACGGACGTGACGGGCTCGATCGAGTTGCCGAAGGACAAGGAAATGGTGATGCCGGGCGACAACGTGTCGATCACGGTGAAGCTGATCAACCCGATCGCGATGGAAGAAGGCCTCCGCTTCGCAATCCGCGAAGGCGGCCGTACGGTCGGCGCTGGTGTCGTCGCAAAGATCATCGAGTAACGCCAGACAGTTCTCGACAATCGGTTGTATCGGGGTTGGCGGTGTCGTCAACCCCAAATGGTTTAGGGGTATAGCTCAACTGGCAGAGCGTCGGTCTCCAAAACCGAAGGTTGGGGGTTCGATTCCCTCTGCCCCTGCCAACTATCGCGTCGTAGTGGCGCTTCGTTAAGGTGTTATGGCGAATCCTTCCGTCGAAACTGTAAATACATCCGGCGACAAGATGATGTTGATCGCCGGTGTGTTGCTGGTCTTGGCCGGGTTCGTGGGGTTCTTCTGGCTTGGTGGCCAGGAATGGTACATCCGCGGAGCTGCCTTGGCCATTGGTGCGATCGCGGGTGCCGCAGTCGGGCTTCTCTCGGCGCCGGGCAAGGGTTTCATCGCTTTCGCCAAAGACTCGTATAAAGAAGTCCGTAAGGTCGTTTGGCCGACTCGCAAAGAAGCCACGCAAACGACGCTTGTAGTGTTCGGCTTCGTAGTCGTGATGGCCATCTTTCTCTGGGTTTGTGATAAATCCATCGAGTGGGCGATTTTCTCGGCGATTCTGGGTTGGAAATGATATGAGTGATACTCCGGCATCCCCGAGTGGCAAGCGTTGGTACGTGGTGCACGCATACTCAGGTATGGAGAAGAGTGTGCAGCGAGCGCTCCAGGAGCGCATCGAGCGGGCTGGCATGCAGGATCAGTTCGGGCAGATCCTCGTTCCCACAGAAGAAGTTGTTGAGGTAAAGGGTGGTCACAAATCAGTGACGGAACGTCGTTTTTTTCCCGGCTACGTTTTGGTCGAGATGGAAATGACAGATGAAACGTGGCACCTCGTGAAGAACACGGCGAAGGTGACCGGCTTCGTAGGCGGGGCGCGCAACCGCCCGAGTCCGATTTCCCCTCGGGAAGTTGAAAAGATCATGTCGCAGATGCAGGAGGGCGTGGAGAAACCGCGTCCGAAGACCCTGTTCGAAGTAGGCGAGATGGTGCGGGTAAAAGAAGGCCCGTTCACAGATTTCAACGGCAGCGTCGAAGAAGTGAACTACGAAAAGTCGCGAGTCCGTGTTTCCGTTACGATCTTCGGCCGGGCAACGCCGGTCGAGTTGGAATTCGGTCAGGTCGAAAAGTTGTAGTCCAAGTTTTACGGAACGCATCGCTAGGTGCATTCCGTATTTCGCGCTTACGGTCCGCGTAATGGCCGTTGAGGAGCGTAATTAGCCAACTGTCGGCGAACACGCGCTACTACTCACTGAGCGTCCGCACGTAGGTCGGCGTTCCAAAGAGGTTCTCGAAATGGCAAAGAAAATTATCGGCTTTATCAAGCTGCAGATTCCTGCAGGTAAAGCCAACCCGTCGCCGCCGGTTGGTCCGGCACTGGGTCAGCGCGGCCTGAACATCATGGAGTTCTGCAAGGCGTTCAACGCGCAGACTCAAGCAATGGAGCCGGGTCTGCCGATTCCTGTCGTGATTACGGCATTCGCAGACAAGAGCTTCACGTTCGTCCTGAAGACGCCGCCGGCAACGGTTCTGATCAAGAAGGCAGCGAAGCTCGACAAGGGTTCGAGCAAGCCGCATACCGACAAGGTCGGCAAGATGACCCGCGCTCAAGCCGAAGATATCGCCAAGACCAAGATGCCCGATCTGACGGCTGCTGATCTGGATGCAGCGGTTCGTACAATCGCTGGTAGCGCCCGCTCGATGGGCATCACCGTGGAGGGCGTGTAAATGGCTAAGCTTTCGAAGCGTCTGCAAGCATTTGCAGCCAAAGTGGATCGTCAGAAGCTGTATCCGATTGAGGATGCTCTGTCGCTCGTGAAGGAATGTGCAAGCGCGAAGTTTGACGAGTCGATCGACGTCGCCGTGCAACTCGGGATCGACGCAAAGAAGTCGGATCAAGTGGTTCGTGGGTCGGTCGTGTTGCCGGCTGGCACCGGTAAGTCGGTGCGCGTCGCTGTGTTCGCGCAGGGGGACAAGGCTGAGCAGGCTCGTGCCGCTGGTGCTGACGTCGTGGGTATGGAAGACCTGGCTGAACAGGTCAAGGCCGGCAACTTGAACTTCGACATCGTAATCGCTTCGCCGGACACGATGCGTATTGTCGGTACGCTCGGTCAGATCCTGGGGCCGCGAGGCCTGATGCCGAACCCGAAGGTTGGCACGGTCACCCCGGACGTCGCGACTGCGGTCAAGAACGCCAAGGCGGGTCAGGTGCAATTCCGTGTCGACAAGGCCGGTATCATCCACGCAACGATCGGCCGTGCTTCGTTCGAACCGGCAGCCCTGCGCAACAACCTGAACGCGCTGATCGAAGCGCTGCAAAAGGCGAAGCCGGCAACGAGCAAGGGCGTGTACCTCCGCAAGGTCGCGCTGTCGAGCACGATGGGTGTGGGCGTTCGCGTCGACCAGACGTCGATCGCTGCACAGTAATGAATTTGGCCGCTCTGGTGCGAATCGGGGCGGTTTTTTAAGGGCTTTGGGCGGTTGCGAGGTGGCAGTCTGCATTGCGCAACCGGTTGTCAAAGACCGTTGGCGGGCACGCAGCGGGTAGGCGGGTCCTTAATGTAAGGCCAACGCAGATGGCGAACCCGAAAAGGTTTTGTAGTGATGAAGCCGTCCGATGTCCGTAGGAATGCGGGCTTAAGACGGTCGAAATACTCCTGACTGGTCGGACGCCGTTATTGAACGCGGTACACAAGGCGCACGCTGCGTGTATCGAATCTGGAGGTTAACCGTGCCACTCAACAAAGAAAGCAAGCAGGCCGTCGTCGCTGAGGTTGCCGCGCAAGTCGCGAAAGCTCAGACCGTGGTTCTGGCTGAGTATCGTGGAATCGCGGTTGGCGATCTGACCAAGCTACGCGCGAAAGCGCGCGAGCAACAGGTTTACCTTCGCGTGTTGAAGAACACGCTGGCGCGTCGCGCCGTTGAGGGTACCCCGTTTGCTCCGCTGGCAGAGCAGATGACTGGCCCCCTGATCTACGGCATCTCGGAAGATGCAATTGCTGCTGCTAAGGTCGTCAATGACTTCAGCAAGGGCAATGACAAGTTGGTCATCAAGGCTGGTTCCTACGAAGGCAAGGTGATGGACAAGGCTGGCGTGCAAGCGCTGGCAAACATCCCGAGCCGCGAGGAACTGCTCTCCAAGCTGTTGTTCGTTATGCAGGCACCTGTTTCGGGCTTTGCGCGCGCCTTGGCCGCGCTGGCAGAAAAGAAACAAGGCGAAGAAACCGCTGCGTAATGCACTTCAGTCGAGCGTAATTGATCGCTGGCTGTATCCGAATTCAATTTAGGAGTATTTCAAATGGCAATCGCAAAAGAAGACATCCTCGAAGCCGTAGGCTCGATGTCGGTTCTGGAACTGAACGAGCTGGTCAAGGCGTTCGAAGAAAAGTTTGGCGTGTCGGCAGCTGCTGTTGCAGTGGCAGGCCCGGCAGGTGCAGCCGGCGGCGCAGCTGCTGCTGAAGAGCAGACCGAATTCACGGTCATCTTGGCTGAAACCGGTGCAAACAAGGTTTCGGTAATTAAGGCTGTTCGCGAACTGACGGGTCTCGGCCTGAAGGAAGCGAAGGATCTGGTCGATGGTGCACCGAAGCCCGTTAAGGAAGCGGTGCCCAAGGCTGCTGCTGAAGAAGCCAAGAAGAAGCTGGAAGAAGCCGGCGCGAAGGTTGAAATCAAGTAAGCTTCAACGCGCTGTGCGAAGGCTGGCGGTTTTTCACCGCCGGCCTTTTTGTGCTTTGTGGAGGACGCGTTTTTGCAGGTGTACGCCAGCAGAAATGTAATTTCCAGAAGCCAAAGAAAAACGCCTTCCGTAATATTGACCGGTGTTTCTCTTTGTCTTCTGAAGCGACTGCAGAAGGCAAGTTTGGTCGGGTAGCGGGCAACACAGGCATCCGCTGCCGTCAGCCAGCGGTTGGTAGCGGCCAACCACCAAGCTTCTAGGCTCGTTCAAGCCATCGGACGGCCATCGGGTCTCAGTCGGTGAACACTCGGGTTGTCTCATCAAGGTATCCTGCCTCGACAACTATGCCCGCCGTGATTCGGAGATCGTATGCAATATTCCTTCACCGAGAAGAAGCGTATTCGCAAGAGTTTTGCGAAGCGCCCCATCGTTCACCAAGTACCTTTCCTGCTGGCTACCCAGCTTGAATCATTCAGCACGTTTCTGCAAGCAGATACGTCGTCTACGCAACGCAAGCCGGAAGGCCTGCAGGCCGCGTTTACTTCTGTTTTCCCGATCGTTTCGCACAACGGCTTCGCGCGTCTCGAGTTCGTCAGCTACATGCTGTCGCCGCCAGCATTCAACATCAAGGAATGCCAGCAGCGCGGTCTGACGTACTGCTCGGCGCTGCGCGCCAAGGTACGTCTGGTGCTGCTCGACAAGGAATCGCCGAGCAAGCCGGTCGTCAAGGAAGTGAAGGAGCAGGAAGTGTACATGGGCGAAATCCCGCTCATGACACCGACCGGTTCGTTCGTCATCAACGGCACGGAACGCGTGATCGTTTCGCAGCTGCACCGTTCGCCGGGTGTGTTCTTCGAGCACGACAAGGGCAAGACGCACAGCTCGGGCAAGTTGTTGTTTTCGGCACGTATTATTCCTTACCGTGGCTCGTGGCTCGACTTCGAGTTCGACCCGAAGGACGTGCTTTACTTCCGCGTCGACCGCCGCCGTAAGATGCCGGTCACGATCCTGCTGAAGGCAATCGGCCTGACGCCGGAACAGATCCTCGCAAACTTCTTCGTGTTCGACAATTTCACGCTGATGCCGGAAGGCGCGCAGATGGAATTCGTGCCGGAGCGTCTGCGCGGTGAAGTCGCGCGCTTCGATATCACGGACCGCGACGGCAACGTGATCGTCCAGAAGGACAAGCGGATCAACGCCAAGCACATTCGCGATCTCGACAACGCGAAGACCAAGTTCATCTCGGTACCGGAAGATTATCTGCTCGGCCGCGTGCTCGCGAAGAACGTAATCGACGGCGATACGGGCGAAGTCATCGCGAATGCGAATGACGAAATCACGGAATCCGTGCTCGAGAAGCTGCGCGAAGCGAAGATCAAGGACATCCAGACGCTCTACACGAACGATCTGGACCAGGGTCCGTATATCTCGTCGACGCTGCGTATCGACGAAACGGCCGACAAGATGGCCGCGCGCATTGCAATCTATCGCATGATGCGTCCGGGCGAGCCGCCGACCGAAGAAGCGGTCGAGGCGTTGTTCAACCGCCTGTTCTACAGCGAAGAAGCGTACGACCTGTCGAAGGTGGGTCGTATGAAGTTCAACCGCCGCGTCGGCCGTGACGAAATCGTCGGCCCGATGACGCTGCAGGACGACGACATCCTCGCGACGATCAAGATCCTCGTGGAACTGCGCAACGGCAAGGGCGAAGTGGACGACATCGACCACCTCGGCAACCGTCGTGTGCGTTGCGTCGGCGAACTCGCAGAGAACCAGTTCCGTGCGGGCCTCGTGCGTGTCGAACGTGCTGTGAAGGAACGCCTCGGCCAGGCCGAAAGCGAAAACCTGATGCCGCACGACCTGATCAACTCCAAGCCGATCTCGTCGGCGATTCGCGAGTTCTTCGGTTCGTCGCAGCTGTCGCAGTTCATGGACCAGACCAACCCGCTGTCGGAAATCACGCACAAGCGTCGTGTTTCCGCGCTGGGCCCGGGCGGTCTGACGCGTGAGCGCGCCGGCTTCGAAGTCCGCGACGTGCATCCGACCCACTACGGCCGCGTGTGCCCGATCGAAACGCCGGAAGGTCCGAACATCGGTCTGATCAACTCGCTCGCTCTGTACGCGCACCTGAACGAATACGGCTTCCTCGAAACGCCGTATCGCAAGGTTGCGGACGGCAAGGTGACCGACCAGATCGACTACCTGTCGGCGATCGAAGAAGGCCGTTACGTGATCGCTCAGGCGAACGCGGCGGTGGCCGACGACGGCACGCTGACCGACGAACTCGTGTCGTCGCGTGAAGCGGGCGAAACGCTGATGGTCACGCCGGACCGCATCCAGTACATGGACGTAGCACCGTCGCAGATCGTGTCGGTCGCTGCCTCGCTGATTCCGTTCCTCGAGCACGACGACGCGAACCGCGCATTGATGGGCTCGAACATGCAGCGTCAGGCGGTGCCGTGTCTGCGTCCGGAAAAGCCGGTTGTCGGTACGGGCATCGAGCGCACCGTGGCGGTCGACTCGGGCACGACGGTTCAGGCACTGCGTGGCGGTGTGGTCGATTACGTCGACGCGGGCCGTATCGTGATTCGCGTGAACGACGACGAAGCGGTCGCAGGTGAAGTTGGTGTCGACATTTACAACCTGATCAAATACACGCGTTCGAACCAGAACACGAACATCAACCAGCGTCCGATCGTGAAGATGGGCGACAAGGTTGCGCGAGGTGACGTGCTGGCTGACGGCGCATCGACCGATCTGGGCGAGCTCGCGCTCGGCCAGAACATGCTGATCGCGTTCATGCCGTGGAACGGCTACAACTTCGAAGACTCGATCCTGATCTCGGAGAAGGTGGTGGCGGACGACCGTTACACGTCGATCCACATCGAAGAACTGAATGTCGTTGCTCGCGACACGAAGCTCGGACCGGAAGAAATCACGCGCGACATCTCGAACCTCGCGGAAGTGCAGCTTGGCCGTCTCGACGAGTCGGGCATCGTGTACATCGGCGCGGAAGTCGAAGCGGGCGACGTGCTGGTCGGCAAGGTCACGCCGAAGGGCGAAACCCAGCTGACGCCGGAAGAAAAGCTGCTGCGCGCGATCTTCGGTGAGAAGGCATCTGACGTGAAGGACACGTCGCTGCGTGTGCCGTCGGGCATGAGCGGTACCGTGATCGACGTTCAGGTGTTCACGCGTGAAGGCATCCAGCGCGACAAGCGCGCCCAACAGATCATCGACGATGAACTGAAGCGCTATCGTCTCGACCTGAACGACCAGCTGCGTATCGTAGAAGGCGATGCGTTCCAGCGTCTCGCGCGAATGCTCGAAGGCAAGGTTGCGAACGGCGGTCCGAAGAAGCTCGCGAAGGGCACGAAGATCGAGCGCGCTTACCTCGAAGATCTGGACCACTACCACTGGTTCGACATCCGCCTCGCGGATGAAGAAGCAGCGGCCCAGCTCGAAGCGATCAAGAACTCGATCGAAGAGAAGCGTCACCAGTTCGACCTTGCGTTCGAAGAGAAGCGCAAGAAGCTCACCCAGGGCGACGAACTGCCGCCGGGCGTGCTGAAGATGGTCAAGGTGTATCTGGCAGTGAAGCGCCGTCTGCAGCCTGGCGACAAGATGGCAGGCCGTCACGGTAACAAGGGTGTCGTGTCGAAGATCGTGCCGATCGAAGACATGCCGTACATGGCCGACGGCCGTCCGGCTGACGTCGTTCTGAACCCGCTCGGCGTGCCGTCGCGGATGAACGTGGGTCAGGTTCTCGAAGTGCATCTGGGTTGGGCCGCGAAGGGTCTCGGCTGGCGTATCGGCGAAATGCTGCAGCGGCAGGCGAAGATCGCTGAACTGCGCGAATTCCTGATCAAGATCTACAACGAATCGGGCCGCGCCGAAGAGCTGGACAGCTTCAGCGACGACGAAATCCTCGAACTGGCGAAGAATTTGCGCGAAGGTGTGCCGTTTGCAACGCCGGTGTTCGACGGTGCGACGGAAGAAGAAATGTCGCGCGCGCTGGATCTGGCGTTCCCGGACGAGATCGCTGACAACCTCGGCATGACGCCGTCGAAGAACCAGGTGCGTCTGTTTGACGGCCGCACGGGCGAGATGTTCGAACGGACGGTGACGGTCGGCTACATGCACTACCTGAAGCTGCACCACCTGGTCGACGACAAGATGCACGCGCGCTCCACGGGTCCGTACTCGCTCGTGACGCAACAGCCGTTGGGCGGTAAGGCGCAGTTCGGTGGCCAGCGTTTCGGTGAAATGGAAGTGTGGGCGCTCGAAGCGTACGGCGCATCGTACGTGCTGCAGGAAATGCTGACGGTGAAGTCGGACGACGTGACGGGCCGGACCAAGGTTTACGAGAACCTGGTCAAGGGCGATCACGTGATCGATGCCGGCATGCCTGAGTCGTTCAACGTGTTGGTGAAGGAAATCCGGTCGCTGGGTATCGACATCGACCTGGACCGGAACTAATCGGACTACTGGAGAGAAGCGATGAAAGCTTTGCTCGATCTATTCAAGCAAGTCCAACAACCTGAAGTTTTTGACGCGATCAAGATCGGTCTGGCCTCGCCGGACAAGATCCGTTCGTGGTCGTTCGGTGAAGTCAAAAAGCCGGAAACCATCAACTACCGCACGTTCAAGCCGGAGCGCGATGGTCTGTTCTGCGCGAAGATTTTCGGTCCGATCAAGGACTACGAATGCCTTTGCGGCAAGTACAAGCGCCTGAAGCACCGCGGCGTGATCTGCGAGAAGTGCGGCGTCGAAGTGACGCTCGCGAAGGTGCGTCGCGAGCGCATGGGCCACATTGAACTGGCCTCGCCGGTTGCGCACATCTGGTTTCTGAAGTCGCTGCCGTCGCGTCTGGGCATGGTGCTCGACATGACGCTGCGCGACATCGAGCGCGTGCTGTACTTTGAAGCATACGTGGTGATCGATCCGGGCATGACGCCGCTCAAAGCGCGGCAGATCATGACTGAAGAGGATTACTACAACAAGGTCGAGGAATACGGCGACGAATTCCGTGCCGAAATGGGCGCGGAAGGTATTCGCGAGCTGCTGCGCGCGATCAACATCGACGAGCAGGTCGAAATGCTGCGCACGGAGCTGCGCAACACCGGCTCGGAAGCGAAGATCAAGAAGTACGCGAAGCGCCTGAAGGTGCTCGAGGCATTCCAGCGTTCGGGCATCAAGCCGGACTGGATGGTCCTCGAAGTGCTGCCGGTGCTGCCACCGGAACTGCGTCCGCTGGTGCCGCTCGACGGCGGCCGTTTCGCGACGTCGGACCTGAATGACCTGTATCGCCGCGTGATCAACCGTAACAACCGGTTGAAGCGTCTGCTCGAGCTGAAGGCGCCTGAGATCATCGTCCGCAACGAAAAGCGGATGCTGCAGGAAGCCGTCGACTCGCTGCTCGACAACGGCCGTCGCGGCAAGGCGATGACCGGCGCGAACAAGCGTCCGTTGAAGTCGCTCGCAGACATGATCAAGGGTAAGGGCGGTCGCTTCCGTCAAAACCTGCTCGGTAAGCGCGTCGACTACTCGGGCCGTTCGGTGATCGTGGTCGGCCCGACGCTGAAGCTGCATCAGTGCGGTCTGCCGAAGCTGATGGCGCTCGAACTGTTCAAGCCGTTCATCTTCAACAAGCTCGAAGTGATGGGTGTCGCTACCACCATCAAGGCTGCGAAGAAGGAAGTCGAGAACCAGACGCCGGTCGTGTGGGACATCCTTGAAGAGGTGATCCGCGAACATCCGGTCATGCTGAACCGCGCGCCGACGCTGCACCGTCTCGGCATCCAGGCTTTCGAGCCGGTGCTGATCGAAGGTAAGGCGATACAGCTGCACCCGCTCGTCTGCGCGGCGTTCAACGCCGACTTCGACGGTGACCAGATGGCCGTTCACGTGCCGCTGTCGCTCGAAGCGCAGATGGAAGCGCGCACGCTGATGCTCGCGTCGAACAACGTGCTGTTCCCGGCCAACGGCGATCCGTCGATCGTGCCGTCGCAGGACATCGTGCTCGGCCTGTACTACGCGACGCGTGAAGCGGTGAACGGCAAGGGCGAAGGCCTGACGTTCACGGGCGTGTCGGAAGTGCTGCGCGCGTACGAGAACAAGGAAGTCGAGCTTGCATCGCGCGTCAACGTGCGGATCACCGAAATGGTCCACAACGAAGACAAGTCGGAAGGCGCGCCGGCGTTCGTGCCGAAGATCACGCTGTACGCGACCACGGTTGGCCGCTCGATCCTGTCGGAAATCCTGCCGCCGGGTCTGCCGTTCTCGGTGCTGAACAAGCCGCTGAAGAAGAAGGAAATCTCGCGTCTGATCAACACCGCGTTCCGCAAGTGCGGTCTGCGTGAGACGGTGATTTTCGCCGACCAGCTGATGCAGTCGGGCTTCCGCCTGGCAACGCGCGCCGGTATTTCGATCTGCGTCGACGACATGCTCGTGCCGCCGCAGAAAGAAACCATCGTCGGCGATGCCGCGAAGAAGGTGAAGGAATACGACCGTCAGTACATGTCGGGTCTCGTCACCGCGCAGGAACGCTATAACAACGTGGTCGACATCTGGTCGGCAACGTCGGAAGCGGTCGGCAAGGCGATGATGGAGCAGCTGTCGACGGAACCGGTCATGGACCGTGACGGCAACCAGACGCGTCAGGAGTCGTTCAACTCCATCTACATGATGGCGGACTCGGGCGCTCGTGGTTCCGCGGTTCAGATCCGTCAGCTGGCTGGTATGCGCGGCCTGATGGCGAAGCCGGACGGTTCGATCATCGAGACGCCGATTACGGCGAACTTCCGCGAAGGTCTGAACGTGTTGCAGTACTTCATCTCGACCCACGGCGCACGTAAGGGTCTGGCTGATACGGCACTGAAGACCGCGAACTCGGGTTACTTGACGCGTCGTCTGGTCGACGTGACGCAGGATCTGGTCGTCGTCGAGGAAGATTGCGGCACGTCCAACGGCGTGGCAATGAAGGCGCTCGTGGAAGGCGGCGAAGTGGTCGAAGCGCTGCGTGACCGTATTCTGGGTCGCGTGGCCGTGGCTGACATCGTCAACCCGGAATCGCAGGAAACGCTTTTCGAAGCGGGCACGCTGCTCGACGAAGACGCGGTCGAAGATATCGAACGCCTCGGCATCGACGAAGTCCGCGTGCGCACGCCGCTCACCTGCGAAACCCGTTATGGTCTGTGCGCGGCCTGCTACGGTCGCGACCTTGGCCGCGGCTCGCTGGTGAACGTCGGCGAAGCGGTCGGCGTTATCGCAGCGCAGTCGATCGGTGAACCGGGCACGCAGCTCACGATGCGTACGTTCCACATCGGTGGCGCGGCGTCGCGTGCGGCGGTGGCTTCCTCGGTCGAAGCGAAGTCGAACGGTACGGTGCGTTTCACGTCGACGATGCGTTACGTTACGAATGCGAAGGGCGAGCAGATCGTCATCTCGCGTTCGGGCGAAGCGATGATCACCGACGATCACGGCCGCGAGCGCGAGCGTCACAAGGTGCCGTACGGCGCCACGCTGCTGCAGCTCGACGGCGCGCAGATCAAGGCCGGCACGCAACTGGCCACCTGGGATCCGATGACGCGTCCGATCATCACCGAGTACGGTGGTACGGTGAAGTTCGAGAACGTCGAGGAAGGCGTGACGGTCGCGAAGCAGATCGACGACGTGACGGGTCTGTCAACGCTCGTCGTGATCGACGTGAAGCGTCGTGGTTCGCAGGCGTCGAAGACGGTGCGTCCGCAGGTCAAGCTGCTCGATGCGAACGGCGAGGAAGTGAAGATCCCGAACACCGAGCACTCGGTGCAGATCGGCTTCCAGGTCGGCGCGCTGATCACCGTGAAGGACGGTCAGCAGGTGCAGGTCGGTGAAGTGCTTGCACGTATCCCGACCGAATCGCAGAAAACGCGTGACATTACCGGTGGTCTGCCGCGTGTGGCGGAACTGTTCGAAGCACGTTCGCCGAAGGATGCAGGTATCCTGGCGGAAGTCACGGGTACGACGTCGTTCGGTAAGGACACGAAGGGCAAGCAGCGTCTCGTTATCACGGACCTCGAGGGCAACCAGCACGAGTTCCTGATCGCGAAGGAAAAGCAGGTTCTGGTGCACGATGGTCAGGTCGTCAACAAGGGCGAAATGATCGTCGACGGACCGGCGGATCCGCACGACATCCTGCGTCTGCAGGGCGTCGAGGCGCTGTCGCGCTACATCGTGGACGAAGTGCAGGACGTGTACCGTCTGCAAGGCGTGAAGATCAACGACAAGCACATTGAAGTGATCGTGCGTCAGATGCTGCGCCGCGTCCAGATCACGGACAACGGCGATACGCGTTTCATCCCGGGCGAACAGGTCGAGCGGTCGGACATGCTCGACGAGAACGACCGTATGATCGCGGAAGACAAGCGTCCGGCAACGTACGAAAACGTGCTGCTCGGTATCACGAAGGCGTCGCTGTCGACCGATTCGTTCATCTCCGCGGCGTCGTTCCAGGAAACGACCCGCGTGCTGACCGAAGCGGCGATCATGGGCAAGCGCGACGACCTGCGTGGCCTGAAGGAAAACGTGATCGTCGGCCGTCTGATTCCGGCCGGTACCGGCCTCGCGTTCCACAAGGCGCGCAAGAGCAAGGAACTAGCCGACCGCGAGCGTTTCGATCAGATCGCAGCGGAAGAGTCGTTCGAATTCGGTACGCCGGAAACCCCGGCTGCAGAGCAGCAGCACTCGGGCGAGTAAGCGCTGGCGGCGCAAGCCGCCTTGCCTGACGAGCCACGAAAGCCGCTCAGTTTCGACTGAGCGGCTTTTTTTTGCTCATTTTTGCGCGTGCATCGGTGCCAGGCGCCGGCGCATCCCTAGGCCGGATGGCCAAGGTTGTCGCAAAGCGCGGGCGCGGCGCGAATGCGTTGGTAAAATTCGTCTCACCGCCTGCGTGCCGTTCCCTTCGCCGTCTCTGTCAAATACATGTCCCGTCCGCTCGAAATCCTCAACGAAGTCTTTGGTTATCCCGCGTTCAGAGGGCAGCAGGGCGAAATTGTCGAGCACGTCGCCGATGGCGGCGATTGCCTCGTGCTGATGCCGACGGGCGGCGGCAAATCGCTGTGCTATCAGATTCCGTCGCTGGTGCGGCGCGAACGCGGCTTTGGCACCGGCATCGTGGTGTCGCCGCTGATCGCGTTGATGCAGGATCAGGTGGCCGCGTTGACCGAAGTCGGCGTGCGGGCCGCGTACCTGAACTCGACGCTGTCGAGCGCGGAGGCGATGGCCACCGAGCGGGCGCTTCGCGACGGCGACATCGATCTGCTCTACGTTGCACCGGAGCGGCTGATGACGTCGCGCTTCCAGGAACTGCTCGAGCGCACGCGCATCGGTCTTTTCGCGATCGACGAAGCGCACTGTGTGTCGCAATGGGGACACGATTTCCGGCCCGAATATATCCAGCTGTCGGTGCTGCACGAGCGCTTTCCGAATGTGCCCCGCATTGCGCTGACGGCGACCGCCGACGCGATCACGCGCGACGAAATCATCCACCGTCTCGCGCTCGAGGATGCGCGCGTGTTCGTGTCGAGTTTCGATCGGCCGAACATTCGCTATCGCATTGCCGAAAAAGACAACGCACGTACGCAGCTGCTCGACTTCATCCGCGCCGAGCATATGAAGGCCGACGGCACGACCGACGCGGGCGTTGTCTATTGCCTGTCGCGCCGCAAGGTCGAGGAGACCGCCGACTGGCTGAAGGAAAAGGGCATGCGCGCGCTGCCATACCACGCCGGCATGGAATTCGAAGTGCGCCAGAAGCATCAGGAAATGTTCCAGCGCGAGGAAGGCATCGTGATGTGCGCGACGATCGCGTTCGGCATGGGCATCGACAAACCCGACGTGCGGTTCGTCGCCCATCTCGATTTGCCGAAGAGCGTCGAAGGGTACTACCAGGAGACCGGCCGCGCGGGCCGGGACGGGCTGCCGTCGAATGCGTGGATGGCCTACGGGCTCGGCGACGTCGTGCAGCAGCGCAAGATGATCGACGAATCCGAAGCCGATGACGCCCACAAGCGCGTCCAGACCGGCAAGCTCGATGCGCTGCTCGGTTTGTGCGAAACCGCGACCTGCCGACGGGTGCGCCTGCTCGCGTACTTCGGCGAAACGAGCCAACCGTGCGGCAACTGCGACAACTGCCTCGAGCCGCCCCCGACCTGGGATGCGACGCGCGAGGCTCAGATGGCGCTGTCGTGCGTGTTTCGCGCGCAGCGCGCGAGCGGCTTTCATTTTGGCGCCGGACATCTGATCGATATTTTGCGCGGCAACCGCAGCGAGAAAATCCTGCAGCGCGGGCACGAGAAGCTGACCACGTTTGGTATCGGCGCAGCGCTCGGTGAGCCGGAGTGGCGTGCGATCTTCCGTCAGCTAGTTGCATTCGGCTACCTGACTGTCGACCACGAGGGCTTCGGTTCGCTCGTGCTCACGGAGGCGAGCAAGCCGGTGCTAAAGGGCGAGCAGAAGGTGACGATGCGGCGCTACGTCAAGCCCACACGCACGCGTCAATCGGCGGGGCGTACGAGCGAACGCGCCGATCCGACCATCGGCATGGGCCCTCGCGAGCGCGCCCGCTGGGAGCGTCTACGCATGTGGCGCACCGAAACCGCGAAAAGCGACGGCGTGCCGGCTTATGTGATTTTCCATGACGCGACGCTTGCGGAAATCGCCCGTCTCGGCCCGGATTCGATCGAGGATCTGCGTGGGATTCCTGGCATGGGCGCCCGTAAACTTGACCGTTTCGGTTACGAATTGCTAAGCGTCGTAGCTGCCGACTGACCTCATCCGGCTGTTTCGCCGGATTGACAGGGATGCGAAACATCGCAACCTGTTGACTCCCTTAGTATTTTCGGAATATTATGCTAGGTTCCGGTTCTTGGCATGCGTGCGCGCGGCTTCAGTTCGTGCGCAGGTAGGCCAACCGGAAGTTCGATGCGCAGGCGTTTCCGCTTTGCCCGGAAACAGATGCGTCGATTTTGTTCAATTTCAGGAATAAACAATGCCAACCATCAATCAACTGGTTCGCAAAGGCCGCACGTCCGAAACGACGAAGAGCAAGAGCCCGGCCTTGCAGGACTGCCCCCAGCGTCGCGGCGTGTGCACCCGTGTGTACACCACGACGCCGAAGAAGCCGAACTCGGCACTCCGTAAGGTCGCCAAAGTTCGCCTGACGAATGGCTTCGAAGTCATTTCGTATATCGGTGGTGAAGGCCACAACCTGCAGGAACACTCGGTCGTGCTGATTCGCGGCGGCCGTGTGAAGGACTTGCCGGGTGTGCGTTACCACATGGTTCGCGGCTCGCTGGATACCCAAGGCGTCAAGGATCGTAAGCAGGCTCGCTCGAAGTATGGTGCGAAGCGTGCCAAGGCTGGCAAGTAATTAGCCCGTCAATCGTAGTTTCAGGTCGCCTGCAAAGGCGGTAATAGCGATGGTGCCGGAGTCGCCGGTGCTATCGAGTAAGTGGTCACCCGACCAGGCTGGTTAGTCTTACGGATGAATCGGGTTAGTTGGTGGCCGCGGGGCTGCAATCAGCTCCAACTGAAAAGGTAAAGGAAGAAACATGCCGCGTCGTCGCGAAGTCCCCAAGCGGGAAGTGTTGCCGGATCCGAAGTTCGGCAACGTTGATGTAGCAAAATTCATGAACGTCCTGATGCTCTCCGGCAAGAAGTCGGTCGCCGAGCGTATCGTGTACGGCGCTTTCGAACAGATCCAGACCAAGGGTGGCAAGGACCCGCTGGAGGTGTTCACGGTGGCGCTCAACAACGTCAAGCCGGTGGTCGAAGTGAAGAGCCGCCGCGTTGGTGGTGCGAACTATCAGGTTCCGGTCGAAGTGCGCCCGTCGCGTCGTATGGCATTGGCGATGCGTTGGCTGCGTGAAGCCGCGAAGAAGCGCAGCGAGAAGTCGATGGCCCTGCGTCTGGCAGGTGAACTCTCCGAAGCGGCCGAAGGCCGTGGCGGCGCGATGAAGAAGCGCGACGAAGTTCACCGGATGGCAGAAGCCAACAAGGCGTTCTCGCACTTCCGTTTCTAAGCTTTCCCGACCCCGGGTTTAGCGGAATAACGGAAAGAAATTCCGGGCGGGTGCGCTTCAAGGGCGCCTCGCCCGTTTGTGTTACAGCGCGATGGGTATCTCTCGCATCGCGCCATCCCAATAGAGGATCAAAGTGGCTCGCAAGACTCCTATCGAGCGCTACCGTAACATCGGTATTAGCGCTCACATCGACGCCGGCAAAACGACGACGACCGAGCGCATTCTGTTCTACACGGGCGTGAACCACAAGATTGGTGAAGTTCACGACGGCGCTGCCACCATGGACTGGATGGAGCAGGAACAGGAACGCGGCATCACGATTACTTCCGCTGCTACCACGGCATTCTGGAAGGGCATGGCGGGCGACCGCGCCGAGCACCGCATCAACATCATCGACACCCCGGGTCACGTCGACTTCACGATCGAAGTCGAGCGCTCGATGCGCGTGCTCGATGGCGCGTGCATGGTGTACTGCGCTGTGGGCGGTGTGCAGCCCCAGTCGGAAACCGTGTGGCGTCAAGCTAACAAGTACAAGGTTCCCCGTCTCGCGTTCATCAACAAGATGGACCGTACCGGGGCGAATTTCTTCAAGGTCTACGACCAGCTCAAGCTGCGTCTTAAGGCGAACCCGGTTCCGGTCGTCGTGCCTATTGGCGCGGAAGAGAACTTCACGGGCGTCGTCGATCTGATGAAGATGAAGGCGATCATTTGGGACGACGCGTCCCAAGGTACCAAGTTCTCGTACGAAGACATCCCGGCAGAACTCGTCGACACGTGCAACGAATGGCGTGAAAAGATGGTCGAAGCCGCGGCTGAAGCGAACGAAGACATGATGAACAAGTACCTCGAGTCGGGCGAACTGACCGAAGAGGAAATCATCAAGGGTCTGCGCGACCGTACGATCGCTTGCGAGATCCAGCCGATGCTGTGCGGCACCGCGTTCAAGAACAAGGGTGTGCAGCGCATGCTGGACGCCGTGCTCGACTTCCTGCCGTCGCCGATCGACATTCCGCCGGTTACCGGCGAACTGGAAAACGGTGAAAAGGCGGAGCGCCGCGCGGCCGACGACGAAAAGTTCTCGGCACTGGCATTCAAGATCATGACCGACCCGTTCGTCGGCCAGCTGATCTTCTTCCGAGTGTACTCGGGCGTCGTCAATTCGGGCGACACGGTGCTGAACGCGACCAAAGACAAGAAGGAACGTCTGGGTCGTATTCTGCAGATGCACGCGAACCAGCGCGAAGAAATCAAGGAAGTGCGCGCAGGCGACATCGCTGCCGCGGTCGGCCTGAAAGAGGCGACCACGGGCGACACGCTGTGCGATCCGCAGAACCCAATCGTGCTCGAACGCATGATTTTCCCGGAACCGGTGATTTCGCAGGCTGTCGAGCCGAAGACCAAGGCTGACCAGGAAAAGATGGGTCTGGCACTGAACCGCCTGGCCCAGGAAGATCCGTCGTTCCGCGTTCAGACGGACGAAGAATCGGGTCAAACGATCATTTCGGGTATGGGCGAACTGCACCTCGAAATTCTGGTCGACCGGATGAAGCGTGAATTCGGCGTGGAAGCGACCGTCGGCAAGCCGCAGGTGGCTTACCGCGAAACGATCCGCAGCACGGCGGCTGACGTTGACGGCAAGTTCGTCAAGCAGTCGGGCGGCCGCGGTCAGTACGGTCACGCAGTCATCACGCTCGAGCCGAACGAACAAGGCAAGGGTTACGAGTTCCTCGACGAGATCAAGGGCGGCGTGATTCCGCGTGAATACATTCCGGCAGTCGACAAGGGTATCCAGGAAACGCTGAAGGCTGGTGTGCTGGCAGGCTTCCCGGTCGTTGACGTGAAGGTTCACCTGACGTTCGGTTCGTACCACGACGTTGACTCGAACGAAAATGCGTTCCGCATGGCCGGTTCGATGGCGTTCAAGGAAGCAATGCGTAAGGCAAGCCCGGTCATCCTCGAACCGATGATGGCTGTGGAAGTCGAAACGCCGGAAGATTACATGGGCAACGTGATGGGCGACCTGTCGGGCCGTCGCGGTATCGTCCAGGGCATGGAAGACATGGTTGGTGGCGGCAAGATCGTTCGCGCCGAAGTACCGCTGTCGGAAATGTTCGGCTACTCGACGTCGCTGCGTTCGCTGACGCAGGGTCGTGCAACGTACACGATGGAGTTCAAGCACTACGCTGAAGCTCCGCGCAACGTGTCGGAAGCGATCATCAACGCGAAGTCGAAGTAATCGCGCGGCAAAGTCATTCAACGATTAACTTACTGAAAGAAGAGAAACATGGCTAAAGGTAAATTCGAACGGACCAAGCCGCACGTGAACGTGGGCACGATCGGTCACGTTGACCACGGCAAGACCACGCTGACGGCAGCGATCACGACGGTTCTGACGCAGAAGTTTGGCGGCGAAGCGAAGGCGTACGACCAGATCGACGCGGCGCCGGAAGAAAAGGCGCGCGGCATTACCATCAACACCGCGCACGTCGAGTACGAAACGGCTAACCGCCACTACGCACACGTTGACTGCCCGGGCCATGCTGACTACGTGAAGAACATGATCACGGGTGCGGCGCAGATGGACGGCGCAATCCTGGTGTGCTCGGCTGCTGACGGCCCGATGCC
Organism: Paraburkholderia sp. BR14374; assembly: GCF_040948685.1. NCBI lineage: Bacteria > Pseudomonadati > Pseudomonadota > Betaproteobacteria > Burkholderiales > Burkholderiaceae > Paraburkholderia > Paraburkholderia sp. BR14374. The sequence continues at coordinate 142,973 of NZ_JBFPKF010000017.1, read as the reverse complement.
GCAAACGCGTGAGCACATCCTGCTGGCGCGTCAGGTTGGTGTTCCGTACATCATCGTGTTCCTGAACAAGTGCGACATGGTGGACGACGCTGAGCTGCTGGAGCTCGTCGAGATGGAAGTTCGCGAACTTCTGTCGAAGTACGACTTCCCGGGCGACGACACGCCGATCATCAAGGGTTCGGCCAAGCTGGCGCTGGAAGGCGACAAGGGTGAGTTGGGCGAAGTGGCGATCATGAACCTGGCCGACGCGCTGGACACGTACATCCCGACGCCGGAGCGCGCGGTTGACGGTTCGTTCCTGATGCCGGTGGAAGACGTGTTCTCGATCTCGGGTCGTGGCACGGTGGTGACGGGCCGCGTCGAGCGTGGCGTGATCAAGGTCGGCGAGGAAATCGAGATCGTCGGCATCCGTGCAACGGCCAAGACGACCTGCACGGGTGTGGAAATGTTCCGCAAGCTCCTCGATCAGGGTCAGGCCGGCGACAACGTTGGTATCCTGCTGCGCGGCACGAAGCGTGAAGACGTGGAGCGTGGTCAGGTTCTGGCCAAGCCGGGTTCGATCAACCCGCACACGCACTTCACGGCTGAAGTGTACGTGCTGAGCAAGGACGAAGGCGGCCGTCACACGCCGTTCTTCAACAACTACCGTCCGCAGTTCTACTTCCGTACGACGGACGTGACGGGCTCGATCGAGTTGCCGAAGGACAAGGAAATGGTGATGCCGGGCGACAACGTGTCGATCACGGTGAAGCTGATCAACCCGATCGCGATGGAAGAAGGCCTCCGCTTCGCAATCCGCGAAGGTGGCCGTACGGTCGGCGCTGGTGTCGTCGCAAAGATCATCGAGTAAAATCGCAGATTGCTGTAGCAGTATGTAGCGCCCGGGCTCGGGCGCTCGCTCTCCGCAAGCACCCGAGCCTACGTTCTTTTTCTACTCGGCGGTGCAATATCGCCTCGCTCTTTCCAAGGAATTTGTCATGCAGAACCAGAAAATCCGCATCCGCCTGAAGGCTTTCGACTATCGCCTGATCGATCAATCGGCAGCTGAAATCGTCGACACGGCGAAGCGGACTGGCGCAATCGTTCGTGGCCCGGTGCCCCTGCCGACCCGCATTCAACGCTTCGACATTTTGCGTTCGCCGCACGTCAACAAGACGTCGCGCGATCAGCTCGAAATCCGCACGCACCAGCGTCTGATGGACATCGTCGACCCGACGGACAAGACCGTTGATGCGCTCATGAAGCTCGATTTGCCGGCTGGCGTCGACGTTGAAATCAAGCTGCAATAAGGCTTCAGCCCTTGTCCGGCGATCCGGGCAGCGCTAAGTCTTTGATTGCTTGCGGAAAACGAAAAGGCTCGCTATACTAGTGAGCTTTTCGCGCATTTGCGTAAAAAGTCGGTGTGCTGCAGCATGGTCTCATGCCCGAAACGGCGCCGACATTTTGTAAATTAGCCCCGACCAATCGCAGTCGGGAATGGAGAAAACGATGAGCCTTGGACTCGTAGGTCGCAAGGTTGGCATGACCCGTATCTTCACGGCTGAGGGGGATTCGATTCCCGTCACCGTGCTGGACGTGTCCGACAACCGCGTGACGCAGATCAAGACTGTTGAAACCGACGGCTACACGGCCGTGCAGGTTGCCTTCGGTACGCGCCGCGCATCGCGCGTGACGAAGCCGTTGGCAGGTCATCTCGCCAAAGCCGGCGTTCAAGCCGGTGAAATCCTCAAAGAATTTCAGATCGACCCCGCTAAGGCTGCCGAGTTGTCGAACGGCACCGTAGTTGGTCCCGAGCTGTTCGAAGTGGGCCAGAAGGTCGACGTGCAAGGCGTGTCGATCGGTAAGGGCTACGCCGGTACCATCAAGCGTTACAACTTCTCGTCGGGCCGTGCCTCGCACGGTAACTCGCGCTCGCACAACGTGCCGGGCTCGATCGGTATGGCGCAGGATCCGGGTCGTGTTTTCCCGGGTAAGCGCATGACTGGTCACATGGGTGACGAGAAGGTAACGGTGCAAAACCTCGAAATCGCTCGTATCGACGCTGACCGCAAGCTGCTGCTGGTCAAGGGCGCCGTTCCGGGTGCGAAGGGTGGCAAGGTATTCGTTACGCCGGCCGTGAAGACGCGTGCCGTGAAAGGAGCGAAATAATGGAACTTAAGCTCCTGAATGCCAATGGTCAGGAAGGTGCGGGCGTTAGCGCGTCGGACGTCGTGTTCGGCCGCGATTATAACGAAGCCCTCATTCACCAGGTGGTGGTTGCGTACCAGGCGAACGCCCGTAGCGGCAACCGCGCGCAGAAAGATCGTGAGCAGGTCAAGCACACGACCAAGAAGCCGTGGCGCCAGAAGGGTACAGGCCGCGCCCGCGCCGGTATGTCGTCGAGCCCGCTGTGGCGCGGCGGTGGCCGCATCTTCCCGAATTCGCCGGAAGAAAACTTTTCGCACAAGGTCAACAAGAAGATGCATCGCGCAGGTCTCTGCTCGATCTTCTCGCAGCTGGCCCGCGAAGGCCGCATCTCGGTGGTCGACGAGCTGACGCTCGAGGCGCCGAAGACGAAGCTGCTGGCCGAAAAATTCAAGGCGATGGGTCTCGACTCCGTGCTGGTGATTACCGACACGGTTGACGAAAACCTGTACCTCGCGTCGCGCAATCTCGCCCACGTGGCGGTTGTCGAGCCGCGTTACGCCGACCCGCTGTCGCTGATCTACTTCAAGAAAGTCCTGATCACGAAGGCTGCGGTCGCCCAGATCGAGGAGTTGCTGTCATGAGCGAGATTCGCAAGAACGATCATCGTTTGATGCAGGTCCTGCTCGCGCCGGTGGTCTCCGAAAAGGCGACGCTGGTTGCCGACAAGAACGAGCAGGTTGTGTTCGAAGTCGCGCCGGATGCTACGAAGCAGGAAGTGAAAGCTGCAGTCGAGCTGCTGTTCAAGGTGGAAGTCGACTCCGTCAACGTGCTGGTCGCGAAGGGCAAAGCCAAGCGCTTTGGCCGCTTCATGGGCAAGCGCAAAGACGTGAAGAAGGCGTACGTCTGCCTGAAGCCCGGCCAGGAAATCAACTTTGAAGCGGAGGCCAAGTAATCATGGCAATCGTGAAAGTTAAGCCGACTTCGCCGGGCCGCCGCGCGATGGTCAAGGTGGTCAACAAAGAACTGCACAAGGGCAAGCCGTTTGCGGCACTGCTCGACACGCAGTCGTCGACCGCCGGCCGTAACAACAACGGTCACATCACTACGCGTCACAAGGGCGGTGGTCACAAGCATCACTATCGTGTCGTCGACTTCCGTCGCACGAAGGATGGTATTCCGGCAAAGGTCGAACGTCTTGAGTACGACCCGAACCGTAGCGCGAACATCGCGCTGGTTCTGTACGCAGACGGCGAGCGCCGCTACATCATCGCTCCAAAGGGTGTCACCGTCGGTCAGCAACTGATGTCGGGTTCGGAAGCGCCGATCCGCGCAGGTAACACGCTGCCGATCCGCAACATTCCGGTCGGTACGACGATTCACTGCATCGAAATGCTGCCGGGCAAGGGCGCGCAAATGGCGCGTTCGGCTGGCACGTCGGCGATGCTGCTCGCTCGCGAAGGCGTCTACGCGCAGGTTCGTCTGCGTTCGGGCGAAATCCGCCGCGTGCACGTTGAATGTCGCGCGACGATCGGAGAAGTGGGCAACGAAGAGCACAGCCTCCGTCAAATCGGTAAGGCGGGCGCGAACCGCTGGCGGGGCATCCGCCCGACGGTGCGTGGCGTTGCAATGAACCCGGTCGACCACCCGCACGGTGGTGGCGAAGGCAAGACTGCGGCAGGCCGCGATCCGGTGAGCCCGTGGGGCACGCCGACGAAGGGCTATCGTACCCGCAGCAACAAGCGCACGACGAGCATGATCGTCCAGCGCCGTCACAAGCGTTAAGGAGTAGGCAATGGCACGTTCTATTAAGAAAGGTCCGTTCTGCGACGCCCATTTGCTGAAGAAGGTTGAGGCGGCTGCAGCATCGCGTGACAAGAAACCGATCAAGACCTGGTCGCGTCGCTCGACGATCCTGCCGGACTTCATCGGTCTGACGATCGCCGTTCACAATGGCCGTCAACACGTTCCGGTGTATGTCACGGAAAACATGGTCGGCCACAAGCTTGGCGAGTTCGCACTGACCCGTACGTTCAAGGGTCACGCGGCCGACAAGAAGGCCAAGAAATAAGGGGCAATCAAGATGGAAGTGAAAGCAATTCATCGCGGTGCCCGCATCTCGGCGCAAAAAACGCGCCTTGTGGCTGACCAGATCCGCGGTTTGCCGGTCGACAAGGCGCTGAACGTTCTGACGTTCTCGCCGAAGAAGGCTGCGGGAATCGTGAAGAAGGTCGTGCTGTCGGCGATCGCGAATGCGGAGCACAACGAAGGTGCCGATATCGACGAGCTCAAGATCACGAGCATCTACGTCGACAAGGCAGCATCGCTGAAGCGATTTACCGCGCGCGCCAAGGGCCGTGGTAACCGCATCGAGAAGCAATCCTGTCACATCACTGTGACGGTCGGGAATTAAGGGGTCATACGATGGGACAGAAAATTCATCCGACTGGCTTCCGTTTGGCCGTCAGCCGCAATTGGGCTTCGCGTTGGTACGCGAACAACAACAATTTCGCGGCGATGTTGCAGGAAGACATCGGTGTTCGTGAGTACCTGAAGAAGAAGCTGAAAAACGCGTCCGTCGGCCGCGTTGTGATCGAGCGTCCTGCAAAGAACGCGCGTATCACGATTTTCAGCTCGCGTCCGGGTGTCGTGATCGGTAAGAAGGGTGAAGACATCGAACTGCTGAAGTCCGAGCTGCAAAAGCGCATGGGCGTTCCGGTTCACGTCAACATCGAAGAAATTCGCAAGCCGGAAACCGACGCGCAACTGATCGCTGATTCGATCACGCAGCAGCTCGAGCGCCGGATCATGTTCCGTCGTGCGATGAAGCGTGCGATGCAGAACGCGATGCGTCTGGGTGCTCAAGGCATCAAGATCATGAGCGCAGGCCGTCTGAACGGTATCGAAATCGCTCGCACGGAATGGTACCGCGAAGGTCGCGTGCCGCTTCACACGCTGCGTGCAGATATCGACTACGCAACGTCGGAAGCAAAGACGACGTACGGCATCATCGGCGTGAAGGTGTGGGTCTACAAGGGCGATACGCTCGGCCGCAATGACGCACCGGTGGTCGAAGAAGTCGCCGAAGAAAAGCGTCCGCGCCGCAACGCACGTCCGGGTGGCGATCGCCGTCCGCGTCGTGATGGTGAAGGTGGTGGCCCGGCAGGTGCGCGCCGTGGCGCTCCTCGTCGTGCTGGCGGTACCGGCGGCGACGGGAAGACTGGAGAATAACGATGCTGCAACCGAAACGCAGAAAGTATCGCAAAGAGCAGAAAGGTCGTAACACCGGCGTTGCTACCCGCGGCAACGCGGTGTCGTTCGGTGAGTTCGGCCTGAAGGCTGTCGGTCGTGGCCGTCTGACCGCGCGCCAGATTGAAGCGGCGCGTCGTGCAATGACGCGTCACATCAAGCGCGGTGGCCGCATCTGGATCCGGATCTTCCCGGACAAGCCGATCTCGACCAAGCCGGCGGAAGTTCGTATGGGTAACGGTAAAGGTAACCCAGAGTACTACGTCGCTGAGATTCAACCGGGCAAGATGCTGTACGAAATGGACGGCGTAACCGAAGAACTGGCGCGCGAAGCGTTCCGTCTGGCTGCAGCGAAGCTGCCGCTGAAGACGACGTTTATCGTGCGTCAGCTCGGCGCCTAAGGAGCAAATGATGAAGGCTTCCGAACTTCACCAGAAAGATCAGGCCGCGCTCAACAAGGAGCTGTCGGACCTGTTGAAGGCGCAATTCGGCCTGCGCATGCAACTCGCGACCCAGCAGCTCACGAACACGAGCCAGCTGAAGAAGGTTCGTCGCGACATCGCACGTGTGCGGACCGTCCTGACTGAGAAGGCGAACCAGAAATGAACGATAGCGTAAAAACCTCGCTCAAGCGGACGCTGGTCGGCAAGGTCGTCAGCAACAAGATGGACAAGACGGTTACCGTGCTGGTCGAGCACCGCGTGAAGCACCCGATCTACGGCAAGTACGTCGTGCGTTCGAAGAAGTACCACGCGCATGACGACGCGAACACGTACAACGAGGGCGACCTCGTTGAGATCCAGGAAACTCGTCCGATTTCGAAGACGAAGGCTTGGGTTGTGGCTCGCCTGGTCGAGGCTGCTCGCGTCATCTGATGTCGCAAAGCAGTAGAAGTAGTTGAAATCGCAGTAAGTTTCGCTTGCAAGACCGGGATTATTTGATATAATCTCGGTCTTCCCTCTTTATGGGAGCCCCGTCGCGGGCGAAGTTGGTGGGGGAAGCGGTCCGGGCGCCAGCCTGTACCGAAGGATTCACCGGATTGCGATGGCGGGTTTCGTTTGCCGTCGCTGCTGTTCTAACCCAAGCAGCCGATCGGCTGACGGGACCAAGACTGACCGGGAAGCACCATGGTGGTGTGACCGGATTAAGTTGGGAAAGATAAACCATGATCCAGACCGAAACTCGGCTTGAAGTGGCCGACAACACGGGTGCACGTGAAGTCATGTGCATCAAGGTGCTCGGCGGCTCGAAGCGTCGTTATGCCAGCATTGGCGACATCATCAAGGTGACCGTCAAAGAGGCAACGCCGCGCGGGCGCGTGAAGAAAGGCGAAATCTACAACGCCGTGGTGGTTCGCACCGCCAAGGGCGTGCGCCGCCAGGACGGCTCGCTGATCAAGTTCGACGGCAACGCAGCTGTGTTGCTCAACACCAAGCTCGAACCGATCGGCACCCGTATTTTCGGGCCAGTCACGCGCGAGTTGCGTAGCGAACGATTCATGAAGATCGTTTCGCTGGCGCCTGAAGTGCTGTAAGGAGTCGCGATGAACAAGATTCGCAAGGGTGACGAAGTTATCGTCATCACTGGCAAAGATAAGGGCAAGCGTGGCGTTGTGCTGGCCGTTCACGGCGAGACCGTGACCGTCGAGGGCATCAATCTCGTCAAGAAGCACGTCAAGCCGAACCCGATGAAGGGTACGACGGGCGGCGTGGAAGCCAAGACGATGCCGCTGCAAATTTCGAACGTCGCATTGGTCGACGCGAATGGCAAGCCATCGCGTGTAGGCATCAAGGTCGAAGGAGACAAGAAGGTCCGTTTCCTGAAGACGACCGGTGCCGTGCTGAGCGCCTGACGCTGCGGAGTAAAAAATGGCTCGTTTGCAAGAGTTTTACAAAGAAAAGGTTGTACCCGGCCTCATCGAGAAGTTCGGTTACAAGTCCGTGATGGAAGTACCGCGCATCACCAAGATCACCCTGAATATGGGTCTTGGTGAAGCCGTCGCTGACAAGAAGATCATCGAAAACGCGGTTGGCGATCTGACGAAGATCGCAGGTCAGAAGCCGGTGATCACGAAGGCGCGCAAGGCAATTGCTGGCTTCAAGATCCGTCAGGGCTATCCGATCGGCGCCATGGTCACGCTGCGTGGCCAGGCAATGTACGAATTCCTCGACCGTTTCGTGACGGTTGCGCTCCCCCGTGTGCGCGACTTCCGTGGCGTGTCGGGTAAGGCGTTTGATGGTCGCGGCAACTACAACATCGGTGTGAAAGAGCAGATCATTTTCCCCGAAATCGATTACGACAAGATCGACGCACTGCGTGGGCTGAACATCAGCATCACGACGACTGCGAAGACTGACGACGAAGCAAAGGCTCTGCTCGCCGGCTTCAAGTTCCCGTTCAGAAACTGAGGTTACCGTGGCTAAACTGGCACTGATCGAACGTGAAAAGAAGCGTGCTCGCCTCGCCGCCAAGTACGCTCCCAAGCGTGCTGCACTGAAGGCAATCATTGGCGACACGAGCAAGTCGGAAGAAGAGCATTACGCAGCACGTCTGGAACTGCAGCAACTGCCGCGCAACTCTAACCCGACCCGTAAGCGCAACCGTTGCGCAATTACCGGTCGTCCGCGCGGGACGTTCCGTAAATTCGGCCTGGCGCGTAACAAGATTCGTGAAATCGCGTTCCGCGGCGAGATCCCTGGCCTGACCAAGGCGAGCTGGTAATAGGAGAAACATAAATGAGCATGAGTGATCCTATCGCCGATATGCTGACTCGCATCCGCAATGCGCAGATGGTCGAGAAGGTTTCGGTGACTATGCCCTCGTCGAAAGTCAAGGTTGCGATTGCGCAGGTCCTGAAGGACGAAGGTTATATCGACGATTTCGCAGTGAAGTCCGAAGGTGCGAAGTCGGAATTGAACATCGTGTTGAAGTATTACGCTGGCCGCCCGGTCATCGAGCGCATCGAACGCGTCTCGAAGCCTGGTCTGCGTGTGTACCGCGGCCGTAACGACATCCCCGTGGTCATGAATGGCCTCGGCGTGGCAATCGTGTCGACGCCCAAGGGCGTGATGACGGACCGCAAGGCACGTGCAACGGGCGTTGGCGGCGAAGTCATCTGCTACGTCGCTTAAGGCCGAAAGGAGAGAAACATGTCTCGAGTAGGTAAGAGCCCGATCGCGCTGCAAGGCGCGGAAGTGGCCCTGAGCGCCGACAGCATTACTGTCAAGGGTCCGCTGGGTACGATTTCGCAGGCTGCCAACAGTCTCGTGAAGGTGGTTAACGACAACGGCACGCTGAAGTTCGAGCCGGTCGACGGAAGCCGCGAAGCGAATGCGATGTCGGGCACCATGCGCGCACTGGTTGCGAATATGGTGTACGGCGTGACGAAGGGTTTCGAGCGCAAGCTGACGCTGGTTGGCGTCGGTTATCGCGCACAGGCGCAAGGCGACAAGCTGAACTTGTCGTTGGGTTTCTCGCACCCGGTGGTGCACCAGATGCCGGCTGGCGTCAAGGCAGAAACCCCGTCGCAAACCGAAATCGTGATCAAGGGGATCAACAAGCAACAAGTCGGTCAAGTCGCTGCAGAAGTGCGCGGCTACCGTCCGCCGGAGCCCTATAAGGGCAAGGGCGTGCGTTACGCCGATGAGGTTGTGATCCTCAAAGAAACGAAGAAGAAGTAAGGGTGCGCAATCATGGATAAGACTCAATCTCGCCTGCGCCGCGCTCGTCAGACGCGTATCAAGATCGCTGAGCTGCAGGTCGCGCGTCTCGCCGTGCATCGCACGAACACGCACATCTATGCGCAAGTGTTCTCGCCGTGCGGCACCAAGGTGCTCGCCAGCGCGTCGACGCTCGAAGCCGAAGTGCGTGCGCAACTGGCCGATCAATCGGGCAAGGGCGGCAACGTTGCTGCTGCAACCCTGATCGGCAAGCGCATTGCAGAAAAGGCTAAGGCTGCCGGCATCGAATCCGTCGCCTTCGACCGTTCGGGTTTCCGTTACCACGGCCGCGTGAAAGCGTTGGCTGATGCGGCGCGCGAAGCCGGACTCAAGTTCTAAGGGAAGAATTCGTCATGGCAAAGATGCAAGCTAAAGTTCAGGCTGACGAACGCGACGACGGCCTTCGTGAAAAGATGATCTCGGTCAACCGCGTGACCAAGGTCGTGAAGGGTGGCCGTATTCTCGGCTTCGCTGCACTGACCGTGGTTGGCGACGGTGATGGCCGCGTCGGTATGGGCAAGGGCAAGGCGAAGGAGGTGCCGGTCGCTGTCCAGAAGGCGATGGAACAGGCTCGCCGCAACATGTTCAAGGTGCCGCTGAAGAACGGTACCCTGCAACACGAAGTGCATGGTAAGCACGGCGCATCAACGGTTCTCCTCGCTCCGGCGAAGGACGGTACCGGCGTGATCGCTGGCGGTCCGATGCGCGCAGTGTTCGACGTGATGGGCGTGCAGAACGTCGTGGCCAAGAGCCACGGTTCGACGAACCCGTACAACCTCGTTCGTGCGACGCTCGACGGCCTGCGCAAGCAGTCCACGCCGGCCGACATCGCTGCGAAGCGCGGCAAGTCCGTCGAAGAAATTCTGGGCTAAAGGTGGACACCATGTCTGATAAAACTGTCAAGGTCCAGCTCGTCAAGAGCCTGATCGGCACCCGTGAATCGCACCGCGCAACGGTGCGTGGCTTGGGCCTGCGCCGACTCAACTCGGTTAGCGAGTTGCAGGATACGCCGGCTGTGCGCGGCATGATCAACAAGGTTTCGTACCTCGTTAAGGTCATCAGCTAAGCGGCTGACCAGGACTCAAGGAGTTGATAATGGAATTGAATAACCTGAAGCCGGCTGAAGGCGCGAAGCACGCAAAGCGTCGCGTTGGTCGCGGCATCGGCTCCGGCCTCGGCAAGACCGCAGGCCGTGGTCACAAGGGTCAGAAGTCGCGTTCGGGCGGCTTTCACAAGGTTGGCTTCGAAGGCGGTCAAATGCCGCTGCAACGTCGCCTGCCGAAGCGTGGCTTCACCTCGCTGACGAAGGAATTCGTCGGTGAAGTGCGTCTCTCGGATCTGGAGAAGCTGCCGGTTGACGAAATCGATCTGCTGGCTCTGAAACAAGCCGGCCTGGTCGGCGAGCTGATCCGTAGCGTCAAGATCATCGCGACCGGCGAGCTCAAGCGCAAGGTCGTTGTGAAGGGCTTGGGTGCGACGAAGAGCGCACGTGCTGCTATTGAAGCAGCCGGTGGCTCGTTTGCCGAGTAACGCGCAAGTTATTTGCCGTCACTAGCATTTGCATCGGAGAAGGTACTTGGCTAACAGCCCGAGTCTCGCAAAACCCGGTCGCAGCGCGGCGAAGTTTGGCGATCTGCGTCGGCGAGCAGTATTCCTGCTGCTGGCGCTGGTCGTCTACCGCATCGGCGCGCATATTCCGGTGCCGGGTATCGACCCGGACCAACTGGCGAAGTTGTTCCAAAGCCAGTCGGGCGGCATCCTTGGCATGTTTAACATGTTCTCGGGTGGCGCACTTTCGCGGTTCACCATTTTCGCGTTGGGGATCATGCCGTACATTTCGGCGTCGATCATCATGCAGTTGCTGGCGATTGTCTCGCCGCAACTCGAAGCGCTGAAAAAGGAAGGGCAGGCAGGTCAGCGGAAGATTACGCAGTACACGCGGATCTTTACGGTCGTGCTGGCGACATTTCAGGCGTTCGGCATTGCCGTGGCGCTCGAAAATCAGCCTGGCCTCGTGATTGATCCGGGGATGGTTTTCCGGTTGACGACGGTCGTGACGCTTGTGACCGGCACGATGTTCCTGATGTGGCTGGGGGAGCAAATCACGGAGCGCGGGCTCGGCAATGGTATCTCGATCATCATTTTCGGCGGTATTGCGGCGGGCTTCCCGAACGCAATCGGTGGTCTCTTTGAACTGGTGCGAACCGGCTCGATGAGTATCATCTCGGCGATTATCGTCGTCGCGCTGATTGCTGCTGTGACGTATCTGGTGGTGTTCATCGAACGCGGCCAGCGCAAGATTCTTGTGAATTACGCAAAGCGGCAGGTAGGCAACAAGATTTACGGCGGGCAGTCTTCGCATTTGCCGCTGAAGCTGAACATGTCGGGCGTGATTCCGCCGATCTTCGCATCGTCGATCATTCTCTTCCCGGCAACTATCCTGAACTGGTTCAGTTCGGGTTCGCGTACCAGCTGGTTCGCAGACACGTTGCACAATGTGGCCGAAGCCCTGAAGCCCGGTCAACCCGTGTACGTGTTGCTGTACGCGTTGGCGATCGTTTTCTTCTGCTTCTTCTACACCGCACTGGTGTTCAACAGCAGGGAAACGGCCGACAACCTGAAAAAGAGTGGCGCTTTCGTCCCTGGCATCCGCCCGGGCGATCAGACGGCGCGATATATCGACCGCATCCTTACGCGTCTGACGCTGGCCGGTGCGATCTACATCGTGTTCGTTTGCCTGCTGCCCGAATTTCTGGTGCTGCGCTGGAACGTGCCGTTTTATTTTGGTGGAACGTCGCTGCTGATCATTGTCGTCGTCACAATGGATTTCATGGCGCAGGTGCAGTCGTACGTTATGTCGCAACAGTATGAATCGCTGCTGAAGAAAGCTAATTTCAAAGGCGGCGGCGTCCCGATGCGTTGAAAGGACTTATGGCCAAAGACGATGTGATCCAGATGCAGGGCGAAGTAATTGAAAACCTGCCTAACGCTACCTTCAGGGTGAAGCTGGAAAACGGCCATGTCGTGTTGGGACACATATCCGGCAAGATGCGGATGCACTACATCCGAATCCTGCCGGGCGACAAGGTGACGGTTGAATTGACGCCTTACGATCTGTCGCGTGCGCGGATCGTGTTCCGGGCGAAGTGATTTGAAAAAAGGGTAATATCATGAAAGTGATGGCATCGGTTAAGCGCATTTGCCGCAATTGCAAGATCATCAAGCGCAAAGGCGTTGTGCGCGTGATTTGCAGCTCTGATCCGCGCCACAAACAGCGTCAAGGCTGAACGCCGCGCTTTTGCTTGCGCTTTTTGTTTGAGGAAAAACAATGGCTCGTATCGCAGGGGTTAACATCCCGAATCACCAGCATACTGAAATCGGCCTGACGGCTATTTACGGTATCGGTCGCACGCGCTCGCGCGACATTTGCGTCGCTGCTGGTGTGGCATTTTCGAAGAAGGTCAAAGACCTGACTGACGCAGACCTCGAAAAGCTGCGTGAAGAAGTCGGCAAGTTCATCGTTGAAGGCGATTTGCGCCGTGAAACGACGATGAACATTAAGCGCCTGATGGATCTCGGCTGCTATCGTGGCGTGCGGCATCGTAAGGGTCTGCCCCTGCGCGGCCAGCGTACGCGTACGAATGCCCGTACGCGCAAGGGTCCGCGTCGTGCAGCGCAATCGCTGAAGAAGTAAGCGGAACTGACAGTTACAGGAAAACGTAATGGCTAAGGCTTCGAACAACTCCGCGGCGCAACGCGTTCGCAAGAAGGTCAAGAAGAACGTCGCCGAGGGCGTGGTTCACGTTCACGCGTCGTTCAACAACACCATCATCACGATCACCGACCGTCAAGGCAACGCGCTTGCTTGGGCAACGTCGGGTGGCCAGGGCTTCAAGGGTTCGCGTAAGTCGACCCCGTTTGCAGCTCAGGTCGCAGCTGAATCGGCTGGTCGAGTGGCGATGGAATACGGCGTGAAGAACCTCGAAGTGCGGATCAAGGGCCCCGGTCCTGGCCGCGAATCGGCGGTGCGCGCGTTGCATGGTCTTGGCATCAAGATTACCGCGATCTCCGACGTGACGCCGGTCCCGCATAACGGCTGCCGTCCGCCGAAGCGTCGTCGTATCTAAGACGCTGGTTTTGCGAGCGCCTGTTGCCGCCTTGCGCGGCGGCGGGCTGCGCGCGTTATTGAATAGACTAAGCCCACCGTTCGACCCAAAGGGTTCGGACTAGCGCGAGTGGAAGCATTCGCGTGATTAATTACAGAAGGAATCAACGTGGCACGTTATATCGGCCCCAAGGCCAAGCTGTCCCGCCGTGAAGGCACTGACCTCTTCCTGAAGAGCGCGCGCCGCTCGCTCGCTGACAAGTGCAAGCTGGACAGCAAGCCCGGCCAGCACGGCCGTACTTCGGGCGCGCGTACGTCCGACTATGGCACGCAGTTGCGCGAGAAGCAAAAAGTAAAGCGTATCTACGGTGTCCTCGAGCGCCAGTTCCGTCGCTACTTCGCTGAAGCAGACCGCCTGAAGGGCAACACGGGTGAAAACCTGCTGCAACTGCTCGAATCGCGTCTGGACAACGTCGTGTATCGGATGGGCTTCGGCTCGACGCGTGCTGAAGCACGTCAGCTGGTTGGCCACAAGGCGATCACGGTGAACGGCGTCGTGACGAACATCCCGTCGATGCAAGTGAAGGCTGGCGACGTCGTTGCCGTGCGCGAACAGAAGCGCAAGCAGGCTCGCATCATCGAGGCGTTGTCGCTCGCCGAACAAGGCGGCATGCCGAGCTGGGTCGCGGTCGACGCGAAGAAGTTCGAAGGTACCTTCAAGCAGAAGCCGGAACGCAGCGACATCGCTGGCGACATCAACGAAAGCCTGATCGTCGAATTGTATTCGCGGTAATCGGATTGACGGCCGGGGCGTCCTGATTGCGTTGCGCAAGGGGGCGTCTCGGCTGTTTATTTTCAGGTTGTTACCGGTCAGCCTTATCGGTGTAACGAGCCGAGGGTATTGAAAAGGAAAACCTATGCAAACCAGTTTGTTGAAGCCCAAGATCATTGCAGTTGAATCGCTTGGCGAGAGCCACGCGAAAGTGGTCATGGAACCGTTTGAACGCGGTTACGGCCACACCTTGGGTAACGCGCTTCGGCGCGTGCTGTTGTCGTCGATGGTCGGCTATGCCCCGACCGAGGTGACGATTGCAGGCGTCGTGCATGAGTATTCGACGCTCGACGGTGTGCAAGAGGACGTGGTCAACCTGTTGTTGAACCTGAAGGGCGTCGTCTTCAAGCTGCATAACCGTGACGAAGTGACGGTTACGCTGCGTAAGGAAGGCGAAGGCGTGGTCACAGCGGGCGATATCGAACTCGCACATGACTGCGAAGTCATCAATCCGGATCACGTGATTGCGCATCTGTCGAAGGGTGGCAAGCTCGACGTGCAGATCAAGGTGGAAAAGGGCCGCGGCTATGTGCCGGGCAATGTGCGTCGTTACGGTGAAGAGTCGGCCAAGATCATCGGCCGAATCGTGCTGGACGCGTCGTTTTCGCCGGTTCGTCGCGTGAGCTACGCGGTCGAAAGCGCCCGCGTCGAGCAGCGCACCGACCTCGACAAGCTCGTGATGAACATCGAAACCAACGGTGTGATTTCACCGGAAGAAGCGATCCGCCAATCGGCGCGCATTCTGGTCGATCAGCTGTCGGTGTTCGCGGCGCTGGAAGGTACCGAAGCAGCGGCGGAAGCGCCGTCGCGCGCACCGCAGATCGATCCGATCCTGCTGCGCCCGGTCGACGATCTCGAACTGACGGTTCGTTCCGCGAACTGCCTGAAGGCCGAAAACATCTACTACATCGGCGACCTGATCCAACGTACCGAGAACGAGCTGCTCAAGACTCCGAATCTCGGTCGCAAGTCGCTGAACGAGATCAAGGAAGTTCTGGCATCGCGCGGTCTGACGCTCGGCATGAAGCTCGAGAACTGGCCGCCGGCTGGTCTCGACAAGTAAGCGGACAATTCGGTCGGGGGTAAGTCGCGATTGCACTGCTGCACTAGACTGGCAAGGACGCGGATTTTCCTTTAAAATCCGCGTCTTGTCTTTTTTAACTACCGGCCCGTGCGCTCACTGTTTGCTGCCGACGCTGCAGAACGAGTGCGATAGAAGAGCTGGACCAAAACTTTGAACTGAAGGAATTAACATGCGTCACCGTCATGGTCTGCGGAAACTGAACCGCACGAGCAGCCACCGTCTGGCAATGCTCCGTAACATGTCCAACTCGCTGATCGAGCACGAAGTCATCAAGACCACGCTGCCGAAGGCGAAGGAACTCCGTAAAGTCGTCGAGCCGCTGATCACGCTCGGCAAGAAGCCGTCGCTGGCAAACCGTCGTCTGGCGTTCAACCGCCTGCGCGACCGTGACTCGGTCACGAAGCTGTTCGACGTGCTCGGCCCGCGCTACGCAAACCGTCCAGGCGGCTACCTGCGCGTGCTGAAGTTCGGCTTCCGCGTTGGCGATAACGCGCCGATGGCACTGGTCGAACTCCTCGACCGTCCGGAAGTTGAAGAAACGGAAGTGCAAGAAGCTGAGTAAGCTTTTTGGTTTGAACGAAAAGCCAGGCGCATCGCCTGGCTTTTTTGTTTGTGCGCCCAGCATGGCCGCACTCTTGCGGGTGTAAGTCCCGCCATAAGCTGGTCATAGCGAATGAAGTGAAGCGCAACTGCATGAAGGCGACCGGGTGTGGGGAGGAAGCGAGCAGCGTAAATCCCGAGCCGATGAACAAGAACCGTATAGAAGGCGCTGTGGAGCAGGGCGAGTGGGCAAACAACCACAAAGCTCTCGTGACCAAGGCGAAGCGGCGTAGATACGGCGGTTGTGCGATGAAGGAATGCGTTCTTACCTGGGGAGATCTCGCCTCATGCCGGAAAGGGCGACGGCGTCGAGCCGGAGCGAGAAGTCAGCAGAGGCCGTAGTAGTCACAGGACAGGTCGATGAGACCGAAGCTGGTGACGAAGGGCCGAACGTGAAGGAGTGTCCAGCGACATGTCGATGCGACAGGAATTGCGTCAGATGCCCGCGCAAGCGGGGCGAGCGGGAGGCACACGCGGTGAACCTGCGTCCATGCCCGTGAGCGACGAAGCCTGTTGCCCGCGCCATGAATCCGGGGGCACAGGGTCATCGCTGCTGATGGCGGCGCTGACGAGAGCGAACCTGAAGCAGGCGTTCAACGGGTACGGGTCAACAGGGGACGGTCTGGACATTGACCAGGCGTCGCGCCATCTGGCGACGGCGTGGCCCGCGATCCGTGAACAGTTGCTGAAGGGGACGTACCGGCCCAGTCCGCTACGGCGGGTGACGATCCCGAAACCGGACGGAGGCGAGCGCGAGCTTGGCATCCCAACGGTCACGGACCGGCGATCCAACAGGCGCTGCCGCAGGTGCTGCAAGCGGTTCTGGACCCCACCTTCAGCGAGCACAGCTATGGCTTCCGGCCTGGGCGACGTGCGCACGACGCGGTGTTTGCCGCGCAGTCGCATGTGCAGTCGGGCCGGCGAATCGTGGTGGATGTTGATCTGGAACGTATTGGGGACGCCGAAGTGATCCGGCTGATCCGGGCGTATCTGAACAGCGGCATCATGGATGGCGGCGTGGTTCAGCAGCGCGAACAGGGCACGCCGCAGGGCGGGCCGCTATCGCCAATGCTGGCGAACGTGCTGCTCGATGAGGTGGACAAGGAACTGGAGCGGCGAGGCCACTGCTTCGCGCGCTATGCCGACGATGCGAATGTCTACGTTCGCAGCCGCCATGTAGGGGAGCGGGTAATGGCGCTGCTGCGCCGTCTGTTTGGGCGACTGCGGTTGAAGGTCAACGAGACCGAAAGCGCGGTGGCCAGTGTGTTCGGTCGCAAGTTTCTGGGCTACAGCCTGTGGGTAGCGTCCGGCGGTGTCATCAAGCGCAAGGTGGCGACCAAACCGCTGCTGGCGTTCAAACGCCGCATTCGTGAACTGACCGGCCGTAACGGCGGGCGCAGCATGAAGGACGTGGTGGAACGGTTACGGCCCTATGTGCTGGGCTGGAAGGCGTACTTCCGGTTGGCGCAAACGCCACGAGTCTGGCTGGGTCTAGACAAGTGGACGCGTCACCGGTTGCGTGTCATCCAGCTTAAGCAATGGCGCCGCGGCCCGACCATCTACCGGGAACTGCGTGCGCTGGGGGCACCGCCCGCTGTGACGCAACAGGTGGCGGCGAACAGTCGCCGCTGCTGGCGTAACAGCGACAAGCTCCTGAATAGCGTGCTGACTCTCGGATACTTCGATCGGCTGGCTGTGCCACGCCTCTCATAACCTCAACTTCCCGAACCGCCCGGTGCCGACGCGCACGCCGGGTGGTGTGGCAGGGGTACGGCCTCATGGCCGTCCCCTATGCCGATTTGGCGGCGAATTTTTCATCGATGCGGCAAGCCGTGCCGCGGTGACCAAATGCCGCGGCCGCGCTGCGGGGCGCTCTGCGAGGCGATATGGCCAGGTGATACGATATCGGCATCGAAATCCTGCGTCGCCGGAGCCTGGTGTGAGTGTGAGAGTGACCTTGGTACTGACGACGGTGCCGGATGCGGCCGTCGCTGAAAAACTCGCCGCCAGCGCGCTCGCCGCGCGCCTTTGTGCATGCGTCACGCAGTTAGGAAGCGTGCATTCAAGCTATCACTGGCAGGGCGCGATCGAAACCGCGCAGGAAATCCAGCTGTTGTTCAAGACCAGCGCCGCTCGCGCGCTCGAACTTGAACAATACATTCAGGCTCACCATCCCTACGACACGCCGGAAATCCTCTCATGGCAAGCGACGGCCTCGGCCGCCTACGGCCAGTGGATCACTGCTGAAACCCAACGCCCTCTTCATGTTTAACGGTCTCGACCGGCGCGCGCTCGCTACGCTGCGCACCGCATTCTTTCTGCTCGGCTGCGTGTTCCTCGCGCAACTCGCCACCCTCGCGCGCGCCGCGGACGACTTCCTCGACCCGTCGGTCGCGTTCCGGTTCAGTGCGACCGAGCAGCCCGGGCAAGTCGTCGTCACCTACAAGATTGCGGATGGTTACTACATGTACCGCGAGCGCTTCGCTTTCGCGACCCGCAACGGCACAGCGACGCTTGGCGAGCCTCAACTGCCCGACGGTCACGTGAAGTTCGATCAGACATTCAACAAGAATGTCGAGACGTATCGCAACGAGGTGACGATTCATATTCCGGTGAAGCAGGCAGCCGGACCGTTCGATCTCGCGGTGACGTCGCAGGGCTGCGCCGACGCTGGCATCTGCTACCCCCCCATGGAGCGCGTTTATCACGTGAGCGGCGAGGCGCTGCAGCCGGCTGGCCGCGCAGCAGCGGGTGCAACCGCCCACCAATTCGCGCCCACTGATGACGAACCGTGGTACGAACGCGCGACCAGCGCCGACTACGCGCAGACGCTGCTACAGCGAGGCGGTTTCTTTGCGATCGTAGGGCTTTATTTTGTTGCGGGCGCAATTCTGAGCCTGCTGCCGTGCTCGTATCCGATGATTCCGATCCTGTCTGCGATCATCATCGGTGAGGGCGCGCGCGTCACGCGTGGGCGTGGTTTCGCGCTGTCGGTCGCGTATGTAATCGGGATGGCGCTCGTCTACACGGTGCTGGGCGTCGCGGCGGCACTCGTCGGGCAGAGTCTCGGCGCATGGCTGCAGAATCCGTGGGTGCTGGGCGCGTTCGGCGGCCTTCTGACGATTTTCGCGCTGTTGCTGATCGCCGGTGTGGATCTCGAACTGCCGCCGCGCTGGCGCGATCGCATGTCGAGCGTGTCAGCGGGACGCTCGGGCGGCAAATTTACCGCGGTCGCCGTGATGGGCGCGCTGTCGGCGCTGGTTGTCGGCGCGTGCATGACCGCACCGCTTTTTGCGGTGCTCGCGTTCATCGCGCACACCGGCAACGCCGTGCTCGGTGGCGCGGCGCTCTTCTCGATGGGTATCGGGCTCGGGCTGCCGCTGCTAATTATTGGCCTCGGCGCGGGCATGCTGCTGCCGCGCGCGGGCAAGTGGATGGACAGCGTAAAAGTGTTTTTCGGCGTGGTTCTGCTCGCCGCGGCGCTGTGGATCGTTTGGCCGGTGCTCGGCGGCCCGGCGACGATGCTGTTGAGTGCGCTCTGGCTGCTGATCGCGGCGGTCGCCCTCGGCCTGTTTTCCAGGTCGGTCGCGGGCTGCTCGATATGGCACCGGTTCGGGCGAGCGGTCGGAGTCGTGATGGCCGTCTGGGCGGCCGCGCTTCTAATTGGCCTCGCCGCGGGATCGTCGGACCCGCTGCGCCCGCTGGCGGTGCTCGCGGCTCGCGCCGGCAATCAGGCGGGCATCGCGAAAGATGGCTCCAGCGCGGTCGCAACGGCGTCGCAAAGCGATTTGACGTTCGCACCGGTTCGTTCATCGGAGCAGCTTGACCAGGCCGTCAAAACGGCCGCACAACCTGCCATGCTCGATTTTTACGCGGACTGGTGCGTGAGCTGCAGGGAAATGGAGAAATTCACCTTCAGCGACCCGCGCGTTCAGGCGAAGCTGAAGCAGATGAATCTGCTGCGCGCCGACGTCACTGCGAACAATACCGACGATCAGGCGCTGCTCAAGCGCTTCAACCTGTTCGGGCCGCCGGGGATTATTTTCTTCGATCAGGAGGGCAAGGAAGTGCTGCGGGTGGTCGGCTACGAATCGGCGGATAAATTCCTGCGCACACTGGATCGGGCGAGTGCGTCGGGGGTGTAATCGAACGTCGCGGGGTGCTGAAAGGCCGCTCCGGCGCAAACGAGCAGCAAAAAAAGGAGGCGAAACCCAAGGTTCGTCTCCTTTTTGTTGTCTCGACAGTCGCGTGCTAAATCGCGCGTTGATTTACTTTTGCGATCGCAGGATCTTCGCGGCATCCAGCGCGAAATACGTCAGCACGCCGTCCGCGCCGGCACGCTTGAATGCCAGCAGCGATTCCATCATGACCTTGTCGTGATCGAGCCAGCCGTTCTGCGCGGCGGCCTTCAGCATCGCGTATTCGCCGCTCACCTGGTACACGTAGGTAGGAAACTGGAACTCGTCCTTCACGCGACGCACGATGTCCAGATACGGCATGCCCGGCTTGACCATCACCATGTCCGCGCCTTCGTTGATGTCGGCCTGCACTTCGCGCAGCGCCTCGTTCGAATTGGCCGGGTCCATCTGGTAGGTCATCTTGTTGCTCTTGCCGAGGTTCGTCGCGGAACCGACGGCATCGCGGAACGGGCCGTAGAACGCCGAAGCGTACTTCGCCGCGTACGCCATGATGCGGGTGTGGATGTGGTCCTCGCTCTCGAGCATTTCGCGGATCGCGCCGATGCGGCCGTCCATCATGTCTGACGGCGCGACGATGTCGACGCCGGCTTCCGCCTGCGCACGCGCTTGCTCGACGAGGATTTCGACGGTCTCGTCGTTCATCACGTAGCCGGCTTCGTCGAGCACGCCGTCCTGACCGTGGCTCGTGTACGGATCGAGCGCGACATCGGTGAGCACGCCGAGCTCCGGAAAATTCTTCTTCAATTCACGCACCGCGCGAGGGATCAGACCCGCTGGGTTGGCCGCTTCGCGGCCTTCGGGCGTCTTCAGCGAGGGCTCGATCGCGGGAAACAGCGACAGCACCGGCACGCCCAGTTCGACGCACTGCTCCGCGACGCCCATCAGCAGATCGACCGACACGCGCTCGACGCCCGGCATCGACGGCACCGCTTGTCGAACGTTGGTGCCTTCGACGATAAATACCGGGTAAATCAGGTCGTTCGTGGTGAGGATGTTTTCGCGCATCATGCGGCGCGAGAAGTCGTCACGGCGCATGCGGCGCGGACGGTAGTGCGGGTAGAAGCTCATATCGAATCGAAGATCGTGGATAGGTGGAGTGGACAAATGGCACCTGGCTCCGCTCCCGGAAACTTTTCGAGACAATGGTATATCATACCGATCGAGCAAGGCGCCTAGCGCTGACCTCCCCGCTTCTCCTCCCTGAGCGGGTGCCTGTCGTTTTTCGATTAGGCTGTTTGACCCGCCGTTCAAGCGGCGGGTTTTTTTATGGGTGGCCGGAAATGCGCCCTCGTACGGGTATTCAAGGCATATCACGCGTCACGCGCGCTGAGGGATTCCGGTATCGATAGTGATTCAGCCCGCAGCCGGCTTTTCACCTGCTTCGTCCACCGCGCCGGGGATCAGCCAGCTCTCGATCAGCTCATGCGCTTCGTCGAGGCCCGTTCGTTTGAGCGCCGAAAAGAGCTGTGCGGTCAACTCGCCGCGATAGCCGGCGGCTCGATATTCGGCCAATCCCTTCTGCGCGGTGCGCAACGCGTTCGTGCTTTCCTGACGCGTCAATTTGTCGCATTTGGTGAGCAGCGTGTGGATCGGTTTGCCGGTCGGCGCGAACCACTCGATCATGCGTCGATCGAGCTCCGTCAGTGGGCGGCGCGAATCCATCATCAGGATCATGCCGCGCAGTTGCGAGCGCGATTGCAGGTACGTGGACAGCAACGCTTCCCAGTGAGCCTTCGCCGCCCCCGGCACCTCCGCATAACCGTAGCCCGGCAGGTCGACCAGATAGCCGGCCGGTTCATCTGCCTTGCCAACCGAAAAGTAATTAATGTGCTGCGTGCGGCCAGGCGTCTTACTCGCGAACGCAAGTCGCTTCTGATTGCAGAGCACGTTGATCGCGGTCGACTTGCCTGCGTTCGAGCGTCCTGCGAAAGCGATCTCGGGCTGCGCGGTGGCCGGCAGGTCACGCAAATGATTGACGGTGGTATAGAAGCGGGATTCGTGGAGCAGGAAGGGCATGGTGGAAGCCAGATTGGAGACGCCGCGGAGCCCGCAGCGGGAACGGGGTCAAGCCCGACTGGCGTCTAAGCGATTAGCGAGTTATTGTACAATACGATGGTTTACTGAAAACCTTGGGAGCCCGCCCCACGTGCCTTGGCGGCTCCTGGCGGTCACTCGGTCGCCGTCGTCGTACTTTGCAGAACCTCTAAAATCCCACAAGACGAGACAGGGTGTGCGAATGAATCGACTGTGCAAGACTCTGATGGTGCTTCATGTAACGGCAGGTCTTTCAGGTTTGGCAATTCAGGCACGAGCAGCAGATCCGGCAAAGCCGGACATCAATCGGGGGCAGGCAATCGCGGTACAAGTGTGCGCGTCTTGTCACGGGGCAGACGGCAACAGCGCCGGCGGTGCATATCCGAAGCTCGCGGGCCAGCATCCTGAGTATCTCGTCAAGCAGCTCCGAGATTTCAAGACGCAGCCGGGCGCCAAACAGGCCGCGCGCAATAATGCGATCATGGCAGGCATGGCCGCCGCGCTCTCCGATCAGGACATGATCAACGTTGCGGCTTACTTCTCGACGCAGACGCCCAAGCCGGGCTATGCGCACAACAAGAACACGGTCGCGGTGGGGCAGCAGATCTATCGCGGTGGGATTGCCGACCGGGGCGTGCCCGCCTGCGCGGCCTGCCACGGCCCCACGGGACAGGGTATTCCGATCCAGTTTCCGCGCCTGTCGGGACAGTGGGCCGAGTACTCGGTGACGCAGCTGACCGCGTTCACGCAAGGTCCGGGCGCTCGTAATAACAGCGACGCGATGCATGCGATAGCATCGCGTTTGTCGGACAACGAGATCAAGGCGGTTGCCGACTACATCGCGGGTCTGCATTAAGCGGTTCGCCCGCGCGAATCCAACCGGCCCGGCGAGGCCGGTGAAAAACAAGAAAAGGGTGAGGGTGTCGTAGCTACGACAGCCCTTCACCCTTTTTTGCTGTTCAGTCGGAGTTTGAATGAGCGTCACCACGTCGGGTCTGCAGTCGAAGTCGGGCAATCGCGTCATGCGCAGCTCCATCGAGCTCCTGAGCTCGATGCGTTTCGCCATTGCGCTGCTCGTGATTCTGTCGATCGCCAGCATCATCGGTACCGTCCTCACGCAGGACGATCCGTATCCCAATTACGTCAACCAGTTCGGTCCGTTCTGGGCGGACATCTTCCGCGCGCTGAGCCTCTACACGGTGTACAGCTCGTGGTGGTTCATGCTGATTCTCGGCTTCCTGATGGTGTCGGTGTCGCTCTGCGTGATCCGCAATGCGCCGAAGATGCTCGCCGATGCGAAGAGCTGGAAGGACAAGGTTCGCGAAGGCAGCCTGCGTGCGTTCCATCACAAGGGCGAGTTCGCCGTGCACGGCACGCGCGCGCAGACTGCGGCAGTGCTCGCGAAACTGTCGGCGAAGCTCGGCTACAAGTTCGTCACGCGTGAGTCGGATGGCGCGACGCTGATCGCCGCAAAGCGTGGCACGCTGACGAAGTTCGGCTACATCTCCGCGCACCTCGCGATCGTCGTGATCTGCCTCGGCGGCCTGCTCGACAGCAATCTGCCGATCAAGCTGCAAATGTGGCTGTTCGACAAGTCCCCGATCAACTCGAACACCGTTATCAGCGAGATTTCGCCCGAGCATCGGCTGTCGCAGTCGAACCCGACGTTCCGCGGCTACGCGTGGGTGCCCGAGGGGCAGCACGTGTCGACCGCGATCCTGAATCAGCCCAACGGTTCGCTGATCCAGGACCTGCCGTTTTCGATCGAACTGAACAAGTTCATCGTCGATTACTACACGACCGGCATGCCGAAGCTGTTCGCGAGCGACATCGTCGTGGTCGATCACAAGACCGGCGCGCGCGTGCCGGCGCGCGTCGAGGTCAACAAGCCATTCGAATACGACGGCGTGTCGATTTATCAGTCGAGTTTCCAGGACGGCGGCTCGCAGATGCAGATGACCGCCTTCCCGATGTCCGGCGCGAGCGCGAAACCCGCGCCGTTTGGCGGCACGATCGGCGGCAGCGCGCCGTTGAGTTCAGCCACGCCGCTCGCCGACGGCCAGACCGTCGAATTCACCGACTTCCGCGCGATCAACGTCGAAAACATCTCCAACGCCAATGGCCAGAACGATGCGCGCGGGGTCGCAGCGCAGCACTCGCTGAAGGAAGCGTTCGACGAGCGTCTCGGCTCCGGCGCGAAATCCTCGAAGCCGCTCGACCTGCACAACGTCGGCCCGTCGGTGCAGTACAAGATTCGCGGCAAGGATGGACAGGCGCGCGAGTACAACAACTACATGCTGCCCGTCGACGTGAACGGCGAGAAGATGTTCCTCGCCGGCATGCGCCTGAATCCGGACGATCCGTTCCGCTACCTGCGCATTCCCGCCGACAGCGGCGGCACGCTCAAGGAATGGATGAACCTGCGCGCCACGCTCGAAGACCCGAACCAACGCGCCATCGCCGCTCATCAGTTCGCGCAGCGCTCGGTGCCGGGCTTGAATGCGGAGCTGCAGCAGCATCTGGAGGAAAGCGCATTGCGCGTGCTGACCCTTTTTGCGGGCGCCGACGCCAGCATGAAGATGCCGAACGGCGAAACGCTCGGCGGCTTCCAGGCAGTCGCTGGGTTTATCGACCGCTCGGTACCGAAAGGCGAGCAGGAAAAGGCCGCGGGCCTGCTGCTTCGGATGCTCGAAGGTGTCACGTGGGATCTATGGCAACTGTCGCGCCAGCGGCTCGGCGAGCCCGCCGCGCCGGCCAATGCGGACACGAGCCGCTTCATCCAGAGCTCGCTTAATGCGATATCCGACAGCTTTCTGTATGGATCGCCGGTCTATTTGCAGCTTGACTCGTTCAAGCAGGTGCAAGCTTCGGTATTTCAGTTGACGCGCGCGCCCGGCAAAAAAGTCGTGTATCTTGGCAGCCTGCTTCTCGTATTGGGCATCTTCTCGATGTTCTACGTTCGCGAACGGCGTCTGTGGTTCTGGCTCAAGGACACGGACCACGGCATGAACGTCGTGATGGCGATGTCGAGCGCGCGTAAGACGCTAGACTTCGAGAAGGAGTTCGTCCAGACGCGCGACGCCGTGAGCGCCGCACTGGGCGCGAAACTCATCGAAGCAGCCGATGCCAGCCCGGCCGCTCAGGCCGCCGCCCCGTCGGCAAGCTCACAGGATTCGACCCGGTAAGATCATGGACTTGACTCAGGTTTCCTCCTCTTCTTCTGCTTCACGCGCCGACAAGGCGTTTGCGAGCAGCACGCCCGAACTCCAGCAATTCGACGAACGGCCGTTCCTGAAACGCCTGGGTATCTTTGACTGGCTGTTCGCACTCGCGCTGGTCGGGGGCGCCGGCTTTGCGCTGTCGCGCTATTACCCGTTCATGAACTACTACGACAAACTGGTGCTGGTGTGCTCGGTGCCGGTTTTCGTGGTGCTCGGCTGGCGCTGGAAGCCGGTGCGTCCGCTGATGGTGGGAATCGCCGCTCTTTCGCTGCTTGCGATCCAGATCTACCAAGGCGATCTGAGCCGCGCCGACAACGCGTTCTTCCTCAAGTATTTCCTGTCCAGCCAGTCCGCGATCCTGTGGATGAGCGCGCTGTTCGTCTTCGCGACCGTGTTCTACTGGATCGCCTTGCTGTCGCGCTCGCCGACCGGCGCCGCGATCGGCTCGAAGATGACGTGGGTGGCGGTGCTGATGGGCTTCGTCGGCATGATGGTGCGCTGGTACGAGTCGTACTTGATCGGCTCGGACGTAGGCCATATTCCGATTTCGAATCTGTATGAAGTTTTCGTGCTGTTCAGCCTGATCACCGCGCTTTTCTATCTGTACTACGAGCAGCACTACAACACGCGCGCGCTCGGCGCGTTTGTGCTGCTCGTGATCAGCGCGGCCGTCGGCTTCCTGATGTGGTACTCGGTCTCCCGCGATGCGCAGCAGATCCAGCCGCTCGTGCCGGCGCTGCAGAGCTGGTGGATGAAGATTCACGTCCCGGCGAACTTCATCGGGTATGGCAGCTTCGCGCTGTCGGCGATGGTCGGCGTCGCATATCTGGCGAAGGAACGCGGCGTCCTTGCGGATCGTCTGCCGGCGCTCGACGTGCTCGACGACGTGATGTACAAGTCGATCGCGGTCGGCTTCGCGTTCTTCACGATCGCGACGATTCTCGGCGCGCTGTGGGCCGCCGAAGCGTGGGGCGGCTACTGGAGCTGGGACCCGAAGGAGACGTGGGCGCTGATCGTCTGGCTGAACTATGCGGCCTGGCTGCACATGCGTCTGATGAAGGGCCTGCGCGGCGCTATCGCCGCGTGGTGGGCGCTGACCGGCCTGCTGGTCACGAGCTTCGCGTTCCTTGGCGTGAACATGTTCCTGTCGGGCTTGCATAGCTACGGCAAGCTGTAAGATCCGCCGCGCTGAACCGACTAAGAACCGCCGCGTGCTTTGCACCGGCGGTTTTTTCATGGTGGACGGAATATTCGTCGCGCCCCGGTGTTCACCAATCAAGCACCTGAGCAGGTACCCGTGGATGACAGGCGCCCCCAAACGGGCGATCATCAATATGGCACCGCAACGCGGATGACGCGGCGGGCCGGCAAGGAGCAGCACGATGTGGATCAAGCGAAGCGACAGAATTCAACTGACCGGCGATGACATCGCGCGCAGCGAAATCGCGCCGCGGCACGTGTTCGAGAACCGCCGACGCATCCTGCAGGCAGCGGGCGCGATGGCGCTCGGCAGCCTCGTCGGCGTGAGCGGCGAGGCGCTCGCGACATACTCGTCGCCCGATCCGAAGGCGCAGAAGCTCGCGGCGAAAACCAACACCAGGTTCGTCGCGCTCGACAAGATCACGCCGTACAAGGACATCACCACCTACAACAATTTCTACGAGTTCGGCACCGACAAATCCGACCCCTCGCAGCACGCGGGCACGTTGCGGCCGCATCCGTGGAAGGTGAGCGTAGAGGGCGAGATCAAGAATCCGAAGGTCTATGACATCGACGACCTGCTGAAGCTCGCGCCGCTCGAGGAACGTGTGTACCGTCATCGCTGCGTCGAAGGCTGGTCGATCGTGGTGCCGTGGATCGGCGTCTCGCTTTCTGAGTTAATTAAACGCGTCGAGCCGACCGGCAATGCGAAGTACGTGCAATTCATCACGCTCGCCGATCCGTCGCA
The DNA here is from genome assembly GCF_040948685.1 of Paraburkholderia sp. BR14374. Taxonomy (NCBI): domain Bacteria; kingdom Pseudomonadati; phylum Pseudomonadota; class Betaproteobacteria; order Burkholderiales; family Burkholderiaceae; genus Paraburkholderia; species Paraburkholderia sp. BR14374. The sequence goes on along the minus strand of NZ_JBFPKF010000017.1, from coordinate 115,858 downwards.
GATGCCCGGGCTGTCGCAGCCCATACTCGAGTGGCCGTACTCGGAAGGCCTGCGGATGGACGAAGCGATGCATCCACTGACGCTGCTGACGATGGGCCTCTACGGCCAGGTGCTGCCAAATCAGAACGGCGCGCCGGTGCGCGTGGTGGTGCCGTGGAAGTACGGCTTCAAGAGCGCGAAGTCGCTCGTGAAAATCCGTTTCGTCGAGAAGCAGCCGCCGACCAGCTGGAACACGTACGCATCGAACGAATATGGTTTTTATTCGAATGTGAATCCGAATGTCGATCATCCGCGCTGGAGCCAGGCTACGGAACGGCGTATCGGCGAAGACGGCTTTTTTACGCCGAAGCGCAAGACACTGATGTTCAACGGTTACGGCGATCAGGTCGCATCGCTCTATCAAGGCATGGACCTGAAGAAGAACTTCTAAGGCGAGCGCGATGGCAACCGACACGCAAACTGTCACCCGCAGCGAGCCTGCGACACGGCGCACGGCGCCGATGTCGGCGGCCAAGCCGCGGGCCGCGGGCGGCGCGCGCTGGGTCGTCCCGGCGAAAGTCGCGGTCTTCGTCGCGGCGCTCTATCCGCTCGCACGCCTCGTGCTGTTTGGCCTGACCGACCGGCTCGGTTCGAATCCGATCGAATTCATCACCCGCTCGACGGGCCTGTGGACGCTCGTGTTCCTGTGCATCACGCTAGCGGTGACGCCGCTGCGCCGTCTGACCGGCGTCGCCGCGCTCGTGCGTTTCCGTCGGATGCTCGGACTCTATACGTTCTTCTATGCGACGCTGCATTTCACCACGTACCTGTGGTTCGACAAGTGGTTCGATGTGGCGGAGATACTGAAGGACATCGGCAAGCGGCCCTTCATCACGGTGGGCTTCGCCGCCTTCGTGCTGCTGATCGCGCTTGCGGTCACGTCGCCGCGCGCGATGGTGCGCAAGCTCGGACGTCGCTGGCAGACGCTGCATCGTGCGATTTACGTGATCGGCGCGCTCGCCATCCTGCATTTCTGGTGGATGAAGGCAGGCAAGCACGATCTGCTGCTGCCGAAGATTTACGGCGCGGTGATGATCGCGCTGCTGGGGTGGCGGCTGGTGGTGTGGATACGTGAGCGAAGGATGACAACGCGCCGACGGTGATTGCGCGAACCTTTCGCGTCACGCACGCTGCTGCAAAGAAAAATGGCGATGCCGAGGAGGCATCGCCATTTTTTGTTGCTGCGCTTCATTTACCGTTGGCTCTGCAGCCAGCCCCGACGTTTACGCCGGCAGAATCGTTTCGCCCGCAAACAGCTGGCCGATTTCTTCGCGCGCGCGAACTACGTGCGCTTGTGTACCATCCACCATCACTTCGGCGGCGCGCGCACGGGTGTTGTAGTTCGAGCTCATCACGAAGCCATACGCGCCGGCCGAACGGATCGCGAGCAGATCGCCGGGCTCGACCGCGAGCAGCCGTTCGCGGCCGAGCCAGTCGCCGCTTTCGCAGACCGGGCCCACCACGTCATAGACGTGCGCAGGGACGCCGCGCTTCACGACCGGCTCGATTGCGTGATACGCGTCGTACATCGCGGGGCGTGCAAGATCGGTCATTGCCGCGTCGACGATCGCGAAGTTCTTGTCCTCGCCCGGCTTCAGATACTCGAGACGCGTGAGCAGCACACCCGCGTTGCCGACCAGCGAGCGGCCAGGTTCGAAATAGACTTCGCGGTGACCGTGGCCGCGCGCTTCGATGCGATCGAGCACCGTGCGCACGAACTCGCCGATTTCCGGCGGCGTCTCGTCGTCGTATGTGATGCCGAGGCCGCCGCCGACGTCGATATGGCGAATCGTCACGCCGTCCTGCTCGATCTGCTCCACGAGCTCCAGCACTTTGTCGATTGCGTCGAGGTAAGGCGCGACTTCGGTGATTTGCGAGCCGATATGGCAGTCGATGCCGACCACCTCGAGATTCGCCATCGCCGCGGCCGCCTGATAAGTGGCACGTGCATCCTCGAACGCGACGCCGAACTTGTTCGTCTTCAGGCCGGTGGAAATGTACGGATGCGTTTTCGCGTCGACGTCGGGATTCACGCGCAGCGACACCGGCGCCTTCTTGCCCATCTCGCCCGCCACCGCGTTGAGTCGATCGAGCTCGGGAATCGATTCGACGTTGAAGCATTTGACGCCCGCCGCGAGCGCGTCGCGCATTTCGCTCGTCTGCTTGCCGACGCCCGAAAACACGGTGTTTTCCGCTTTGCCGCCGGCCGCGAGCACGCGCGCGAGTTCGCCGCCCGACACGATGTCGAAGCCCGCGCCGAGCCGCGCGAATACGTTCAGCACCGCCAGATTGCTATTGGCCTTGACGGCCACGTGCACGCTCGCGCGACGCCCGGCGCAAGCGCCCGCATAGGCGTACCACGCCGCGGTGAGCGCGGCGCGCGAATAGACGTACAGCGGCGTGCCGAACTGCTCGGCGAGGGAAACGGCGGACACGCCTTCGGCGTGCAATACGCCGTCGACGTAGTCAAATGCGGATCGAGTCATGCGAAAGTCTTATTGAGCGGAAGGGACGGCGGAGGCGGGCAGCGGCACTGCGGGAGCCGATGCCGCCGAAGCGGGCGGCGTCTTGAGTTGGTCTTCGGGGGCGAGCGTGAGCGGCGTACCCGAGGTGTCCGGGATCGAATCCGTGTCGGCGGTATTGCCGGTAGCCGGCTGCGTTTGATCGGTCGACGGTGTTTGCGTGCGATGAGCCGGCGGGGCAGGCAGCGGCGGTACGGTTGGCAGATAAAGCGAGCCGCGTTGGCCGCAGCCGGTGAGCGCACAACCTGCGAGAATGGCTAAAACCGCTACAATCGCGCGGCCGGGCGCTGCCGCGCGCATCCGAGTTACGACTCGCATGACTGTCCCTGAATGAATAATCGATGGAGTTTAGCATGTCCGATAGTGATTACCTGACCCGTGCGGAAGCCGTACTGGCCGCCATCGAGAGCGCGCTCGACGACATCGACGCCGACATCGAGCTCGAGCGCAGCGGTAACGTTCTGACGCTCGAATTCGAGAACCGCACGAAGATCATCGTCAATCTTCAGCCGCCGATGAGCGAGATCTGGATCGCGGCGAAGGCCGGTGGTTTTCACTTCCGTTTCGTCGACGGCGAATGGCGCGACACGCGCAACGGCTCGGAGTTTTTCGCGGCGCTGTCGCAGTATGCGACCGAGCAGGCTGGCGAGCCGGTGCAGTTCGCCGCGCAATGAGCGTGGCGCGACAAGCGCGAAGCACGAGACGCTCTCAAAACAAAACCGCCGCGTAATCAACGCGGCGGTTTTTTCTTTTCTGACGGGACGTCGACGCGGCCTCAGTGCCCGCGGAACAGATTCATGATGTCCTGCTTCTCCTGCTCGCCGACCTGTTCCGGCGCGGCGGCCGCGGCGCTCGCCTGGGCGTCGAGCGTCGCCTGACTGACGCCGACCGTTGCGATGAACCCGTGGCCCGGCGTGAAATCGTCGAAATAAAGCTCCGAGCCGATTTCGCTGACGTCGTCGGGGCGTGCCATCTTGTACTCGGGCACACCCTTCAGCGCGCGTCCCATGTACTCGATCCACACTGGCAGCGCGAGGCCGCCGCCGGTTTCCTTGTCGCCGAGGCTGCGCGGATTGTCGTAGCCGATCCACGCGATCGCGGTGAGCGTGTGCTGATAGCCGGCGAACCACGCGTCGCGGGAATCGTTGGTCGTGCCGGTCTTGCCGGCGAGATCGGTGCGCTTGAGCACGTTGCTCTTCGCGCCGGTGCCGTGCTGCGCGACGCTTTGCAGCAGGCTGTTCATCACATAGGCGTTGCGCGGTTGGATTGCATACGGTGCGTTTCGGCCGGCCACGAGCGGCTGCGCTTGCGCGACGCCGCCGCCGCGCTGATCGGTGACTTCCGCGATCAGATAAGGATTGATCCGGTAGCCGCCGTTGGCGAACACCGAGAACGCGCCCGCCATCTGCAGCGGCGTCACGAGGCCCGCGCCGAGCGCCATCGGCAGATAGGCGGGATGGCGATCCGCGTCGAAGCCGAAGCGCGTGATGTATTGCTGCGCGTACTTCGGGCCGATCTGGTTCAGGATGCGGATCGACACGAGATTCTTCGACTTCTGCAGCGCGGTGCGCATCGTCATCGGACCGTCGAAGCCGCCGCCGTAGTTCTTCGGCTCCCACGCCTGGCCGCCGGTTTCGGCGGCGCTGAAAAAGAGCGGCGCGTCGTTGATGATCGTCGCGGGCCCGAGGCCTTTTTCGAGCGACGCCGAATAAATGAACGGCTTGAAGCTCGAGCCCGGCTGACGCCACGCCTGCGTCACGTGATTGAACTTGTTCTTGTTGAAGTCGAAGCCGCCGACCAGCGAACGGATCGCCCCGTCCTGCGGCACCACCGAGATGAACGCGCCTTCCACCTGCGGCAATTGCGTGATCGACCAGTCGCCCTCTTCATTCTTCACGAGCCGCACGATCGCGCCGGGCCGGATGCGCTGATTCGGCTGCGCGCGCGGGCCGAGCGCGAACTGCGCATAGCGCAGGCCGTCGCCCTGAATCGTCGCGACGTTGCCGTCGATGAAGGCCGCCTGCACTTCCTTCGGGCTCGCCGCCGTGACGACGGCCGCGATGATTTCGCCGTTGTCGGGATGCTCGAGCAGCGCGTCGTCGATGGCCTGCTCGCGCTCGTCCGCGTCGGCCGGCAGATCGATGAACGCCTCCGGGCCGCGATAGCCGTGACGGCGCTCGTAGTCCATCAAGCCTTTGCGCACCGCGTGATAGGCGACGTCCTGATCGGCCGAGTCGATCGTGGTTACGACGTTCAGGCCGCGCGTGTAGGCTTCCTCGCGATACTGCGCGTACATCATCTGCCGCACCATTTCCGCGACGTATTCCGCGTGCACGCTGTACTCCTTGCCCATGCCCTTCACGACGAGCCGCTGGCGGCTCGCCTCGTCGTACTGTTCCGGGGTGATGTAATGCAGTTCGTACATGCGCTGCAGGATGTATTCCTGGCGCACCTTCGCGCGCTTCGGATTGACGACCGGGTTATACGCGGACGGCGCCTTCGGCAGACCGGCGAGCATCGCCGATTCGGCGAGCGTCAGGTCCTTCAGATCCTTGCCGAAGTACACGCGCGCCGCACTCGCGAATCCGTACGCGCGCTGACCGAGATAGATCTGATTCATGTACACCTCGAGAATCTGATCCTTGCTCAGCTTCGACTCGATCTTGTACGCGAGCAGCATCTCGTAGATCTTGCGCGTGTAGGTTTTCTCGCTGGACAGAAAGAAGTTGCGCGCGACCTGCATCGTGATCGTGCTCGCGCCTTGAGTCGCATGGCCGTTGGTCAGCGCGACGATGCCGGCTCGCGCGATGCCGGTCAGGTCGACGCCGCCGTGTTCGTAGAAGCGCGCGTCCTCGATCGCGAGGATCGCTTTCTTCAGGCTGTCGGGCACGTCCTGGATGTGCACGATGTCGCGCCGCTCCTCGCCGAATTCGCCGATCAGCACGTGGTCGGCCGTATAGATTCGCAGCGGCACCTTGGGTTGATAGTCGGTCAGCGCATCGAGTGACGGCAGGTTCGGCGTCGCGACGACGAGTGCATAGCCGAGCACCAGCGCTACGCACACGATGCCCGCCACAATCAACCCGACAAAGCCGAGGATCAGTTTCAGCCATAACGGACGTTTGCGCTTTTTCGGCGCGGGCGGCGGAGACGTAGGAGATGTGGCTTGCATAGGAGTACCGGAAAAACAGTCCCGCGATTATAGCCGCCAGGGTTTTTCTGCTTTCGGAAGGCTTACGAATGGCGTGCAATCGGGCGTGCAATCGGCACTCGCCAGGCGGCGCGGGAACGACTTCGCTGTAGTCCCAACTGTAGTCGCTTTGATGCCGCTCGGGGCGGCTTCGCAGCCGCGTTAGCCATTCGGCTGAATGTCGTTAGGACGCGCGTCTGCCGACAATGATCCCTCGTTATTCGCGTTCAGAGGGAGGGCGGTATGGCTTATAGGAATTCATGGCTTCAGGCGGTGCGGGAGGGCCGGCAGCGTTTCGCCGCCGGCATCGACGTCGGCTCGCAAAACGTGCGTCTCGTGGTGGTGAGTCAACGCGCACGGGGCGCGCTGCATCTCGAACATATCAGCACGGTGCCGCTCGCGGCCGGGGTGATGGCGGGCGCCGAGATCGTCGATCGGCAGGCCGTTTCGCGGGCATTGCGCGATGCGTTCGCCGGCTTGCCGCGCGTATGCGCGACCCACGCGCTGCGCTGCGCGATGGCCGTGCCTGCGTCGGCCACGCTGACGACGACAGTGCCGCTCGCGCGGCTCGCCGCGCAGAGCGACTGCGAGGCGGAGGACGGCGGCGTCGCGCTCGCCGGACTCGCGCCCGCGGTGATGGGCGAAGCCGAGCGCATCGCCGGGCTCGAGCGTCATGCACTCGCGGTCGACTGGTACGTCGACGAGACACCGTCTCCGCAGCGCTCGGTGAAGATCGCCGCGACCTCGCGTCAGCATCTGGAAGCGCGGATCGAATGCGCGGCGACCGCGGGCATTTCGCTGTCCGCTATCGATGGCGAACCGCACGCCGCATTGCGCGCACTGCGCCATGCGGCGAATCGCGAACTCGACCCGAACGAACCGTACGCGGCGGTGTGGGTCGGTACGGACGGCGTGTACGGCTGGAGTGTCGTCGATGGCGCGAACGTCGCCGAAATGCGCTATCCGGCGCCCGAGCATGCCGATCTCGCCGACGCGTTGCGCGATCTCACGCACGGGCCGGAGTTCGACTGCGCGCTGATCGGCGGCGAAATCGAACTGCTCGACGGCGTCGGCTTTTCGCTCGCCGATATCGGCGACGTGCTCGGCTGCTCGGCGCTGCCGTTCGAGTGCGCGCTGCTCGGCAGCCACGCACGGCCGCTCGACGACGCGTTGCTGCACGAGCCGGCTGGCGCGGTCGCGTTTGGGCTCGCGTTGCGTGGGGTGCTGGAATGAGGGGCGCTCTGTCGTTTTCATCTGGCGTGGCCGCGAGTCCCGGTCGGTGTGACCAGCGTGCCGCTGTACCGTGGCTAGGCGGCTTCAATCTGCTGCCGTACCGCCAACGCAACGCGCGACTCGCACGGCGCCGCTGCATGCGCGACTGGGCCGTGGCGGCGTGCGTCGGTGCCGCGGGCGTGCTGCTCGTCGCCGGTTGGCAGAGCTTTGCCGCGGCGCGGTTGGATGCGCGGCGCGCGGCTGTCGAGCAGGCGCTGACCCCGCTCGCCGCGCCGCTCGCGGAGCACGCGAAGTTGTCGCGGGCCGAACAGGCGCAACGCGAAGCCGCGGGGCGCGCCGCGAGTCTCGCGAGGCCGCTCGCGCATCTGCGCGATCTGCTCGACGCGCTGAGCTTCGAGCCCGGCGAGCGCATCGTGTTGCGGCAGTTTCGACAGCGCGAGTACGAGACCGAATTGCTGGCGACTTCGAGCGGCCATATCGCGTCGGCCGAGTGGCTCAAGCGGCTCGGCGCGATTCACGGCGTGCAGGGCGCGGAGATGCGCGATTTACGTCGGCCGACGGGGAAGGGCGGCGCATCGACGGAACCGGCGATTGGCGGACCGGTGGAATTCGATGCGCGCCTGCGCTGGGACGAACCGCCGCTCCAAGCGACGCACGCGTCGCGGGCCGCACGAAAGGGAGGTGCACGATGAGCACGACATTTTTCGAGCCGGGCGGTGCACCGCACGGCGCCGCGTTCGTTTCACGCTGGGTCAAGCGGGCGCGTATGCCGCTCGAGGCTTGGAGCTCGCACCGTCGCTGGCTCGTCGCGACGGCAATCGCCGCGCTGGTGTTCGCCTTCGGCGCGTACGGCTGGAACACGGCCGATCTCGCCGGACTGGAAGCGAGCCGCGCGGCGCTCGCGCTCGGCACGCAGCGTCTCGCGCAGGCGCGCCACGCGCTAGCGCAGCTGCCGTCGCTGCGCCGTGCAGCCGCGGTGATGCCGGCCACGGTGTCGAGCGCCGTGCCGTGGAATTCCGCCGACGACGTGCGAATCGTCTCCGAGCTGGCCACGCAGAGCGGCGTCCTGTTGCTCGCGGTCGAACCGGGCGCGGCGAGCGGCGAGGGCGTCGAGCGCAAGCGCGAGCTGCAGCTCACCGCGCGCACGGACTTCGTCCACCTGATGGCGTTTTTCCACGGGCTCGCGCAACTGCCGGTGCTGATCGTTCCCGCCGATGTGACCGTCAAGCAGGACGGCAAAGGTCTCGCGGTGGCCGCGACGCTGCAGGTGTACGACGCGCTGCGACCGCCGTCCGCGACCCTGGCCGCGAGCGCCGGCGCAAGCGCTGACCCCGACGAGGCCGCCGACGATGACGACGAAGGTCTCGTATTCTTCGATCCGTTTGCGAAGCCGCAGATCTCCGCGAGCGGCGAGCCGGGCGATGTTTCCGAGTTGCGCCTCGTCGGTCTGCTGCGCGATCGTACCCGCGGGCTCGCGCTTCTCGACACACCAGACGGCACGACTACGGTCGTGGCCGGGCAGCAACTGGGCGTCGAGCGGGTCACGCAGCTCGACGCGCTCGGCATTACGCTCGCGAACGGCGGCGCGACGCGCACGCTGACGCTGATGCAGACGGAGGCGTCATGATGCGCACACTCAAGCGATTGAGAGTGGGGATGTTGCGGGGCGAACGCGAGGTCCGTGTCGTCTGCGGGGTGTGTTTCGGGCTCTACGTCGCTGCCACGCTGGGCGTTGGGGTCGCACAGGCAGCGACGCCACCGTTGCTACCGCCGTTGCCGACTTACGCCGCGCTCGACGATCCAGCCGTATCGGCCAATCCCGCCCACGAGACAGCGCCGCTGCCGAGCGGCGGCATCGGCCAGGCGGCGAATCCGTTCGGCTATGTTTCTGCGCCAGGCGCGGCCCCGGACCCGGACACCGTCGAGCCGGCCCCGCGTGCCGCGATAGCGCCCGACGCTTCCCCGGACGACGACGCCAACGGCCAGATCCTGCCACCGTCGCCAAAACAACCCGCCGTTACCGCCCGCGACGAAGGCGCCGGCACGCCCAGTCTTGAGGGCCCGCCGGTTCCGCTGCCGCCGCGGCCGCGCCTCGCCGACGCAGCGGCCAGTGCCGACTCGGGTCTTCCCGCGGGCAACAAGCCGATTTCGCTGAACTTCCAGCATGCGCAACTCGGCGCGGTCCTGAAAGCGTTCGCCGAGTTCACCGGCCTGAACATCGTCGCCAGCGACAAAGTGCGCGGCGCCGTGTCGATACGGCTCGATCAGGTGCCGTGGCGCACCGCGTTCGACACGCTGCTCGACGTCAACAATCTGGCGATGGAGCGCCACGGCAACGTCATCTGGGTCGCGCCCGCCGCCGAACTCGCCGCGCGCGAACGTCAGCGCTTCGAAGCTCACGCGCGCGCCGCGGACCTCGAACCGCTCGCGAGCCGCACGTTCGAGCTGCACTACGCGCACGCCGAGGACGTGCGGCGCCTGCTGACCGGTTCCGGCACCCAGCGCGTGCTGTCCAAACGCGGCGCCGTCACCGCCGATCCACGCACCAACCTGCTGTTCGTCACCGATCTCGCTGGGCGGCTCGAACAGATCGCGACGCTGATCGCCTCCGTCGACCGGCCGACTCGCCAGGTGCTGATCGAGGCGCAGATCGTCGAAGGCGACCAGGGCTTTTCGCGCAATCTCGGGGTGCGGCTGTCGCTGGCCGGCACGAGCGCGGATGGTACGTCGAGGGGGCTGACGGGAGGAGCGGACGGCACCGTGTACGATCTGTCGGCCCGTCCGATTTCCGGATTCGATGCCGCGACCGCCGGCCTTACGCTATTCGCGGCGCACGCTACACGGCTGCTCAATATCGAACTCTCGGCGCTGGAATCAGAGGGACATGGGAAAATCGTGTCGAGCCCGCGGGTCGTGACGGCGGACCGGATGAAGGCGATCGTCGAGCAGGGCACCGAGCTGCCATATCAGGCGAAGGTCGGCCAGGGCGTATCTGGCGTGCAGTTTCGCCGCGCGACGCTCAAACTGGAGGTCGAGCCGCAGATCATGCCGGATGGCCGCGTGGTGCTCGATCTAGACGTCGCGAAGGACAGCGTCGGCGAGCAGACCGACGCCGGGCCCGCGATCAACACCAAGCACGTGCAAACACGCGTCGAGGTCGAGGATGGTGGTACGGTGTCGATCGGCGGAATTTACGAGACTGACGACCGCGACGACGTCGAGCGGGTGCCCATCCTTGGCAAAATACCGGTTCTGGGCGCGTTGTTCCGCCATCGGACTCATCGCGACACGCGCAGTGAACTGGCGGTTTTCATCACGCCGCGCGTGGTGCGGGAAAATTAGGGCATCTAGGGCACGCTTGCGCCGCCGTCCGTCGGCGGCGCGCAGGCTCGACAAGGCAGCCGCTTTGCCAGTAAGCTGCGGCACGAACTACACCGGATTAGCCAGAGGACACCGTTGCAAGCGCGGGACGCACACGCCAATGTTTTTTTCGTAGGCCTCATGGGGGCAGGAAAGACCACTGTGGGTCGGGCGGTTGCGCGCCGTCTCGAGCGCCCGTTCTTCGATTCGGACCATGAAATCGAGGCGCGCACGGGCGCGCGCATTCCCGTGATCTTCGAGCTCGAGGGCGAAGCGGGCTTTCGCGATCGCGAAGCGAGCGTGATCTCGGAGCTGACCGCGCGCGACAATATCGTGCTCGCGACCGGCGGCGGCGCGGTGCTGCGGCCGGAAAACCGCGAAGCGCTGAAAAGCCGCGGCCTCGTAATCTATCTGCGCGCCAATCCGCATGACCTGTGGCTGCGCACGCGGCGCGACAAGAATCGTCCGCTGCTGCAAACGGAAGACCCCAAGGCTCGCCTCGAAGCGCTCTATGAAGTGCGCGACCCGCTGTACCGCGATTGCGCGCACTTCGTGATCGAAACCGGCCGGCCCTCGGTCAACGGACTCGTCAACATGGTTCTGATGCAGCTCGAGATGGCCGGCGTCGCCAAACATCCTGCGTCATAATGGACCGTATGATTACCGTCAACGTCGAACTGGGCGAGCGCGCCTACCCCATTCATATCGGTGCCGACCTGATCGGCCAGACCGAGCTGTTCAAGCCGCATATCGCCGGCAACTCGGTCACGATCGTTACCAACAGCACCGTCGATCCGCTTTACGGCGACAAGCTGCGCGCGGCGCTCGCGCCGCTGAGCAAGCAGGTGTCCACGGTCGTTCTGCCGGACGGCGAAGCGCACAAGAATCTGCAGACGCTGAACCTGATCTTCGACGCGCTGCTCGGCTCGCGCGCGGACCGCAAGACCACGCTGATCGCGCTCGGCGGCGGTGTGATCGGCGACATGACCGGATTTGCCGCCGCCTGCTACATGCGCGGCGTGCCGTTCATCCAGGTGCCGACCACGTTGCTGTCGCAGGTGGATTCGTCGGTCGGCGGCAAGACCGGCATCAATCATCCGCTCGGCAAGAACATGATCGGCGCGTTCTACCAGCCGCAGGCGGTGATCGCCGACATCGGGGTATTGCGGTCGCTGCCCGAGCGCGAACTCGCGGCGGGCATCGCCGAAGTCATCAAGACCGGCGCGATCGCCGATGCCGGTTTCTTCACCTGGATCGAGGCCAATATCGAGGCTTTGAACCGCTGCGAACCGGCGGCGTTGACCGAGGCGGTCAAACGTTCCTGCGAGATCAAGGCGTCGGTGGTGGCGCAGGACGAGCGCGAAGGCGGTCTGCGCGCGATCCTGAACTTCGGCCATACGTTCGGCCACGCGATCGAAGCCGGGCTCGGTTATGGCGAGTGGCTGCACGGCGAGGCGGTCGGCTGCGGAATGGTGATGGCAGCCGATCTGTCCGTGCGCCTCGGCCATCTGGACGAAGCGTCGCGCAAGCGACTCGTCGACGTGGTGCTTGCCGCGCATCTGCCCACGCGTGCTCCCGCTCTCGGCACGGATCGCTACGTCGAGCTGATGCAGATCGACAAGAAAGCGGAAGGCGGCGCGATCAAGTTCATTCTGCTGAAGCGTTTCGGTGAGACGCTGATTACCCGCGCGCCCGACGCCGAAGTGCATGCGACGCTGGCCGCCGCCGTCTAGTTTCAACACGGCCCTGCAGCCACGCTTCACGCACCCGCGTCACGAGGCGCCGCCCATGTTTCGGAGAACCCGGTGACTGACAGGCGCAGCGACGATATCCAGCATGACTCGACAAGCGCGCGCGCAGGCGCCGGGAACGGCGCGATCGGCGCCACGGCCATCGCCGCCGATGCCGCCGCCGCGGTCGCCGCACCCGCCGTCCCCGCGCCGACCCAGCAGGCGCTCGAAGCGCATCTCGCGCCGTACGCGGCGCATTCGAGCCAGTCGCGCGGGCGCCGCTATGCGGAAACCGCGCCGAGCGCGCGCACCGAGTTTCAGCGCGACCGCGACCGCATCGTCCACTCCACCGCGTTCCGGCGACTCGAGTACAAGACTCAGGTATTCGTCAATCACGAGGGCGACCTGTTTCGCACGCGCCTCACCCATAGCCTCGAAGTTGCGCAGATCGCGCGCTCGGTTGCGCGGAATTTGCGCGTCAATGAAGATCTGGTCGAAGCGATTTCGCTGGCGCACGATCTCGGCCATACACCGTTCGGCCATGCCGGCCAGGACGCATTGAACGAATGCATGCGCGAGCACGGCGGCTTCGAGCACAACCTGCAGAGTCTCGCGGTCGTCGACGAACTTGAGGAGCACTACGGAGCATTCAACGGTCTGAACCTGTGCTTTGAGACGCGCGAGGGCATCCTCAAGCATTGCTCGCGCGACAACGCGCGCCGGCTCGGCGAATTGGGCGAGCGCTTTCTCGAAGGACGTCAACCGTCGCTCGAAGCGCAGATCGCCAACGTCGCCGATGAAATCGCGTACAACAATCACGACGTCGACGACGGCTTGCGCTCCGGTCTGCTGTCGCTCGAGCAGCTCGCCGAAGTGGAGCTCTGGCAGACGCATTGTGAGGCGGCGCGCGGCGACTACCCGCAGATCGAAGGACGTCGGCTGATTCACGAGACGGTGCGGCGCGTGATCAATACGCTGATCGTCGATCTGATCGAGACCACGCGGGCCAATCTCGCTCGCTACGCACCGGCGTCACTCGACGACGTGCGCGCGGCGCCCCCGCTCGTCGCGCACAGCGATGCAATCGCGGCTCAGGCCGCGGCGCTCAAACGCTTTCTGTTCAGAAACATGTACCGCCACTATCGCGTGATGCGCATGGCCAACAAGGCACGCCGCGTCGTGGTCGGCCTGTTCGACGCGTTCACCGACGATCCGCGGCTGCTGCCGCCGGACTATCAATCGAGCGATGCGACGCGCCAGCCGCGTCTGATCGCGCATTACATCGCGGGGATGACCGATCGCTACGCGCTGAAGGAGTATCGGCGGCTGTTCGTGATCGACGATAACTAGTCGTTAGCGGCGAGGCGCGGCAAGGGGGCAACGTTCGGCCTTGCCGCATCGAAGCGGCCGTCGCGTCTCCTTGCCAGCACCCTCAAGCCGCGCAAGCCAGCGTCATCGCGACCGCGACGCGAACAGCGCCCCCGCCACCAGTGCAAGCCCGCCGACGATCGCAATCGTCTGCCACGGATTTTCACGCACATAGTGATCGGCGTCCGAGATCGCGACGCCCGCGCGGTCGCGCATTGCATCGCGCGTGTCGTTCAGCCGCTCGCGCGCGGCGTCCAGCTGTTTGCGCAGCCTGCCGCGCAAGGCCACGGCGTCGGCCTGCGTGCCGTCGGCCAAGGTCGATTCGAGTTCCGACAGCAGGGTGCGCAACTCGACCGCGATATCTTCGGCCGCATGGCGGCTATGGCGAGCGATGCGCCGCGCACGGCGACTCGCGCTGGTCCAGGATTCGCCGAGGGCGTCTCGCGTATTTGGAAGTGCTGTCATGGTCGCTCCGTCGATGAGTTGAAAGGCCCCGCGCATCGTCGCGCGGACACGCTATGCGCAGACGCAGTATCACGTTGCAGCGTAGGAAACGCCATTTAACGCAACTTCGATGCCAAGCGTCGCATCGCCCGTAACGTGACAGCGCGCGGCTCGCGACACGCTTCGCGTGGCCGTAACATTGCCAGATATTGCACGCAGGTGCGCCGCATTCGCGTCAAATTTACAAACGCCGATGCGGGATGACACTGCCATGCCGATACGACCGGGACGCCAAACAAAAACGCCGTCATCTGCTCGATGACGGCGTTCCCCAGGGCGCGAAAATTCGACTACCCTAATTCAAGCCACCTGCTGTCGCGATGCGTTAGAAACGGTAACCGATGTTGACGTAGGTGACGATCGGGTTCAGCTTGATCTTGGTCTGCGATTGCACGGTCAGCGTGCCGACCGGCGTGGTGGCCGCCGAACTGAGCTTCGCGGTCGTGCTGAGCGGCAGGTAGGAGATCGACACGCCGGCGAACCAGTGCTGATTGAAGGAGTAATGGAAGCCCGCATTAAACACGGGTTCCCACGAACTATCCGTCGAGACACTGGTCGGACCATGCAGAACGTTGGCTTGGAATGAACTGTTGGTGATGTGCTCGTCGGTGAACCAGATGCGGCTCACACCGACACCGAGATACGGCCGGAACGCAGCAGTCGGCGCGTTGAAGTAGTACTTGAACAGCAGAGTCGGGCTCCACTGTTTGGCCTGCCCGATCTTGCCGAACTGCGCGAGGCTACCCGTGCCCGACAGGTCGAAAGTAGGCGGGACGCCAATGACGAATTCGGTGGCGATGTGGTCAGTGACGAAGTATCCGGCGGTGAAGCCGATGGTGTCGGCCGAACCCAGCGAAGCGCCGGTGTTGGCTTCGGTGATGTTGGTTGGGCTACCGCCAATGCTGGTTACGGTCAGCGGGTCGCTGCTCGATTGGGGCGCCAGATGGAACCAGCCCGTCGTGACGTAAAAGCTGCCGGCCGATTGTGCGTGCGCCGCCGTGCTCATGCAGGCAAGCACTGCCATCCCCGTTACGGCCTGTTTTAATTTCATATGTGCTCCTCCAAAAAAGGCCCGCTCATTATGACTACAACGTTTGAAACAAACCATACGCGGCGGTTAGAGTTTTCTCCCTAAGCACCGCATGGTTTCTGGCTTGGCCGCATGGCGCCGAACCTTGCGCGCATGCGGATCTTCGGACCTTCGGGTATATACCAACGCGACTATTGGACACTCCAGCATGGCACGGCTTGCACGTCTTTATGTCCCCGACCAGCCGCAGCACGTCATCCTCCGCGGGCTCGATCAGCAGCCCGCCTTCGTCGACGACCAGGACTACGAGCTTTTCATCGACTGTCTGAAGGCGGCTTCCCGGGACCATCACCTTTCCATCCACGCTTATGCCTTGATGCCGGGCGCCGTGCAACTGCTCGTCACGCCCACCGAGGAGTCGAGTCTGCCCAAGGCGATGCAGGCTGTCGGGCGGCGCTACGTCGCGCACTTCAACCGGCGCTATGCGCGTCGCGGCACCTTGTGGGAGGGTCGTTACCGGGCCACGGTGATCGAAGGCGAGCGCTACTTCCTGCTGGCGAGCAGGGTGGTCGAGATGTGCCCGGTGCGCTTGCAGCTGGTCAACGCGGCGGAGGATTATCGTTGGTCGAGCTATCGTCATCACATCGGCCTTACCCTCGACAGCCTGATCACGGATCACCCTCTCTACTGGTCTCTCGGCAATACGCCGTTCGAGCGACAGCGTGCTTATCGTGAACTGTGCGAGCAGCCGCTCGACGAGCGCGAAGCAAGTCAGCTCCAGCAAGCCACGTTGAAGGGTTGGGTACTCGGCAGCGACACTTACCGCGAATGGGCGGCGCGCGCCGCGAACCGACGTGTGTCCCCGCTACCGCGTGGCCGGCCGCGCAAGGTGCGCGAGACGCCGCATACGCAGTGACGCGGCGACACCCGCTACCCCAGCACCGCCGATAGAGTGGCTTTAAATTCGAATAAAGCGTTTTGCATCAAAGGACTGCATGAAGACGGCATTTCGTATGCCGTTTTCTTTTGTGCCGAATTGATGTGACACCAATAAAAAATAGCCGCAACGCACCATTTTGATAATTGGGGGCGGATCACGATGTTTTATTTGCTATTTCCTTGATTCGTCGCGTATATTCCGATTTCCGACGCTTTTCGTCCCGCGCAGTCTGCCTGCGAGAAGAGCGCCGTCGTGGTTGCGAAGCGCACTGCGGCAAAAAAACAATGGTTTAACGGCCTGTCCGGCCTCCTCACAGACGGTGTCCCCATGAACGACCACCAGCAACCGATTCACCCGGTTCCCGCCGCCCAAGGTCTGTACGACCCGCAAAACGAGCACGACGCTTGCGGCGTCGGCTTCGTCGCCCATATCAAGGGCCACAAGAGTCACGAAATCATCCAGCAGGGCTTGAAGATTCTCGAGAACCTCGACCACCGGGGCGCCGTCGGCGCCGATCCGCTGATGGGCGACGGCGCGGGCATCCTGATCCAGATTCCGGACGGCTTCTATCGCGAAGAGATGGCCCGGCAAGGCGTGACGCTGCCGCCGGCTGGCGAATACGGCGTCGGCATGATCTTCCTGCCGAAGGAGCATGCGTCGCGCATCGCCTGCGAGCAGGAGCTCGAGCGCACGGTGAAGGCCGAAGGTCAGGTCGTGCTCGGCTGGCGCGACGTGCCGGTCGACCACGCGATGCCGATCTCGCCGACCGTGAAGGCGAGCGAGCCGCTGATCCGCCAGATCTTCATCGGTCGCGGCAAGGACATCATGGTGACCGACGCGCTCGAGCGGAAGCTGTACATCATCCGAAAGACTGCGAGCCACCGCATCCAGGCGCTGAAGCTCAAGCACGGCAAGGAATACTTCGTGCCGTCGTGCTCGGCGCGCACGGTCGTCTACAAGGGTCTGCTGCTCGCGGGTCAAGTCGGCGTCTACTACCGCGACCTGCAGGACGAGCGTGTCGTGTCGGCGCTCGCCCTTGTGCACCAGCGCTTCTCGACCAACACGTTCCCGGCGTGGGAACTGGCACACCCGTACCGCATGATCGCCCACAACGGCGAAATCAACACGGTGAAGGGCAACGTCAACTGGCTGAACGCGCGCACCGGCGCGATCGCCTCGCACGTGCTCGGCGACGATCTGCCGAAGCTGTGGCCGCTGATCTATCCGGGCCAATCGGACACCGCATCGTTCGACAACTGTCTCGAACTGCTGGTGATGGCCGGCTATCCGCTCGTCCACGCGATGATGATGATGATCCCGGAAGCCTGGGAACAGCACACGCTGATGGACGAAAACCGCAAGGCGTTTTACGAATACCACGCCGCGATGATGGAGCCGTGGGACGGCCCCGCCGCGATCGCGTTCACCGACGGCCGCCAGATCGGCGCGACGCTCGACCGTAACGGTCTGCGTCCGGCGCGCTACATCGTCACCGACGACGACCTCGTCATCATGGCGTCGGAAGCCGGCACGCTGCCTATTCCCGAATCGAAGATCGTCAAGAAGTGGCGTCTGCAGCCGGGCAAGATGTTCCTGATCGACATGGAGCACGGCCGCATCATCGACGACAAGGAACTGAAGGACAACCTCGCCAACGCCAAGCCGTACAAGAGCTGGATCGACGCCGTGCGCATCAAGCTCGACGAGATCGAGGCGAAGGCGGAAGACGTCGTCACGGAACGCCGCGAAGCTGCTGCGCTGCTGGATCGCCAGCAGGCGTTCGGCTACACCCAGGAAGACCTGAAGTTCCTGATGGCGCCGATGGCGCAAGCGGGTGAGGAAGCCGTCGGCTCGATGGGCAACGACTCGCCGCTGGCGGTCATGTCCAACAAGAACAAGACGCTCTACCACTACTTCAAGCAGCTATTCGCGCAGGTCACGAACCCGCCGATCGACCCGATCCGTGAAAACATGGTGATGTCGCTCGTGTCGTTCATCGGCCCGAAGCCGAACCTGCTCGACACGAACAACATCAACCCGCCGATGCGGCTCGAAGTGTCGCAGCCGGTGCTCGACTTCAAGGACATCGCGAAGATCCGCGCGATCGATCAGTACACCGGCGGCAAGTTCAGCTCCTACGAACTGAACATCTGCTATCCGGTCGCCTGGGGCAAGGAAGGCATCGAAGCGCGTCTCGCGTCGCTGTGCGCGGAAGCAGTCGATGCGGTCAAGTCCGGCTACAACATGCTGATCGTGTCGGACCGCAAGACCGACCGCGACAACGTCGCGATTCCGGCGCTGCTCGCCACCGCCGCGATCCACACGCACCTCGTGCAGCAAGGTCTGCGCACGAGCACGGGTCTCGTCGTCGAAACCGGTTCGGCGCGTGAAACGCACCACTTCGCGCTGCTCGCGGGCTATGGTGCGGAAGCCGTGCACCCGTACCTCGCGATGGAAACGCTGAGCCAGCTCGCGGCCGGCCTGAAGGGCGACCTGTCGGCGGAGAAGGCGGTCTACAACTTCACGAAGGCGGTCGGCAAGGGCCTGCAGAAGGTCATGTCGAAGATGGGCATTTCGACCTATATGTCGTACACCGGCGCGCAGATTTTCGAGGCGGTCGGTCTTTCTTCGGATCTGGTGGCGAAGTACTTCCACGGCACGTCGTCGAAGGTCGGCGGCATTGGTCTGTTCGACGTCGCGGAAGAAGCGATCCGTCTGCATCGCGAAGCCTTCGGCGACAACCCGGTTCTCGCGAACATGCTCGACACGGGCGGCGAGTACGCATACCGCGTGCGCGGCGAGGAACACATGTGGACGCCGGATGCGATCGCCAAGCTGCAGCATTCTGCGCGCAGCAACTCGTACCAGACGTACAAGGAATACGCGCATCTGATCAACGATCAGACCAAGCGTCACATGACCTTCCGCGGCCTGTTCGAGTTCAAGTTCGATCCGACCAAGGCGATCCCCCTCGACGAAGTCGAACCGGCGAAGGAAATCGTCAAGCGTTTCGCGACCGGCGCAATGTCGATGGGCTCGATCAGCACCGAAGCGCACGCTACGCTCGCCGTCGCGATGAACCGCATCGGCGGCAAGTCGAACACTGGTGAAGGCGGTGAAGACGCGAACCGTTACCGCAACGAACTGCGCGGCATTCCGATCAAGAACGGCGACACGATGAAGTCCGTGATCGGCGACGAAGTGATCGTCGACATTCCGTTGAAGGAAGGCGATTCGCTGCGCTCGCGCATCAAGCAGGTCGCATCGGGCCGCTTTGGCGTGACGGCGGAGTATCTCGCGTCGGCCGACCAGATCCAGATCAAGATGGCGCAGGGCGCGAAGCCGGGCGAAGGCGGTCAGCTGCCGGGCCACAAGGTGTCGGACTACATCGGCAAGCTGCGTTACTCGGTGCCGGGCGTCGGCCTCATTTCGCCGCCGCCGCACCACGACATCTACTCGATCGAAGACCTGGCACAGCTGATTCACGATCTGAAGAACGTCAACGCGTCGTCGAGCATCTCGGTGAAGCTCGTGTCGGAGTCGGGCGTCGGTACGGTTGCCGCCGGTGTCGCCAAGGCGAAGGCCGATCACGTCGTGATCGCCGGTCATGACGGCGGGACGGGTGCGTCGCCGCTGTCGTCGATCAAGCATGCGGGCACGCCGTGGGAACTGGGTCTCGCGGAAACGCAGCAGACGCTGGTGCTGAACCGGCTGCGCGGCCGTATCCGCGTGCAGGCCGACGGTCAGATGAAGACCGGCCGCGACGTCGTGATCGGCGCGCTGCTCGGCGCGGACGAATTCGGCTTCGCGACGGCACCGCTCGTCGTCGAAGGCTGCATCATGATGCGCAAGTGCCATCTGAACACGTGCCCGGTCGGCGTCGCGACGCAAGATCCGGTATTGCGTGCGAAGTTCCAGGGCCAGCCGGAACACGTCGTGAACTTCTTCTTCTTCGTTGCCGAAGAAGCGCGCGAAATCATGGCGCAACTCGGTATCCGCAAGTTCGACGACCTGATCGGCCGCGCGGAACTGCTCGACACGAAGAAGGGCATCGAGCACTGGAAGGCGAAGGGCCTCGACTTCTCGCGCGTGTTCTATCAGCCGCAAGTGCCGGCGGAAGTCGCGCGCAAGCACGTCGACGTGCAGGATCACGGGCTCGACCGCGCACTCGACCACACGCTGATCGAGAAGGCGAAGGCCGCGATCGAGAAGGGCGAGCACGTGTCGTTCATCCAGCCCGTGCGCAACGTGAACCGCACGGTCGGCGCGATGCTGTCGGGCACGATCGCGAAGAAGTACGGGCACGAAGGTCTCGCGGACGACGCGATCCACATCCAGCTGAAAGGCACCGCGGGCCAGAGCTTCGGCGCGTTCCTCGCGAAGGGCATCACGCTGGATCTGGTCGGCGACGGCAACGACTACGTGGGCAAGGGCCTGTCGGGCGGCCGCATCATCATCCGTCCGACCAACGATTTCCGCGGCAAGTCGGAAGAGAACATCATCTGCGGTAACACGGTGATGTACGGCGCGATCGAGGGTGAAGCCTTCTTCCGCGGCGTCGCGGGCGAGCGTTTCTGCGTGCGTAATTCGGGCGCGACGGCGGTCGTCGAAGGCACGGGCGATCACGGCTGCGAATACATGACGGGCGGCACGGTGGTCGTGCTCGGCGAGACGGGCCGTAACTTCGCGGCCGGCATGTCGGGCGGTATCGCGTATGTGTTCGATCCGGACGGCACGTTCGCGAGCAAGTGCAACAAGTCGATGGTTTCGCTCGACCCGGTGCTGCAACAGGCCGAACAGGAGCGCACGGTCGACAAGGGCGTATGGCACCGCGACACGACCGACGAAGCGCTGCTCAAGGGGCTCATCGAGCGTCACTTCCAGTTCACGGGCTCCCCGCGCGCGAAGGCGCTGCTCGAAAACTGGGACGCGGCACGCCGTCAGTTCGTGAAGGTGTTCCCGACCGAATACAAGCGCGCTCTCGGCGAACTCGCCGCGAAGAAGGCGAACAGCGAAGTGCTCGCCGCCTGAGCTGCCGTCGGAAGTCACATTTAGACGTACCCGCCGCGTTCCGATCGATCGGCGCGCGGCGGGGCCAGATTACCCCTAGATACAGATAGAGAAGAGAACCACATGGGCAAGGCAACCGGTTTTCTCGAGTTCGAACGTCGCCACGAGACGTACGAGGCTCCGCTCACGCGTGTGAAGCACTACAAGGAATTCGTCGCGGCACTGACCGACGACGAAGCGAAGATTCAAGGCGCGCGTTGCATGGACTGCGGCATTCCGTTCTGCAACAACGGCTGCCCGGTCAACAACATCATCCCGGACTTCAACGACCTGGTGTTCCGTCAGGACTGGAAGAACGCGATCGAAGTGCTGCATTCGACCAACAACTTCCCCGAGTTCACGGGCCGCATCTGCCCGGCGCCGTGCGAAGCGGCGTGCACGCTCGGCATCAACGACGACCCGGTCGGCATCAAGTCGATCGAGCACGCGATCATCGACAAGGCCTGGGCCGAAGGCTGGGTTGCGCCGCAAACGCCGAAGCACAAGACCGGCAAGAAGGTCGCCGTGGTCGGCTCGGGCCCCGCGGGTCTCGCGGCTGCGCAGCAGCTCGCGCGCGCCGGTCATGACGTGACCGTGTTCGAGAAGAACGACCGGATCGGCGGCCTGCTGCGCTATGGCATCCCCGACTTCAAGCTGGAGAAGTGGCAGATCGACCGCCGCATGCGCCAGATGGAAGCCGAAGGCGTCACATTCCGCACCAACGTGTTCATCGGCAAGCCGGACTCGCTGCCCGCGCACATCGGCAACACCGCGAAGGAAACCATCACGCCCGCGGAGCTGAACGAGCAGTTCGACGCGGTCGTGATCGCCGGTGGTTCGGAAACGCCGCGCGATCTGCCGGTGCCGGGCCGCGAGCTCGAAGGCGTGTACTACGCGATGGAGTTCCTGCCGCAGCAGAACAAGGTCAATGCCGGCGACAAGGTGCCGAACCAGCTGGTCGCGAAGGGCAAGCACGTCGTCGTGATCGGCGGTGGCGATACCGGTTCGGACTGCGTGGGTACGTCGAACCGTCATGGCGCGAAGAGCGTCACGCAGTTCGAACTGCTGCCGCAGCCGCCGGAAGAAGAGAACAAGCCGCTCGTGTGGCCGTACTGGCCGATCAAGCTGCGCACGTCCTCGTCGCACGAGGAAGGCTGCGAGCGCGGTTGGGCGGTTGCGACCAAGCGCCTCGAAGGCAAGAACGGCAAGGTCGAGAAGCTGATCGCCGCGCGCGTCGAATGGAAGGACGGCAAGATGGTCGAAGTGCCGAACTCCGAATTCGAAATGAAGGCCGACCTCGTGCTGCTCGCGATGGGCTTTACGCAGCCGGTCTCGCCGGTGCTCGAAGCATTCGGCGTCGACAAGGATGCGCGCGGCAATGTGCGCGCCACGACCGAGGGCGACAAGGCGTACTACACGTCGGTGAACAAGGTGTTCACGGCGGGCGACATGCGTCGCGGCCAGTCGCTCGTGGTATGGGCGATCCGCGAGGGCCGTCAGTGCGCACGTTCGGTCGATGCGTTCCTGATGGGGCATACGGAACTGCCGCGTTAAGCGTCTTCAATTTGCAGGAAGACGTGGAGACGACAAGGTGCCCCATGAAGGACACCGGTAGCGGTAAAGCGATGCAGTAACAAAGAAACCGGGCTCGCCTGAAAGGGGGAGCCCGGTTTTCTTTTGCCTCGTCGCAGTGCGTCATGTCCCCCTCATTTGCGATAGCGCGTGAGCGTCACGCGGCATTTGTTGGCGCGCACCCGGCCCTCTTTTTTTCTTACTAACCCCTACGATGTAACGCAAAACATATTGGTCAACGTTAAACTGCGTCTGCAGCCCGGCTGCCCATTCGATCCTCCTATAACCCGTCGCCTCTGATGCCCGTCACCGCGAAAAACCGTTCGCCTTTCCGCGCCCTTACGAGCACGACCGTGCCCGTGGAGCGCGGCTTGCTGGGCGAAACGTCGGCGGCGCGGCGACGCTTTCTCAGGGGCTCGGCCGGTGCGATGCTGGCTGCGGGTTTCGGCAGCACGCTGCTGTCCGCGTGCGGCGGCAGTCTCGAAGCCGAGCAGCCGGCCACGCCGCGACTCGTGTCGGTCAGCAATTTCCGCGATGTCGGCGGCGCGGGTGCCGGCTATCTGACCGTCGACGGCAAGCAGATGCGGCGCGGCGTGTTCTTTCGCGCGAATGCGCTGACGCTGAGCGGCACGGACGCGGCGACGCTCGATAAGCTCGGCATCGTGTCGGTCTACGACCTGCGCACGCCCGCCGAAATCGCGCGCACCGCCGATGTGCTGCCGGGCGGCGCGACATCCTCCGCACTGAATGTGCTCGGCATGAACGACTTCGTCACACCTCCGGTCGATTCGCCCGTCGACGCTGTCGCGTTCATGCAGGCTCAGGCGCGCGCGTATGTGACGGGCGGCTCGCAGCGAGCCGCCTATGGCGCGTTGCTCGGCGCGCTCGCCAACGGCACGGGCGCGCAGCTATTCCATTCGAACGCGGGCAAGGATCGCGCGGGCTGGGTCGCGGCGCTGCTGCTCAGCATCGCCAACGTTCCGCTCGACGTGATCATGCAGGACTACCTGCTCAGCAACGTCTATCTCGCGCCATCGATCGCTGCGCAAACCACCGCGCTGCGCGCGCAGGAAGGCGCGGCCATCGCCGCGGCGAGAGCGCCGTTGTTCGACGTCGACGAGAATTATCTGCAGGCGGGCTTCGACCAGGTCCAGGCGAGCTACGGCACGATGGCGAGCTATTTAACGCAAGGCCTCGGTCTTTCCACGGCGACGGTCGACGCGCTGCGTAATCGGCTCGTGCATTGACGCGCTTCGGCCGTCCGATAGCGAAAAAAAGTCCGCCCCAGAGGAGCGGGCGGACGGAGAAGGGCGGCATCGAGGTTGCCGGGGGCGACTATAAGGACGCGACCCGCGCGACAGTCGATGCGGTAAGGGCAGGTAAGTGCCCCGGTCCGCGCCCGCCTACTTGCGAGCATCCTCACGTCAGCGCCGGGTCCACCGGCAGTTCGATCCGAACATCGAGCCCGCCCCGCGCATGATTGCGCACGAGGCAGCGTCCGCCGCGATGGTGCGCGAGCCGCGCGACGATCGCGAGACCGAGCCCGCAATGGCCTTCGCCGCCGCGCGCGGCGTCGAGCCGCACGAACGGCTTCATCGCCGCGGCGATGCGGTCGTCGGGAATGCCGGGGCCGTGGTCGCGCACGCTGATGATCCAATGACCGTCGTTGCACGCGGTTGAGATTTCCACCGGCGGCATGCCGTGTTCGAGCGCGTTGTCGACGAGGTTCGTCACGAGCCGGTCGAGCAGCGTGCGCGGCAGCGTGAACGAGGGGCCAGCGCGCAAGTCGAGTGCGAAAAGCTGGGTTTCGGCGGGGTCCGCCGCTTCGGCGGGTTCAGCGGCCTCCGCGTAATCGCCCGAGGAAAACTGCTCGCGCAAGAACTCGTCGACTTCGACCGGCGGTCCTGCGTCCGCCGATTGGCCCGCGAATTCGAGGAACTGCTGGACGATGTTGGTCAGCGAATCGACGTCGCGGATCAGGCCGGCACGCTCGTTTTCGTCGACCAGCACGCTCGCGCGCAGCTTCAGGCGCGTGAGCGGCGCCTTCAGATCATGCGCGACGCCGGCGAGCATCACCGCCTGGTCGTCGCCGGCTTCGTTCAGGCGGCGCATCATGTCGTTGAACGAGCCGATCAGATCGCGCAGTTCGCGCGGGCCCTGCACCGGCACGGGTTCAGGCCGGCCGCCCGAGCCGAATGCGCGCGACGCATCGGCGACGCGCAGCAACGGCCGTTGCATCTGCCAAACCGCGAACAACGACAGGATCAACCCGGCGGCCAGCATCGAGACCGATTCGATCAGAAAGCGCGGCGGCGGCGGGACATCGACCGGCACGACGACCCAGTTCGACTTGCCCGGAACCAGCACCCACAGTTGCGGCGGACGCAGATCGTCGACGGCGATCTGCGTGCCGGCCGGCAGGTTCTCGCGCAGATGCCGGCTCAACTCGACCAGCACATGCTCGTGCGGCTCGCGCAGATGCACGCTGGTCGGCATGTTCCAGGTGGGTACCAGATGCACGCGCATCGCCGGCGCGAGCGCGGCGCCCTTGATCGGCTCGCCGTTGATCGCCTGCAGCACCAGCAGAATGCCGCGCGCGAAGCCGTCGATTTCATGGCGCGGCGGCTGCATCGTCACCAGCACGAACCAGCTCGCCTGAATCGCGAACAGCACTGCCGCCGACAGCAACGCCATTCTGCCGAACAGCGTGTTCAGCGGATTTCTCATGCGCTCGGGGCGCCCCCGTCCTCGAAGGGGGTGCCATTGGCGTCGGGCACGAACACATAGCCCTTGCCGCGCACCGTTTGCACATAGCACGGGTTCGACGGGTCGTCCTCGATCACGCGGCGCAGGCGCCAGATCGGCACGTCGAGGCTGCGGTCGCGGAACGCGAGGTCGTCGCGATGCACGAGATCGTGAATCAGCACGCGCGACAGCACCTTGTACGGATTGTTGACGAAGATCTTCAGCAGCGCGAATTCGCTGTCGCGCAGCGGCAGCTTGGCGTCGTCGCGGCTCAGCGAGCGCGTCGCGAAGTCCAGTTCGAACGGACCGAAGCGATAGCGCTTGCGTGCTTCCGGCGCGCTCGTGGTGGATGGCCCGCGCCGGCGCAGCACGGTCTGGATGCGCACCAGCAGTTCGCGCGGATCGAATGGCTTGGTCAGATAGTCGTCCGCGCCGAGCGACAGACCGACGATGCGATCGGCCACCGTGCCGCGCGCGGTCACGAAGATCACCGGGATGTCGTCGCCGGCGGCGCGCAACGCGGTGAGCGCGCGCAGGCCGTCGGTGTTCGGCATCATGATGTCGAGCACGACGACCGACGGCCGCTCGCGCTCAAGACGACGCTGCAAATGAGTGCCGTCATGCAGCACGGACGCATCGAAGCCGTTCGACTGCAGAAACTTGCAAAGCAGATCGCGTACGACCGGATCGTCGTCGACGATAAGGACCTGTGGATTCATGGCGAAATTCTAGACTGGCGCGCCCGACGCGCGACCGCGCATTTCCTTACCAACGCTTACTGTGCGCCACGTGGCGCTGGCGGGCTTGCGCCGGGGCGGTCAGCGAAGGTTCCGCGCCTACTTTAGCACTGCCTGATCCTGCTCTCCGCAACGACCGCCACGCGATGACAACGCCTGGCAAGCACTCGAAAGCCCTCGCAAGCCCACGGAACGGGTCGTAACAACCGCGCGAAAGCGTGCTTTGCTTCGCCCATCGTCGGCGCCTGCGCGGCGCGATGATTCGTTGCGCAGCAAGTCGCGCCGCACGCCGAACGAGGCCAGCTGCCTCGGATGACGGCTCGCGGCGCTCAACCGACACCCGCGCGCAATGCGCGCCTTCGCGAGGTCCATCATGACGATCCACAGCACCCTCAGTTCCACGCCGTTCTCCACGCTGGCGAAGACGCCAGCCACGGAGAAGTCCACCAGTTCCAGCCCCACCGGTGCAGCGGCGAAATCGCAGCAAAGCAGCGCGCTCGCGCAGCCTGCACTGCCTGCGCCGGGGACGGGGCTCATCGGCCATCTGGTCAACACGACCGCGTGAACCGGCGAGGTCCGCGTGCCGTTATCCAGAACTACTGAGCATCCGCGTCGCGTCGTGGCGTGGCTCGTTGCCGGCGCACTGCTGTTGCCGCTCGGCGGCTGCGGCGCCGCGGCGCTGCCATGCCGGGTCACGGCGGCGACCCTGAAAGTGCTGCCGGTCGTCGGCCATGCGGCGGCGACGCCCTTCGACATGTGTGCTTCCGCGATCGATTGAATCATGATGCTCACCAGGATGGTTGGTGCATTGATGCTGGTCGGCGGTGTGCTGGCGTGTGCCGCGCATGCGCAGCCTGTCGCGCGCAGTCCGAAGGCGGTCAGCGCATCGAATAGCGTCGTCACCGACACGCGGCGGCGCTCGCCGGATACGCCGTTTTCGTTTCGGGGTGTCGCGCTCGGCATCACGATCGACGAATTCCGCGCGGGCTCGGCCGTGCGCGCGACGCCGGTCGGCAGCGTGCCGATCTGCGAGACCGACGTGCAGGCGGGAGCGCTCGGCATGCGGCTGAAATCGCACGATAGCCTGAGCGTCGCGTGCCGCTGGGCGCATCGCGACGATCAGCGCTGGGCGGTGTCGCAGGCGGTGGTGGATGGCGCGCCGGCGCTCGAACACGTGATGCGCTTCACGCGCATCGACGGGCAAGGCGCATTGCGTCTCTACGAGATGTCGTTCGTGATCGACGAGCTGACCGCGGAGGATCTGCGCGACGCGCTCGAGGATCGTTATGGGCCGCCGCGTCTCGCGACGCGCAACGCGGCGGCGCCGGGCGCGATGCCGATGTACGTATGGGAGAACGCGGTCAGTTCGATCACGCTGTGCTTTCTGCCGGGTAGCCGCAACGGCACGCTCACGTATCTGCTGAAGGGCTCGGATGCGTGGATGAAAGCGGTCGTGCGGCAGTGGCAGGCGAGCGGCGCCGACGCGGGCTGATGATTGCCTGGCAAGCCTGATTATCGGTGCGAACCCAACGCCGAAAGCGGGTGGCGTCTGGCTAGCGCCGCCACGCTTTAACTCCTTTTCATCTTTCTCGCCACGGAGTCAGCATGACCGCACTACGACTCATCCTGGTGCTCGGCGCCGCGAGCTGTCTCGCGGCCTGTTCGAATACGCAGACCAAGTCGATCGTCGAAACGCCGATGGCGCCGCCGCTTGCGTCCGCGCCGTTGAACGTCAACACGCAAGGCGCGATCTATCAGGCCGGCGCGCCGCTGCTGCTGTACGAGACGCCGCGCGCGCAGCATATCGGCGACGTGCTGACGATCCGGCTGTCCGAATCGTATAGCGGCAACAACAGCGCGAGCGCATCGGCGAACCGCGCGAGCAGCATCACCGCGACCGCCGCGGACCAATCGACGAACGCCGCCGCGCGGCTCGCGAAACTGTTCAACATCGGCTCGGCCAGCACCGACTACAAGGGGCAAGGCAATCTGCGCGACATCAGCGATATGACGGGCACGCTCGCCGTGACCGTGATCGGCACGGTGTCGGGCGGCAATCTCGTCGTGTCGGGCGAGAAGGTGATCGCGATGAGCGGTACCCGCGACCGTCTTCGGTTGTCGGGCATCGTCAATCCCAAGGATATCGAAGCAGGCAATTACGTTGCGTCGAGCAAGGTCGCGAACGCGCGTATCGAACAGGCGGGCCTCGGCATGGTCAACGACGCGACGACGATGGGCTGGCTGCAGCGGATGTTTCTGAGTGTGCTGACGTTTTGACCGTCAGCCGCGTCAGCGCGCTGCGCATTGTGCGCGACGCGCAGATCGCATCAACCGGCTCCGATCAGATCGACTCGCGCCGCTAGCCGAGCGGCGGCGCGAGCCCGCGTTCGGCCGCGCCGAGCTCGCCATCCGGCACGAACACATAGCCGCGTCCCCACACCGTCTGCACGTAGCGCGGTTCCGATGGGTCCACTTCGATCAGCCGACGCAAGCGCCAGATCGATACGTCGAGACTGCGATTGCGATGCGCTTCGCTATTGCCGTGCAGTTTCTCGAGCAGCTGCGCACGTGTAAGCACGGTCATCGCGTGCGTGACGAACACCTTCAGCATCGCGAATTCGCTCGAACGCAGCGTGATGCGTTCGCCGTCGCGGCGCAGTTCGCGCGCGGGGAAGTTCACTTCGAAGCGGCCGAAATGATAGGGCGCGCGTTGCTCCGGCGCGCCCGGCGCGATCGAGCCGCGACGCCGCAACACCGTGCGAATCCGCGCGACGAGCTCGCTCGGTTCGAACGGCTTGCCGAGATAGTCGTCGGCGCCCAGTTCGAGGCCGATCACGCGATCGATCGGATCGGCGCGCGCGGTCAGCAGAATCACGGGAATGTCGTCGCCGGCGACGCGCAACGCGCGCAGCGCGCTGATGCCATCGAGCTCCGGCATCATGATGTCGAGCACGACGAGCGCGGGACGCTCCCGCTGCAATCTGCGCTGCAACGCCAAGCCATTTTCGAGGGTGGAGACGTTGAAGCCGCGCCCGTGCAGATATTCGCTGACGAGTTCGCGTACGACGGGATCGTCATCGACGATCAGGATGGTCTGGTTCATTCAGGTCATCTTAGTGATGCGCACGGGCCGCGCAAAGCGCATACCGCTTTCCAATCCTTTCCCGTGTAAGGCGCTGCAAGCGAACGCACAGCCGCGGGTCTTCAGCGGGTCGGCGGGAAGGCCTGCGAGGTTTGCAGGGTCTGCTGTTGCTGCTCCTGGCGCGCGAAATCGGTCCGATCGACGACCATCCGCTCGATCAACCCGCCGAGCTTCACCGAGGCCGACGAGAAGCGGTCGGTGTTCAGGCCGCCGGTCTGATAGCGCGCGGTGACGAGAATGCGGCCGCTCTGGATCAGCGTCAGATCGATGATCGACAGGTACTGGATGGATTCGTCGCTGAACGAGCGGCGCCCATAGTCGATCGCGGCGTTGTAGACGATCCTCGCTTCGCAGCCGGCCGGCGAGGTGCCCGGATTGTAGACGTCCGAACGAATGCCGCGCCGCTCGAGTGCGAGCTGCAGCGCCGGCACGAAATCGCCGACCGACACCGTCGGATTCACTTCGATGCACACGTGCTGCACATCGGCGGGCCGGCCGTTGACGAAGGTCGGCGACGAGTAGTTCGACGCGATCGCGTAGCCGGCCTGGATCACGGAACCGGTGGCATCGGCGGCCTGGATCAGCGTCCATGCACAACCGTCGAGCGTGAGTGTCAGCGTCGCGGCGAAGGCGGCAAGGGCGCAGCGACGCCGGGATATCAGCGAGGCGATCGGACCCAGGCGCGAACGCTTGGTTGCGGCTGGCGCGCGCACGGTCGGCGGCGAGGTCATGAGGCAGCGCCCGATCCCGGTCACGAGATTCGCTGGGTCATCGAAAGCAGCGACGGCCGCGCGCTCAGCGCGTCACGCGCAGTCGCAGTTCGTTCTGGCCTTGCACGCTTGCGGTGACGTTCACGCGGCGCGCGTCGGTGGTCACGACGAAATGCTGGCGCACGGGTGTGTTGACGTCGTGCACGACGCGCGGAAAGCAGGCGGCGATGTCGGCGCCGAGTTCTTCGAGCGGATCGTTGATGACGCCGTCGGCTTGCCAGTGCGCGCGCCAGTGGCAGTCGTACGCGTGCGCGGTAGCGCGGCAATCGTCGGAATGGGAGACGCCCGGCAGTTGCGCGGCGGTCTGGTTCGGCAGTTGCCGGAAGTCGCTCGCATCGACGATGTGCGTGAGCGCCGCGCAGATATCCGCAGGCTGGTTCGGCTCGGCGGTTTGCGCGGCGTCGACGGCGTTCGTGAAGAGGAGCGCCGCGCCACAGGCGAGCGCGAGGCGCGGGAGCAAAGTCGGAAGCAGAGGTGAAACACGGCGAGCGAATGACATGGGCGAGAAGTCCGGAGAGCGGTTGCGATCAAAGACGTGACAGACGTCAACGAAGGCCGACGCATGGCGCGGCCCGTACGACTATCGTCGCTGCTCGCGGGCATTTTCAAAGCGCGGAACAGCTTGCGCGCTTCGCAAATGCTTCCGAACTCTTCTCGTGTCTTTCCGGATGTTGCGCACGACGTGCGGGGGCGGCGTCGTGCGCTTAATTGAAGTGAGGCTGTGCGCGTCGCTCACGCCGCTATCGCTTCGGCCGAACGCTCGACGTCGAGCGTTTCGTCATGGAACGCAGCAAGCGATTCGCGATGCGCGACGCTGACGATCGCCGCCTTCGGCAGCCGCTCGGTAAACAGTCGATAGAGTCGCGCCTCGTTTTCCGCGTCGAGCGCGCTGGTCGCTTCGTCGAGGAACAGGTAGTCGGGCTTGTGCAGCAGCACGCGCGCGGCGGCGAAGCGCTGCTGCTCACCCGGCGACAGCACGCGGGTCCAGTGCCCCGTTTCCTGCAGACGGTCCGCGTATTCCGACAGATGGCAGGTGATGAGCGCGTCGCGGCATTCGTCGTCGCCATAGGTGTCCGCCGCCGACGGATACGCGAGCGCCGCCTTCAGCGTGCCGATCGGCATGTAGCTGACCTGCGGAATGAACATCATGCGCGCGTTGACCGGCGCGTCGATCGAGCCGTCGCCGAACGGCCACAGGCCCGCGAGCGCGCGCATCAGCGTGCTCTTGCCGGCGCCCGACGGACCGCGCACGAGCCAGCGCGAGCCCGGCCGGATCGCGATATCGCGGATGCGCGACAGCGGGTTGCCATTGGGCAGCGCGAGCGTGAGGCTGTCGGTGGTAAGCGAGTTGCTGTCGACGAAATGCAGATTGATGCCGCCGTGTTCCGTGGCCGGCGACACCGATTCCTTCAGACGCGGCGAATGCACGACGCGCTTGAATTCGCGCAACCGGTTCACGGTCGCGCGCCATTCGACGAGGCTCGTATAACTGTTGATGAACCACGAGAACGAATCGCTGACGGTGCCGAACGCGCTCGAAATCTGCATCAGCACGCCGAACGTGAACGCGCCCGCGAAGTAGCGCGGCGCGGCGACGACGATCGGGAAAATGATCGCGATCTGGCCGTAGAAGCTCAGCACGAATGTCAGGCGCTTCGTGTACTTCATCACCTGCCACCAGTTGTCGCGGATGCGGCCGAACAACGTGCGCGCGTTCGTCTTCTCGGTTTCCATGCCGTTGTAGAACGCGATCTGCTCGGCGTTCTCACGCAGCCGGATCAGACCGAATCGGAAATCCGCCTCGACTTTCTGCGCCTGATAGTTGATCGACACGAGCGGATGGCCGACCTTCTGCATCAGCAGCGAACCGACCACCGCATACAGCGCGGCGGCCCAAACCATATAGCCGGGGATATGCAGCGGCATGCCGCCGAGCGAAATACTCAGCGCGCCCGCGAGCGTCCACAGGATCGTGATGAACGACACCAGCGTGACGACGGTCGACAGCAGATCGAGCGTCAGCGACAGCGTGGTGGTCGCGAACGACTGCAGGTCGTCGCTGATCCGCTGGTCGGGGTTGTCGGCGAGACGGTCGCGCTCGATGCGGTAGAACGCGCTGTCGTTGAGCCACTCGTTCAGGTAGCGGGTGGTCAGCCACTGGCGCCAGCGGAAGCCGAGCATCTGACGCAGATAGCGTCCATACACGGCGAGGATGATGAAGCCGAACGCGAGTCCGGTAAAAATCATCAGCAGATGCGGGAAGTCGTGGACGTTCTTCTCCTGCAGCGCGTTGTAGAAGTCCCTGCTCCAGCTATTCAGGCGCACGTTGATCCAGACGACGAGCAGGTTCATCACGATGATCGTAATGAGCAGCCCCCATGCGATGCCTCGTTCCTCGGAAACCCAGTAAGGCTTGATCAGGCTCCAGGCGGAGACCTTTTCGTCGGACGGCAGCGCGGGGCTGGCGGAAGTATGTGGTGTCATGAGCGTCCTGATGAAGTGCTGACCCAAAGCGCATTCCGGCGGCGTACGGGTCGGATCTGTTGACCCATGTCGGGCGATCCCGCTGACAGCCGGCCCTTTGCGAGGCCGTGGCTGAGGCGGGTCTGCGATACCTGGCCGGGCATCGCGCCATCGCGCTCGATGAACGCGAGTCCGGACGGGCGCCCGATTCTGGCGTGACGCCCTTAAGCGAAAATTAATTTTTCGGGGCCGGCGTCCGCCGGGATGCCGCCGCCACGCATGCGGCCACGAGTGCCGCGCGCGCCGCGTTTTTTCGGCACCGGTCACGGCATTGTGCCAGAGCGCCGGGCCGCTTCGCATCGGCATATCGCTAGACGGTGCCAGATCAAAATCGCGGCAGCGACGGCGGACCGCTGGTTTGCGGGCGCCGCGCCTTTTATGGTCTAATGACCTGCGACGAAACAGGGGTGCTTTGCCCACAGGCGGCATGATTTTCATGCCGGGGCGGCGAGGCTGAGAGAGACCCTTTGCACCCGATCCGGGTAATACCGGCGCGGGAAGTTTCCGGAAGCAACCGTCTTCCATTCCCCGCCGGGCGGCGAGCGCAGCTCACATGCGCACGCCGTGACCGGCCGGCTTCACCCGCCGGTTTCGTCCTGGGTACGTGCGTTTTTGGCCGTACGGAAAGGACTCGATGACCGCCTATTCTTCAGACATGCATCTTTCTCTTCGTCACGCCGGCTCCGGCGTGCCGTGCCGCTTTGGTTTCGCCCGCCGCTGTCAAACGGAGCGCGAGCGATGAGCCATTCCGCTCGACCTGATTTCGCCGTGCTCGGCGGCGGTTTGTGCGGCCGGCTGGTCGCGTGGCACCTCGCGGGCGACGGACATCGCGTGGCGCTCTATGAGCGCGGCGATGCCGCCGGCTCGCAGGCTGCCGCGTGGGTCGCCGCGGCGATGCTCGCGCCGCTGGCAGAAGCCGCCAGCGCCGAACTGCTGATCACACGGCTCGGTGCGAGTTCGCTCGAAAGCTGGCCGCGGGTGCTCGCCGAACTGCCGGAGCCGGTGTTTTTCCAGCGCAACGGCACGCTCGTCGTCTGGCATCACGCGGATCGCACGGAGGCGCCGCTGTTCGAGCGCCGCGTGCGCGCGAACGCGCCGGCAGAGTTGCTCGACGGCGGGTTCGTCGCGCTTTCGGGCGCGCAGCTCGGCGCCGCCGAACCCGCGTTGGCCGGCCGCTTCAATCAGGGCTGGCTACTGCCGCGCGAGGGCCAGCTCGACAACCGCCAGGTGCTGTCCGCGCTCGCCGCGGGGCTTGCCGAGCGCGGCGTCGACACGCACTGGAACACGCCGATCGACGACGCGTCGCTGCCCGACGCCGGTATCACGATCGATTGCCGCGGGCTCGGCGCAAAGCCTGTGCTGCCGACGCTGCGCGGCATCCGCGGAGAAGTTGCGCGCGTGCATGCACCTCACCTGCAGCTGACTCGCCCGGTGCGGCTGCTGCATCCGCGCTACCCGCTGTATATCGCGCCGAAGCAGAACGGCCTCTACGTGATCGGCGCGACCGAGGTGGAGGGCGAGGACATGTCGCCCGTCAGCGTGCGTTCGGCGCTCGAGTTGCTGAGCGCGGCGTTCTCGGTGCATCCGGGCTTCGGCGAGGCGCGCATCCTCGAGCTGAATTCGCAGTGCCGGCCGACCTTGCCCGATCACCGTCCCGCGCTGCTGTGGGACGGCGCGCGCACGTTGCGCGTGAACGGCCTGTATCGGCACGGCTTTATGATCGCGCCGGAAGTCGCCGACGAAGCCGTACGCTTCGCGAGCGCGCTGCTCGACGGCCGCGTCCGGGACGCCGACGCATTCGCCGGCTGGCGGCGCGACGCACGATGGAGCGAGCTGTTCCAACAGCATTTCGCGCATGAGCCGGCCTGAGCGTAGCGGCAAACGTGCCGCACGCGATGCCGCTTGCGCCATCGATTGAACCGTATTCGAACACCATGGACATTCATATCAATCAGAAGCCGTTGTCGCTGCCCGAGGGCGCGACTGTCGCCGATGCGCTTGCCGCCTTTGGCGCGCGTCCGCCGTTCGCGGTCGCGCTCAACGGCGATTTCGTCGCGCGTGCGCAGCATGCGGCGCGCGCGCTGCAAACGGGCGATCGGCTCGACGTCGTGCAGCCGGTCGCGGGCGGCTGAGCGCGCTCGCGCCAGCCTGCTGCTTACCAAATGCAACAACGGTCGCCGAAAACCCATTGCCGTTACGCGGTCGGTTGTAGCCGCGACGGCAAACCAGGATGATGCAAATGACTTCTCACGAGAGCGCCGACGCGCTGACGCTATACGGTCAAACTTTCGCAAGCCGCGTGCTGCTCGGCACGTCGCGCTACCCGTCGCTGCAATCGCTGTCCGATTCGATCGACGCCGCGCGCCCCGGCATGGTGACCGTCGCGCTGCGCCGTCAGATGAACGAGGGCAACGCGGAAGCCGGCTTCTTCGAGCTGCTCAAGCGCCACGGCGTGCCGCTGCTGCCGAATACGGCGGGCTGCCTGAGCGTCGGCGAAGCGGTGACGACCGCGCATATGGCGCGCGAAATCTTCGAGACCGAGTGGATCAAGCTCGAACTGATCGGCGACGACTACACGCTGCAGCCCGACCCGGTCGGCCTGATCGAAGCCGCCGCGCGGCTCGTCAAGGATGGCTTCAAGGTGCTGCCGTACTGCACCGAAGATCTGGTGATCGGCCGCCGTCTGCTCGACGCCGGCTGCGAGGCGCTGATGCCGTGGGGCGCGCCGATCGGCACCGGCAAGGGCGTGATCAATCCGTACGGGCTGCGCGTGTTGCGCGAGCGGCTGCCGGACGTGCCGCTGATCGTCGATGCCGGGCTCGGCGTGCCGTCGCATGCGGCCCAGGTGATGGAATGGGGCTTCGACGGCGTGCTGCTGAATACGGCGGTGTCGCAGGCGACGCACCCCGACGCGATGGCGCGCGCGTTCGCGCTGGGCGTCGAGGCGGGCCGGCAGGCGTATCTCGCGGGCCCGATGGCCGAGCGCGAGAGTGCGCACGCGAGCACGCCGGTGGTCGGCATGCCGTTCTGGCATCAGGATGGAGGTGCGGCATGACGCAGTCGTTGACGCTGAAGGACCGCGATCTGTTCTGGCCGACGGCCGACGAACTCATCGAAGCCGCCGAGCGCATCCGCGCGCGGCTTGGCGACTGGCCGCCTACCCACGCGCCGTGGCGCATCTGCCTGACCGCGCCGGACGAACCGAACGGTGGCGACCTGATCGTGATCGCCGACGCGCAGCATCACGGCGAGCAGATCGCGCGCTGGCTGACGCGGGGCGCGGGCGTGATCGTCGCTGCGGAAAACCGCGCGACGCTGCATCTGGGCGGTGAGAAATACGGCCTCGAAGGCCATCTGGCGGAAGACTGGATTCCCGCGCTGGCCGCGTTCCTCGACTGCGGTTTCGATCCGCACGACGCGCTGGTGCTCGCGCTCGCGTGGCGCGACGGCGACGAGACCCGCGCCGACGACGCTTTCCCGTCCGACCTCGGCCGCTTTCCGCGCCTTACCGACCTGCCGCCGGCACCCGCCAGGGCGTTCCCGCGCTGCCCGGAAAAGCTCGGCCTGTATCCAGTGCTGCCGACCGCGGACTGGGTCGAGCGGGTGGTCGGGTTCGGCGTGAAGACGGTGCAGTTGCGCCGCAAGTCGGCCGAGCCCGCCGACGAACTGAAGCGCGAGATCGCCCGCTGTGTGGCCGCCGGCCGCGCGCACGACGCGCAGGTGTTCATCAACGATCACTGGCAGGCGGCGCTCGAGGCGGGCGCGTACGGCGTGCACCTCGGCCAGGAAGACGTTCATACTGCGGATCTGTCCGCGCTGGCCGACGCGGGCATCCGTCTGGGCCTGTCCACGCACGGCTTCTACGAGATGCTGAAGGCGCTGCATTTTCGTCCGAGTTACATTGCATTGGGCGCGGTGTTCCCGACCACGACCAAGGTCATGCCGACCGCGCCGCAGGGCTTGCGGCGCCTCGGACGCTATGTGCGGCTGCTCGACGGTGTGGTGCCGCTCGTCGCGATCGGCGGGATCGATCTGCAGGTGCTGCCGGAGGTGCTCGCGACCGGCGTCGGCTGCGCGGCGGTGGTGCGCGCGGTCACCGAAGCGGCCGACCCAGCCGCCGCCGTTTCGGCGCTGCAACACACGTTTACGCAATAATCGTCAGGCATAGTCAAGGAACGGGGCACCTCAACGCAGCTTTTGCATGATGGCCCTATAATTCGGCCTTCCGTGTAAAAGGATTGTCAGTTTGGTGCCTTCCTCCCCCGAGACCATACTCGAGCTGCGCGACGTCGACTTCGGCTACGGCGACCGGCTCGTCCTGTCGAACCTGAATCTGCGCTTTCGCCGCGGTCAGGTCGTCGCGGTCATGGGCGGCTCGGGTTGCGGCAAGACCACGGTGCTGCGGTTGATCGGCGGCCTCGTGCGCGCGCAACGCGGCCAGGTGCTGTTCCATGGCCAGGACATCGGCGGGCAGACGCGCGAAGGCCTTTACGCGCTGCGCCGCAAGATGGGCATGCTGTTCCAGTTCGGCGCGCTGTTCACCGACATGTCGGTGTTCGAGAATGTCGCCTTTTCGCTACGCGAGCACACCGATCTCCCCGAAGAACTGCTGCGCGACCTCGTGCTGATGAAGCTCAACGCGGTCGGCCTGCGCGGCGCTCGCGATTTGCTGCCGTCGGAGATTTCGGGCGGCATGGCGCGGCGCGTGGCGCTCGCGCGCGCGATCGCACTCGATCCCGAACTGATGATGTACGACGAACCGTTCGCCGGCCTCGATCCGATCTCGCTCGGCATCACCGCAAATCTGATCCGCACGCTGAACCAGGCGCTCGGCGCGACGTCGATTCTCGTCACGCACGATGTGCCGGAATCGTTCGCGATCGCCGATTACGTGTACTTCCTGTCCAGCGGTGGAGTGCTCGCCGAAGGCACGCCGGACGAGCTGCGCGCGTCGACCGACCCGACCGTGCGGCAGTTCATCGACGGCGCGCCGGACGGCCCGTTCAGATTCCACTATCCAGCGCAGACGGCGCTCGCGGCGGACTTCGGCATCGGCGGAGGCCAGTCATGATCAGTACGATCGGTCGCTCGATCATCACCGGGCTCGGCACTGCCGGCTACGCGACGCGCTTCTTCCTGCGGCTCGTGCTCGAAATTTTCCCGCTGCTGCGCCGTCCGCGTCTTGTCACGAAGCAGATCCACTTCGTCGGTAATTATTCGCTCGTGATCATCGCGGTGTCGGGGCTGTTCGTCGGCTTCGTGCTCGGGCTGCAGGGCTATTACACGCTGAACCGTTATGGCTCCGAGCAAGCGCTCGGGCTGCTGGTCGCGCTGTCGCTGGTGCGCGAGCTCGGGCCGGTCGTGACCGCGCTGCTGTTCGCCGGGCGCGCGGGCACGTCGCTGACCGCCGAAATTGGCCTGATGAAGGCCGGCGAGCAGCTCACCGCGATGGAAATGATGGCCGTCGATCCGGTCAAAGTCGTGATCGCGCCGCGCCTGTGGGCCGGCATTATCTCGATGCCAATCCTCGCGGCGATCTTCAGCGCGGTCGGTGTGCTGGGCGGTTACGTGGTGGGCGTGCTGCTGATCGGCGTCGATGCCGGCGCGTTCTGGTCGCAGATGCAAAGTGGCGTCGACGTGTGGCGCGATGTCGGCGCCGGGGTCGTCAAGAGCGTGGTGTTCGGTCTCGCGGTGACCTTCGTCGCGCTGTTTCAGGGCTACGAGGCGAAGCCGACGCCGGAAGGCGTGTCGCGCGCGACGACCCGCACGGTCGTGTACGCGTCGCTCGCGGTGCTCGGGCTCGACTTCCTGTTGACCGCACTGATGTTCAGCTAAGGCCGCGCAGCGTGCCGGCTGCCGGCGGCGTACGATGCGCCGCGCACGGCGGGAAGCGGCGGCGGCGCGGCGGATTCACTTTGGGATGACGATGAAAAAGAATGTTCTCGACTTCTGGGTCGGCCTGTTCGTGGTGCTGGGTTTCGTGGCGTTGCTGTTTCTTGCGCTGAAGGCCGGCAATATGAGCTCGCTGTCGTTCCAGGCAACCTACCCGGTCAAGCTCAAGTTCGACAACATCGGCGGGCTGAAGCCGCGCGCGCCTGTAAAGAGCGCCGGCGTGACGGTCGGCCGGGTCGCGTCGATCGGCTTCGATAGCAACACCTACCAGGCGCTCGTCACGATCGATATCGACAAGCAATTCGAGTTTCCGAGAGACACTTCGGCGAAGATCCTGACCTCGGGTCTGCTCGGCGAACAATACATCGGGCTCGAGCCGGGCGGCGACTCGGAAATGCTGAAGGCGGGCGATACCATCGCGATGACGCAATCGGCGATCGTGCTGGAAAACCTGATCGGCCAGTTCCTGTATAGCAAGGCCGCGGATTCCGGCGCAGCGAAGCCCGCTGCATCCGCCCCCGCACCGGCGCCGGCAGCGCCGGCTTCCGGCGCTGCCGGCCAGTCAGGCCAATAAGGAGAACAACGATGCAGACGAAACTGCAGACCCCGCGCAGCGGCGCGCGCGTCCTACAGTTCGGCAAGGTCGCCGTGGCGGCTGCGCTGCTCGCCGGTTGCACGACCGTGCAGACGCCGACCAAGGGCGACCCGTTCGAAGGGCTGAACCGCACGATCTTCACCATCAACGACAAGGTCGACCAGTACGCGATCAAGCCGGTCGCGCAGGGCTACGTGTTTGTCACGCCGCAGCCGGTGCGCGACAGCGTGACGAACTTCTTCTCGAACATCGGCGACATCTATATCGCGGCGAACAATCTGCTGCAGTTGCGTATCGCGGACGGCGTGTCGGACATCATGCGGATCGTGATCAACACGTTGTTCGGCGTCGGCGGCCTGTTCGACGTCGCGACGCTCGCGAAGCTGCCCAAGCACGACAACGACCTCGGTCTGACGCTCGGCCACTACGGCGTGCCGGCGGGCCCTTACCTCGTGCTGCCGCTGTTCGGGCCGAGCACGGTGCGCGACGCGTTCGGCTCGCTCGGCAACTACTACGTGAACCCGATCAGCTACATCGATCCGCCGGGCTTGAGCTGGGGCTTGTGGGGCTTGAACATCGTCAATACGCGCGCGAACCTGCTCGGCGCGAGCAACCTGCTGGAAGGAGCGGCGCTCGACAAATACTCGTTCGTGCGCAATGCGTATCTGCAGCGCCGCCAGTATCTGCTGTCGGACAACCGCCGGCGTCCGCAGGACCTGCCGAGCTATGAGGAGGAAGCGCCGTTGCCGAAGTACGACGAAGGCGAGACGGGCGCGGCCGCGGGGGCGGCAGGTGCGCCGGCCGGCGCTGCAACCGGCGCGGCGGCCGCCGCCGCGGGCACGCATGGTGCTGCGGCAAAGGCGGCTCCCGCATCCGGCGCGGCCGTGGCAACACCGCAAGGCGCATCGGCACCGCAGGGCGCGTCGGCACCGCAGGGCGCGTCGGCACCGCAAGGCGCGTCGGCACCGCAAGGCGCGTCGGCGCCGGAGGCCGCGTCGGGCACCGAAACCCCGCCGCTCGACCTGAAAGGCGGCCCTGAAACGCAGATTCCGGCCGGTCAGCTGGTGCCGCCCACGCGCTTCAACTTCCCGTCGTTCAGATTGCATTGAACATGCAGCCGTAACAGATCGATACGACTCTCGCAGTTTGCGCATGGATTGCCGTCAAACTCGCGTGATAAGGTCCGTTCAACCTGTTGCACTATTTTTGAGGCAAAGCTCGATATGAAAAAATTCTTCCTGATTCCGTTGTTTGCCGTGTTGTTTTCATTCATCAGCGCGGGCGCATCGGCGCAAACCGTCGACACCAACTCCCCCGAGGCGCTGATCAAAACCGTCACCCAGCAGGTGATGGACGCAATTCGCGGCGACAAGTCGATCCAGCAGGGCGACATCACCCACATCACCGCGCTCGTCAACGAAAAGATCCTGCCGTACACGGACTTCCGCCGCACCACCCAGCTCGCGATGGGCCGCAACTGGCGCACTGCGACGCCCGAGCAGCAGAACCAGGTGGTAGAGCAGTTCAAGATGCTGCTGATCCGCACGTACTCGGGCGCGCTCGCGCAGGTGCGCGACCAGCAGATCCAGTTCAAGCCGTTCCGCATGAACCCGGACGACACCGACACGGTGGTGCGCTCGGTCGTGATGAACAATGGCCAGCCGATCGAACTCGACTATCGCCTGTACAAGACGCCGCAAGGCTGGCGCGTGTATGACCTCAACGTGCTCGGCGCGTGGCTGATCCAGGCGTATCAGCAGCAGTTCAACGAGCAGATCCAGCAGAAGGGCGTGGACGGACTGATCCAGTTCCTCACGCAGCGCAATCAGCAACTCGCCGCGGGCAAGCAGTCGTGAGCGACGTGCTGAACCAGGTCGCGAACCGCTTCGACAGCGGCGCGACGCTGACCCACGAGAGCGCGAAGGCCGCGCTCGCGGCGGGTCTGCAACGTATTGCGGCGGGCGCCCGCGGCGTCGATTGCGCGCCGCTCACGCAATTCGATTCGTCGGCGCTCGCGGTCCTGCTCGCGTGGGTGCGGGCCGCGGCGGCGCGCGGCGACAAGTTCGAAATCATCAATCTGCCGGCCGGTCTCGCCAGTCTCGCGCAGGCCTACGGCGTCGATACGCTTCTCTCTCCTGTCGCCTCCAGCATGGTTGTGTCAGCGCGACATTGACGCTCCTCTAGCCTCGTCTCCCCCCTTCCGGCCAGGCCGGGGGTGTCAGTTTTTGCCCTATAATCAAACGTTTTTTTGGGGCGTTGAACTGGCCCCCTAATCGGCCCCGGTTCCGTTTCTTCCAGCATTTGCACGTCCCCAAGCTCCATCGGGGCTACTTCAGGCGCCGCGACGCGCGCGGCCCATAGTCATGTCAGCCATAGAAATTCGTAACGTCAAGAAGCGCTACAAGGACTTGCAGGCGCTCAAGGGCGTCAGCCTCACGGTCGAAGAAGGCGAGTTCTTCGGACTGCTCGGTCCGAACGGCGCGGGCAAGACGACGCTCATCAGCATACTGGCGGGTCTCGCCCGCGCCGACGAAGGCAGCATCGCGGTGCGCGGTCACGACGTGGTCGACGATTTCCGCAATGCGCGTCGCGCGCTCGGCGTGGTGCCGCAGGAACTCGTGTTCGATCCGTTCTTCACAGTGCGCGAAACCTTGCGCATCCAGTCGGGCTACTACGGTCTGCGCAACAACGACGCGTGGATCGACGAGATCATGGCCAATCTCGATCTCACCGAAAAAGCCGATGCCAACATGCGCGCGCTGTCGGGCGGCATGAAGCGCCGCGTGCTGGTCGCGCAGGCGCTCGTGCACCGTCCGCCGGTGATCGTGCTCGACGAGCCGACCGCCGGCGTCGACGTCGAACTGCGCCAGACGCTGTGGAAGTTCATCTCGCGCCTGAATCGCGAAGGCCACACGATCGTGCTGACCACGCACTACCTGGAAGAAGCCGAATCGCTGTGCGACCGCATTGCGATGCTGCGCCGTGGCGAGGTCGTTGCGCTCGATCGCACCAGCACGCTGCTGCAGCGCTTCGCCGGCATGCAGCTGTTCGTGCGCTTCGCGCATGGCGTGCTGCCCGCCGATCTGCGTCCGCTCGAGGCGGAAAGCGGCGCGGGCAACGGCAATGGCCGCCAGCACCTGCTGCGCCTGACGAGCTACGACGACGTCGAGCGCATCCTCGCGCAATGCCGCGCGGCCGGTTGTACATTCGAAGAAATCGAGGTCCGCAAGGCCGACCTCGAAGACGTATTCGTTCAGGTGATGAACGGTCCAGAAGTGATCGAGGGGCTCGCATGAGCGGCTACAGTGGATTCAGCACGCTGTTTTACAAAGAACTGCTGCGTTTCTGGAAGGTATCGTTCCAGACCGTGCTCGCGCCGGTCATCACCGCGCTCCTTTATCTGACTATCTTCGGCCACGCGCTGCGCGGCCACGTCGAGGTCTATCCGGGCGTCGAATACACGAGCTTCCTGATTCCGGGTCTCGTGATGATGAGCGTGCTGCAGAACGCGTTCGCGAACAGTTCTTCCTCGCTGATCCAATCGAAGATCACCGGCAACCTCGTGTTCGTGCTGCTGCCGCCGCTGTCGCACTACGAGATGTTCGCGGCCTACGTGCTCGCCGCGGTGGCGCGCGGGCTGTGCGTCGGCTTCGGCGTGTTCATCGTGACGATCTGGTTCGTGCCGCTCGCGTTCACCGCGCCGCTCTACATCATCGCGTTCGCGATGTTCGGCGCGGCGATTCTCGGCACGCTGGGTCTGATCGCCGGCATCTGGGCCGAAAAATTCGACCAGCTCGCCGCGTTCCAGAACTTTCTGATCATGCCGCTCACTTTTCTGTCGGGCGTGTTCTACTCGACGCATACGCTGCCGCCCGGGTGGCGCGAAGTATCGCGGCTCAATCCATTTTTCTACATGATCGACGGCTTTCGCTATGGCTTTTTCGGCGTGTCGGATATCGACCCGCTGGTGAGCCTCGCGATCGTCGCCGGTTTCTTCGTGGTGCTGGCTGTCGTGGCGATGCGCATGCTCGCCACCGGCTACAAGCTGCGCCACTGACGAGGAGCTTCTCTCATGTTGCCGACTCCCGAACAGGTCAAACAGTACATTGCAGCTGGACTCGCGTGCGAGCATCTCGAAGTCGAAGGCGACGGTCAGCATTTCTTTGCGACGATCGTCTCGCCGAGCTTCGAAGGCAAGCGCCTGATCCAGCGTCACCAACTCGTGTATGCGGCGCTCGGCGAGCGCATGCGCGAAGAAATCCACGCGCTCAGCATGAAGACGCTGACGCCCGCCGAATGGCAGAACGCGTAATCTGGAAATTTAGTGCGAGTTACTCACGAAGGGCGCGACGCAGCTAGCGGCGCGCCGAACACAGACAAAGCAGGTCCGGGCGCGAACCGGGCCGATCAGGAACCGACAGGCATGGATAA
Source organism: Paraburkholderia sp. BR14374 (assembly GCF_040948685.1). Classification (NCBI taxonomy): domain Bacteria; kingdom Pseudomonadati; phylum Pseudomonadota; class Betaproteobacteria; order Burkholderiales; family Burkholderiaceae; genus Paraburkholderia; species Paraburkholderia sp. BR14374. Next base: position 72,486 of record NZ_JBFPKF010000017.1, on the reverse strand, counting down.
ACTCATCATTGAAGGTGGCTACCCGCTCTCCGGTGAAGTTGTCGTCTCGGGTGCGAAGAACGCGGCATTGCCGATCCTGTGCGCGGGTCTGTTGACCGCCGATCCGGTGCATTTGGAGAACGTGCCCGATCTGCAGGACGTGCGCACGATGCTCAAGCTGCTCGGCCAGATGGGTGTGCGTATCGAGGCAGGCGAAGGGCGCGTCGCGCTCGACGCGTCGAAGGTCGACAACCTCGTCGCGCCGTACGAGATGGTGAAGACGATGCGCGCGTCGATTCTCGTGCTCGGTCCGCTCGTCGCGCGCTTCGGTCATGCGCGCGTGTCGCTGCCGGGCGGTTGCGCGATCGGCGCGCGTCCGGTCGATCAGCACATCAAGGGTCTGCAGGCGATGGGCGCCGAGATCACGATCGAGCACGGCTTCATCGAAGCGCGTGCGAAGCGTCTGAAGGGTGCGCGCATCGTCACCGACATGATCACCGTGACCGGTACTGAGAACCTCTTGATGGCGGCGGTGCTCGCGGAAGGCGAAACCATCATCGAGAATGCCGCGCGTGAACCCGAAGTGGTCGACCTCGCGCATCTGCTCGTCGCGATGGGCGCGAAGATCGAGGGCATCGGCACGGATCGCCTCGTGATCCAGGGCGTCGACAAGCTGCACGGTGCGAAGCACACGGTCATTCCGGACCGCATCGAAGCGGGCACCTTCCTGTGCGCGGTCGCGGCGGCAGGCGGCGACGTCACGCTGCGCAAGATGCGTCCGCTGCTGCTCGAAGCCGTCACCGAAAAGCTACGCGATGCGGGCGTGACGGTCGAGGAAGGCGACGACTGGATGCGCGTGCGCATGGACAAGCGCCCGAGCGCGGTCACGTTCCGCACCTCCGAATACCCGGCGTTCCCGACCGACATGCAGGCGCAGTTCATGGCGCTCAACACGATCGCCGACGGTACGTCGCAGGTCGTCGAGACGATCTTCGAAAATCGCTTCATGCACGTGCAGGAGCTGAACCGCCTCGGTGCGAGCATCACGATCGACGGCAACACCGCGCTCGTGACCGGCGTCGAGAAACTGTCCGGCGCGAAGGTGATGGCCACCGATCTGCGCGCATCCGCGAGTCTCGTGATCGCCGCGCTGCGCGCCGAGGGCGAGACGCTGATCGACCGTATCTATCACCTCGATCGCGGCTACGACCGCATGGAAGCGAAGCTCAACGCGATCGGTGCGAGGGTGCGCCGCGTATCCGGGAGCCAGGCATGAGTTCGATGCCGCAAACGTCGTCGTCGCCGGCGGTGAGCGCGCCGCTCACGCTCGCGTTGTCGAAAGGGCGTATCTTCGAGGAAACGCTGCCGCTGCTCGCGGCGGCCGGTATCGAAGTCGCCGAAGATCCCGAGAGTTCGCGCAAGCTGATCCTGCCGACCACCGACCCAAACCTGCGCGTGATCATCGTGCGCGCGACCGACGTGCCGACCTATGTCGAGTACGGCGCGGCCGACTTCGGCGTGGCCGGCAAGGACGTGCTGCTCGAGCATGGCGGCAGCGGTTTGTATCAGCCGGTCGACCTGGACATCGCGCGTTGCCGGATGTCAGTCGCGGTCGCGGCGGGTTTCGATTATGCGAACGCGGTGCGCCAGGGCGCGCGTCTGCGTGTCGCGACCAAGTACGTTGAAACCGCACGTGAGCATTTTGCCGCCAAGGGCGTTCACGTCGATCTGATCAAGTTGTACGGTTCAATGGAACTGGCGCCGCTGGTCGGCCTCGCCGACGCGATCGTCGACCTGGTCAGCTCGGGCAATACGCTGCGCGCGAACAATCTCGTCGAGGTGGAGGAGATCATGCAGATTTCGTCGCGCCTCGTGGTGAACCAGGCGGCGCTGAAGCTGAAACGCGCCGCGTTGCGGCCGATTCTCGACGCGTTTGCCAATGCGTCGTCGAAAACCGGCGCCCCGGCGGCCTGACTGAACGATGGCACGCTAATCACGCTGCGACTCAGCGCCTTACCGAAACGGATACCTGTATGTCTACCAAGATTCGCAAACTCGATTCCACCGCTCGCGATTTTCACAAGTCGCTGCATGCGGTGCTCGCGTTCGAGGCGAGCGAAGACGAAGCCATCCAGCGCGCGGTCGCGCAGATTCTGAACGACGTGAAGGCGCGGGGCGACGACGCAGTGCTCGAGTACACGAACCGCTTCGATCGCATCGATGCGAAAAGCGTGGCCGAGCTCGAACTGCCGATGGCGGAGCTCGAAGCGGCGCTCGAAAGTCTCGAGCCGAAGCAGCGTGCGTCGCTGGAAGCGGCGGCCGCGCGCGTGCGCGGTTATCACGAGAAGCAGAAGATCGAGTGCGGCAGCCATAGCTGGCAGTACACCGAAGCGGACGGCACCGTGCTCGGCCAGAAGGTCACGCCGCTCGATCGCGCGGGCATCTACGTGCCGGGCGGCAAGGCGGCGTATCCGTCGTCGGTGCTGATGAACGCGATTCCGGCGCGGGTGGCCGGCGTGCGTGAAATCGTGATGGTCGTGCCGACGCCGGACGGTGTGAAGAATCCGCTCGTGCTCGCGGCGGCACTGCTGGGCGGCGTCGATCGCGTGTTCACGATCGGCGGCGCGCAGGCGGTGGGCGCGCTCGCGTACGGCACGCAAACCGTGCCCGCGGTCGACAAGATCTGCGGCCCCGGCAACGCGTATGTCGCGTCGGCGAAGCGTCGCGTGTTCGGCACGGTCGGCATCGACATGATCGCCGGGCCGTCGGAAATTCTCGTGCTGTGCGACGGCACGACCGATCCGCGCTGGGTCGCGATGGACCTGTTCTCGCAGGCCGAGCACGACGAGCTCGCGCAGTCGATCCTGCTGTGTCCGGACGACGCGTTCATCGCGCGTGTGCAGGAAGCGATCGACGAACTGCTGCCCACGATGCCGCGCCGCGAGGTAATCCGCACGTCGCTCGAAAACCGCGGCGCGCTGATCAAGGTGCGCGACATGGCTGAGGCCTGCGCGATCGCCAACGACATTGCGCCGGAGCACCTCGAAATTTCGGCGCTGGAGCCGCATCAGTGGGCGCAGCAAATCCGCCACGCGGGTGCGATCTTCCTTGGCCGCTACACCAGCGAGAGCCTCGGCGACTACTGCGCGGGCCCGAACCACGTGCTGCCGACGTCGCGTACCGCACGGTTCTCGTCGCCTCTCGGCGTTTATGATTTCTTCAAGCGCTCGAGCCTGATCGAGGTCAGCGCGGAGGGCGCGCAGACGCTCGGCGAGATCGCCGCCGAACTTGCATATGGCGAAGGTCTGCAAGCGCACGCACGCAGCGCCGAATTCCGGATGCGGCAGAACAACAACGAACGCGGCTGAGACGCAAGCGGCGAGGGCGGAGACTGCCGCGCGAGCGACGCATCGAGCATCCGCCCCGTTCAATAACGACGACAGAGACCAACCCGAACGCCCTGCACCGACGACGCCGACATGGCAGTCTTCGCCCGGCCCGGCCCCGAAGCTATGACGACACCTCAAGACATCATCCGCAGCGACGTGCTCGCAATGACGAGCTATCCGGTTCCGGACGCCACCGGTTTCATCAAGCTCGACGCGATGGAAAACCCGTTCCCGCTGCCGCCGGAACTTGCCGCCCATCTCGGCGAGCGTCTGGCCGGCGTCGCGTTGAACCGGTATCCGGCGCCGCGTCCCGAGCGACTGATCGAGCGCATCCGTCACGTGATGGGCGTGCCGGCGGGCTGCGACGTGCTGCTTGGCAATGGCTCGGATGAAATCATCAGCATTATGTCGGTCGCGTGCGCGAAGCCTGGCGCGAAGGTGCTCGCGCCGGTGCCGGGCTTCGTCATGTATCAGATGTCGGCCAAGCTGGCGCATCTCGAATTCGTCGGCGTGCCGCTGAAAGCCGACTTCACGCTCGATACCGACGCGATGCTCGCGGCGCTCGCCGAGCACGAACCGGCGCTGATCTATCTCGCGTATCCGAACAACCCGACCGGCACGCTGTTCGATGACGCCGCAATTGAGCGCATCATCGCCGCGGCGGGCAAGAGCCTCGTCGTGATCGACGAGGCGTATCAGCCGTTCGCGCAGAAGAGTTGGCTGCCGCGCGCCGACCAGTTCGACAACGTCGTCGTGATGCGCACGGTGTCGAAGCTGGGCCTCGCCGGGATCCGCCTCGGTTATCTGGTCGGCAAGCCCGCGTGGCTGACCGAGTTCGACAAGGTGCGCCCGCCGTACAACACCAACGTGCTGACGCAGGCCGCCGCCGATTTCCTGCTCGACCACATCGGCGTGCTCGACGCGCAGGCCGCGCAATTGCGCGACGAACGCGAGAAGCTAGCGCAGGCGGTGGCCGCGCTGCCGGGCGCCGAAGTGTTCGACAGCGCGGGCAACTTCCTGCTCGTGCGGGTGCCCGATGCGTCGGTATTGTTCGAAACCCTGCTAACGGCGCGTATTCTGATCAAAAACGTGAGTAAAATGCACCCATTGCTGGACAACTGCGTGCGTTTGACCGTAGGTTCGCCGAACGAGAACGCGCAGTTGCTCGCCGGCCTGAAACTCGTGTTGCGGTAATCCGCCGCATCGAGCGGCGGCACCGAGCCGCTGCATTGAACGGCTGCATTGAGCAGCTCGCCATTAGTCCACCCCACATTACTAGCGCTTTTAAGCCAGATTCGAGGAATTGCCATGCGCCTTGCGGAAGTCGTTCGCAACACCAGCGAAACGCAGATCCGTGTGAAGATCAACCTGGACGGCACCGGCCAGCAGAAGCTGGCCACCGGTGTGCCGTTCCTGGACCACATGCTCGACCAGATCGCCCGCCACGGGCTGTTCGACCTCGAGATCGAAGCGCATGGCGACCTGCATATCGACGACCACCACACCGTCGAAGACACCGGTATCACGCTCGGCCAGGCCGTCGCGAAGGCGATCGGCGATCGCAAGGGCATCCGCCGCTACGGCCATTCCTATGTGCCGCTCGACGAAGCGCTGTCGCGCGTCGTGATCGATTTTTCCGGGCGTCCGGGCCTCGAATTCCACGTGCCGTTCACGCGCGCGCGCATCGGCACGTTCGACGTCGACCTGTCGATCGAATTCTTCCGCGGCTTCGTAAACCATGCCGGCGTGACGCTGCATGTCGACAATCTGCGCGGCATCAACGCTCACCACCAGCTCGAAACGGTGTTCAAGGCGTTCGGGCGCGCGCTGCGCATGGCCGTCGAACTCGACGAGCGTGCGGCCGGACAGATTCCGTCGACCAAGGGCAGTCTCTGACCGAACGGCCGTAGCAGGCTTTAACACAGGGTTTCACCGCCCCCAACGTCTTCAGGCCCCTCACCTTCACGCGACTCATCGGGCAGGACCGCATTTGCCGGCACGTCGTTCGACGCCGCGCGGCGGCATCGATGGATCAAGGGCAGAGCGGCCCAACTTGAAATGAAAACTTCGATAGCGATTGTGGATTACGGAATGGGCAACCTGCGCTCGGTTGCACAGGCACTGCGCAAAGCGGCGCCGGAAGCGGACGTGGCGATCGTCGATCGTCCGGAAGCGATCCGTGCGGCCGACCGCGTGGTGCTGCCCGGCCAGGGCGCGATGCCCGACTGCATGCGCAGTCTCGGCGCGTCCGGTTTGCAGGAAGCGGTCGTCGAGGCGTCGCGCAGCAAGCCGCTGATGGGCGTGTGCGTCGGCGAGCAGATGCTGTTCGACTGGAGCGCCGAGGGCGACACGCCGGGGCTGGGTCTGTTGCCCGGCAAGGTGGTGCGCTTCGAGCTCGAAGGCCGCCTGCAGGACGACGGCTCGCGCTTCAAGGTCCCGCAGATGGGCTGGAACCGCGTGCGTCAGGCGCAGCCGCATCCGCTGTGGGACGGCGTCGCCGACAACGCGTTCTTCTACTTCGTGCACAGCTACTACGTGGTGCCGGACAACCCGACGCACACGTCGGGCGAGACGGTCTACGGCGTGCCCTTTACCTCGGCTGTAGCGCGGGATAACATTTTCGCCACCCAGTTTCACCCCGAAAAGAGCGCCGAGGCGGGTTTGCGCGTGTATCGCAACTTCGTGCACTGGAACCCGTGAACGCCTTTCTTTATCCCGTTGCCGCGCGTGCGTCGCGCGGTGCCGCGGTCCCGCATCCGACCGGCGCCCCACTGGAGCGCCGAAAGAGTTGTACTAAACTAGCGAGACGGTATTGCGGCGGGCTGATCCGCCAGCCGCTGCCGCCGACCTTCAATCCACTCCCAGATAACACCCGATTGCTATGCTGCTGATTCCCGCCATCGACCTGAAAGATGGTCAGTGTGTACGCCTCAAACAGGGCGATATGGACCAGGCGACGATTTTCTCCGAGGAACCGGCGGCAATGGCCCGACATTGGGTCGACCGCGGCGCGCGTCGTCTGCATCTCGTCGATCTGAATGGCGCGTTCGCTGGCAAGCCGAAGAACGGCGATGCAATCCGCGCGATCATCGACGAAGTGGGCGGTGAAATTCCGGTTCAGCTCGGCGGTGGCATCCGCGACCTGAACACGATCGAGCGCTATCTGGACGACGGTTTGTCGTACGTGATCATCGGCACCGCGGCGGTGAAGAACCCCGGCTTCCTGCAGGACGCGTGCACCGCGTTCGGCGGCCACATCATCGTCGGCCTCGATGCGAAAGACGGCAAGGTCGCGACCGACGGCTGGAGCAAGCTGACCGGTCACGAAGTGGCCGACCTCGCGCGCAAGTTCGAGGACTACGGCTGCGAGTCGATCATCTACACCGACATCGGCCGCGACGGCATGCTGCAGGGCATCAACATCGAAGCGACGGTGCGCCTTGCGCGCGCGGTCAAGATTCCGGTGATCGCGAGCGGCGGTCTGTCGAACCTCGCGGACATCGAATCGCTGTGCGAAGTCGAAGGCGAGGGCATCGAAGGCGTGATCTGCGGCCGCGCGATCTATTCGGGCGACCTCGACTTCGCGGCCGCGCAGACGCTCGCGGACAAGCTGCGCGAAGCGGACGACGCTTAAGCGCGGCGTCGGCCTCGCTTGCCGGGAAGCTTGCGCCGTGTGCCGGCGTGGCACTCACCTCGGCTTGCGGCACTCGCTCGACCGATGGCTTGCCGGGTAGCGCGCTTCGCACGATCACGCAACCGGAACCTCGGCGGCCTGCGGCCAGCACTTCACTCGCGGCGCGACGCAACCGCTCGCGCCGGCACCGTGCCGCTTGCCCGCAAGCGAGCGGCCTCATCAGCGGTATTGGCAGAATTGCACGATCATGGCTCTAGCTAAACGCATCATCCCCTGTCTCGACGTCACCGCGGGCCGCGTGGTCAAGGGCGTCAACTTCGTCGAACTGCGCGACGCCGGCGACCCGGTCGAAATCGCGCGCCGTTACGACGACCAGGGCGCCGACGAACTGACGTTTCTCGATATCACCGCGACCTCGGATCAGCGCGACCTGATCCTGCCGATCATCGAGGCGGTCGCCTCGCAGGTGTTCATTCCGCTGACGGTCGGCGGCGGCGTGCGCGCGGTCGAAGACGTGCGGCGCCTGCTGAACGCGGGCGCGGACAAGATCAGCATGAACTCGTCGGCGGTCGCGAATCCGCAGCTCGTGAAGGACGCGACCGACAAATACGGCTCGCAGTGCATCGTCGTCGCGATCGACGCGAAGCGCGTGTCGGCCGACGGCGAAACGCCGCGCTGGGAAGTGTTCACGCACGGCGGCCGCAAGGCCACCGGTCTCGACGCGGTGGAATGGGCGCGCAAGATGGCCGAGCTCGGCGCGGGCGAAATCCTGCTGACCAGCATGGATCGCGACGGCACCAAGAGCGGCTTCGACCTTGCGCTGACGCGCGCGGTGTCGGACGCGGTGCCGGTTCCTGTGATCGCCTCGGGCGGCGTCGGCAATCTGCAGCATCTCGCCGACGGCATCAAAAGCGGTCACGCGGACGCGGTGCTGGCCGCGAGCATCTTCCACTATGGCGAACACACGGTCGGCGAGGCCAAGCGCTTCATGGCCGATCAGGGCATTTCGGTGAGGTTGTGACGTGACGAATCCTTCGGCGGTGAACTGGCTCGACAAGGTCAAGTGGGACGCGAACGGCCTCGTGCCTGTGATCGCGCAGGAAGCATCGACGAACGACGTGCTGATGTTCGCGTGGATGAACCGCGAGGCTCTCGCGAAGACAGTCGAGACCGGCCGCGCGGTATATTTCTCGCGCTCGCGCCAGCGCCTGTGGTTCAAGGGCGAGGAATCCGGCCACGTGCAGCACGTGCATGAAGTGCGGCTCGACTGCGACGAAGACGTCGTACTGCTGAAGGTCGAGCAGGTCTCGGGCATCGCCTGCCACACAGGCCGCCACTCGTGCTTTTTCCAGAAATTCGAAGGCTCGGTGGACGACGGCGACTGGCAGGCCGTCGATCCCGTGCTGAAAGACCCCGAACACATCTACAAATGACGCAATCCACGCAAAACCCGTCGCCCGCCGAGGCTTCCACGCTCGACACGCTGTTGCGCCTCGCGGCGGTGATCGATGGCCGCAAGGGCGGCGATCCAGACACCTCGTACGTCTCGCGCCTGTTCCACAAGGGCGACGACGCGATTCTGAAGAAGATCGGCGAAGAAGCCACCGAAGTCGTGCTGGCTGCAAAGGACGCGCGCCACGGCGGCGTGCCGAAGGCGCTGGTCGGCGAGGTCGCGGACCTGTGGTTCCACTGCCTCGTGATGTTGTCGCATTTCAATCTGAGCCCCGCCGACGTGATCGCCGAACTCGAGCGTCGCGAAGGCCTGTCGGGTATCGAGGAAAAAGCGCTGCGCAAGAGCCGCGCGCGTGAGGAAAACGGCGACTGAGCAGCCGGAGCGGAAATCTGGCATTTCCGCTTGAAGTCGCGCGCGCTGGCACCTATATAGCGGTAACCGCACCTTCGTGAGGACGCAAGCATGGAACAGCCGCAAGGAAGCTATCCGCCGCCGGTCTACCGCCACGCGATGGAACCTGAGCGGGAGCGCAGCCTGCGCACGCTCACGCACGTGCTGTACGCGCTGTATGCGGTTCATTGGCTGACCGGCGGGCTCACCATTCTGGTCGCGATCATCATCAACTACGTGAAACGGGCCGACGTGGCCGGCACGCCGTACGAAGCGCACTTCGAATGGCAGATTCGCACGTTCTGGATGGGCCTCGTCGGCTATGCGATCGGCGCGTTGCTGTTGGTCGTCGTGATCGGCATCCCGGTGCTGTGGGCGGTCAGCATATGGATGTTGTACCGTATTATCAAAGGCTGGCTGTATCTGTACGATAACAAGCCATTCGCGAATCCGGCCGGCTGGGTCTGAACGCTAGCCGGCCCGCACGCGCGGACCGGCATTCGGGTCGAACCTCGTCGCGTGCGGCTTCGCTCGCCTAAGTCATACCGCGTCAGGAACACGATGAGTCACGATCCGAACTGTCTTTTCTGCAAGATCGCCGCTGGCGAAATCCCCTCGACCAGAGTCCACGAAGACGACGAGTTCGTCGCCTTCCGCGACATCCGTCCGGCGGCCGAAACGCATGTGCTGGTGATCCCTCGCAAGCACATTGCAACGCTGTCGAGCTGCACGGAAAGCGACGCGCCGCTGCTTGGTAGAATGCTTGTCTTGGCCGCTCGACTGGCGGAGCAATTGGGGGTCGCGTATAGCGGCGGCGAAACGGGCTTTCGCACGGTAATCAATACCGGTCCGGGCGGTGGTCAGGAGGTGTATCACCTGCACGCGCATATTCTCGCGGGACCGCGCCCCTGGCATCGCATGGGCTGAGCGGGCACACGGGTCATGCGCGCCGCGTGGCGAGAGCACACCGCCGCGAGTTTTGGTCGAGGACAATAGCGTCGCCGTTATTTTTACCGCTGTGTAATACCGTCGACGCGATCGCCTGACCAGAATGACGGCGGTTCAGACTGCGGCGCACTTTGCGAGCGAGGTGGTGCGAGCTGCGGTAACGTAGAGATAGAGGCAGACGAAGCGCACGCGCTTCAGGTTAGGCAAATTTGCCGCATCGAGATGCGGCGTCGGGGTTAAGGAGAGTAGTCATGGGTTCGTTGAGTATTTGGCATTGGTTGATCGTTCTGTTGATCGTCGCGCTCGTGTTCGGCACGAAGAAGCTGCGCAACATCGGCAGCGATCTGGGCGGCGCGGTGAAGGGCTTCAAGGAAGGCATGAAGGAAGCCGAATCGCCGTCGGCCGACGCGCAACAGCAGCAGCGCGAGTTGCCGCGCAACGGCGCGGTGGACGTCGAAGCGAAAGAAAAGACGCAGCAATCGGGCGATTACCGCTAAAGCCGCGGCGTTTGCGCCGTTCCCGCGTTTCTGACGGACATTTCACCTCATGCTGGACCTCGGTCTAACCAAGATGGCGCTGATCGGCGTCGTCGCGCTGGTCGTTCTCGGGCCTGAGCGCCTGCCGCGTGTCGCCCGCACGGCCGGCGCGCTGTTCGGCCGCGCACAGCGGTACGTCAACGACGTGAAGGCCGAAGTCACGCGCGAAATCGAGCTCGACGAACTGCGGCGCATGAAGACCGAGTTCGAGAAGGCCGCCAGCAACGTCGAAACGGCGGTTCAGGACAATCTGCGCAAGCACGAGAATGAACTGAACGAGGCATGGAAGAGCGGTACGTCGGTGTCGCCGAGTATCGCCGGCGGCGCGCTCGAAGACGCCGGCAGCGGCGTCAGCGGCAGCACCGGTGCCACCTCGTGGCCGGTCAGTACACCGGCCGCCGCGCCCAAACGCAAGAACTGGCGCGTCCAGCAAAGCGCCACCCCCACTTGGTACAAGCGAGCGAGCCTGCGCCGCACGCGCGTGCAGTCGGGCGCCGCGCGCGTTGCGCGGCACACACCTGCCAACCTGCGTCGTCCGACGCGATTTTTCTGATGTTCAGATCGACAATCCCTAACCGAGGGCCGGTGTGAGCGACCCCCAGCAATCCCAGAACGAAGGCGCCGAAGAGACCTTCATTTCCCACCTCGTCGAACTGCGTGACCGCATCATCCGTGCGGGGCTCGCCGTCATCGTCGTGTTTGTCGGGCTCGTGTACTGGGCGCCGGACATCTTCAAACTGCTCGCGCGGCCGCTGATGATGAATCTGCCGAAGGACGGCAAGATGATCGTCACCGACGTCACCGGCTCGTTCTTCGTGCCGATGAAGGTGACGATGCTGGTCGCTTTCGTGATCGCGCTGCCGGTCGTGCTGTACCAGATCTGGGCGTTCGTCGCGCCGGGACTCTATCAGCACGAGAAGAAGCTGGTCGCACCGCTGGTGGCGAGCAGCTATACGCTGTTCCTGTGCGGCATGGCGTTCGCGTATTTCGTCGTGTTTCCGACCATCTTCCGCGTGATGGCGCACTACAACGCGCCGCTCGGCGCGGAAATGACAACTGATATCGACAATTACCTGAGCTTCGTGCTCACGATGTTCATCGCGTTCGGTGTCACGTTCGAGGTGCCGATCGTCGTCGTCCTGTTGGTGCGGATGAACGTGGTGACCCTGAAGAAGCTGAAGGAGATCCGGCCGTATGTGATCGTCGGCGCGTTCGTGGTGTCGGCCGTCGTGACGCCGCCGGACGTGTTTTCGCAGCTGATCCTCGCGGTTCCACTGATTGTGCTGTACGAAGCCGGCATCGTCGCGGCGCGGTTGATCGTCGGCAAGCAGCCGGTAGTCGTCGAGGATGCGAGTCCGCCGCCGTCTAATTGAGGTGCCGGGAGTCGGTGCCCGGCGTCACATGAAAAGGGCAGCCCATCACGGACTGCCCTTTTTCGTTGCGTTAGTTGCGGCCTTGACTTCAACCACCTTCGTCGTCCGGCTGATCGCCGCCGTTTTCGTCTTCCGGCTGTTTGGGCGGCGGCGGGCGTTTGCCGATCATCACGTCGAGATCGATCTGATGGCCTTTGCGTACCAGATGCACTTTTGCCGCCGTGCCCGGCTTGATCTGCGCGATCACGTTCAACAGGCGCGTCGTATCGGTGATCACCTGGCCGTTCACGCTCGTCAGGATGTCGCCGGGCTTGATGCCCGCGCGGTCGGCCGGTCCGCTCTTCAGCACCCCGGCGACGATCGCGCCTGACTTCTGATCGAGCCCGAACGACTCGGCGATTTCCGGCGTCACGTCCTGCGGTTCGACACCGATCCAACCGCGCGTGACCGTACCGGTCGTGATGATGCTCTCGAGCACGCTGCGCGCGGTCGACACCGGAATCGCGAAGCCGATGCCGAGCGAGCCGCCCGAGCGCGAGTAGATCGCGGTGTTGATGCCGAGCAGATTGCCGTTCACGTCGACGAGCGCACCGCCCGAGTTGCCGGGGTTGATCGGGGCGTCGGTCTGGATGAAGTTTTCGAACGTATTGATGCCAAGGTGGTTGCGGCCCAGTGCGCTGACGATGCCCATCGTCACGGTCTGCCCGACGCCGAACGGATTGCCGATCGCGAGCACGACGTCGCCGACGCGGGTCTGGTCCATCCGGCCGAGCGTGATGGTGGGCAGATTGCTCATGTTGACCTTGAGCACCGCCAGATCGGTCTCGGGGTCGATGCCGATGACCTTCGCGCTGGCGGTGCGGCCGTCGGCGAGCGCGACTTCGATCTGATCGGCGCCGTCGACGACGTGCTGGTTCGTTAGAATGTAACCTTCCGAACTCACTATCACGCCTGAGCCGAGATTCGAGGCAGGCTGCTCCTGCTGCTTGCGATTGTTCCTGTCGCCGAAGAAGTAGCGGAACAGCGGATCTTTGGCGCGCGGGTCGGGCGGCAGCGAGCCATCCTTGCTGGAGAACACGTTGACGACCGCGGGCATGGCCTTTTGCGCCGCTTCGGCATAGGACGTTTCGGCATGCCCTTTGGTGATGCCCGGCGCCACTTCCCGCAGCGCCACGATCGGTTCGGCGAGTTGTCTGCCGAATTGTCCTTGACGCTGCAGCCACTGCGGTTTGAGGGTCGCAATGATGAACATTAGCGCCAACAGCACCGTCACCGCTTGGGCAAATAACAGCCAAAAGCGTCTAAGCATCTGAAGACAAGAGGTCTATATGGATCGGATTGAACTTGAATTGTACTTGAACAATCTCCTTGAAACCGCGCGCTTCAAGGACTATTGCCCGAACGGACTGCAGGTCGAAGGGCGCCGCCGGATCAACAAACTCGCGACCGGTGTGACCGCGTCGGTGGCCTTCCTGGAGGCCGCGCTCGACTGGGGCGCGGACGCCGTGCTGGTCCATCACGGCTACTTCTGGCGCAACGAGGCGCCGCAGATCACCGGCCGCAAGCACGCTCGACTGAAGCTGCTGCTCGCCAACGACCTGAACCTGTTCGCCTACCACCTGCCGCTCGACGATCATCCCGAATTCGGTAACAACGCGCAGATCGGCGAGAAGATGGGCTGGATCAGCGACGCGCGTTTCGGCGACAACGACCTCGGCTGGCTCGCCACGTTGCCAATGCCGATCTCGCTTTCGCACCTGAGCGCGGAAATCGAGCAAACGCTGGGCCGCACGCCGCTCGTGTTCGGCGATCCCGATATGCAGCTGCGCCGCGTCGGCTGGTGCACGGGCGCCGCGCAAGGGATGTTCGACGCGGCGATCAACGCTGGCGTCGACGTCTACGTGACGGGCGAAGTATCGGAGTCGGTGATGCATACGGCGGCGGAAAGCGGCGTCGCCTTTCTTGCGGCCGGCCACCACGCGACAGAACGTTTCGGCGTGCAGGCGGTGGGCAAGCATTTGTCCGAATCGTTCGATATCGAACACCTGTTTATCGACATTCCGAATCCCGTTTGAATTGCGAATTGCATTAACGAAGAAAAAGGCGCGAATACCGCAGAAGGCGCTTAAAAGGAGGTACAAAAAAGTCTGCGATCGGTACGGACAAACCCTGAGTTATCAAGGGCTTCGCACGGTTTTTGGCAATCGGCCCTTGTAAATGGCGACTCCATTCGAGCAAACTAGCGGCGGTAGAAGCGACGTGAAGGAAAAATCCAACTCAGAAGTGGGGCGTGTGATGCGAGACAAAGAAGAGGAACGCGTCGATGGCAGCCGCCGTAACTGGCTGGTAGCGACGACCGTAGCAGGCGGCATAGGAGGTGTTGCCGTTGTCGTACCCTTTGTTAGTTCGTTTGCACCATCCGAAAAGGCCAAGGCTGCAGGTGCCCCGGCCGAAGTCGATATCAGTGGTCTGAAGCCCGGCGACATGATGACGGTCGCCTGGCGTGGCAAGCCGGTGTGGATCATCAACCGCACGGACCGCATGCTCGCCGATGTTCAAAAAGCCGATAGCCAGGTAGCGGACCCTCACACGCAGAATCCCTTCTCGATGCCGCTGCCGGACTACTGCAACAACGAATTCCGTTCACGCGCCGAGAACAAGCATCTGCTGGTTGCCGTCGCCGTTTGCACGCATCTGGGCTGCACGCCGACGCCGCGCTTCCAGGAGGGCCCGCAGCCCAATCTGCCCGACGACTGGCCTGGCGGCTTCCTGTGCCCGTGCCACGGCTCGACCTACGACATGGCCGGCCGCGTCTTCAAGAACAAACCCGCCCCGCAGAACCTCGACATCCCGCGCTTCATGTTCACGTCGGCGACGGCCCTTGTGATCGGGAAGGACGAAAAAGGAGAAGCGTAATGGCGAGCGAACACGAAGTAGAGACGACCGGGCTGGCTGGTTGGATCGACCAGCGCTTCCCGATGACTGCCACGTGGAAGAAGCACGTTTCCGAGTACTACGCGCCGAAGAACTTCAATTTCTGGTACTTCTTCGGTTCGCTGGCGTTGCTGGTGCTCGTCAACCAGATCGTCACCGGCATTTGGCTGACGATGAACTACAAGCCCGATGCGACGCTGGCGTTCGCGTCGGTCGAGTACATCATGCGCGAGGTGCCGTGGGGCTGGCTGATCCGCTACATGCACTCGACGGGGGCGTCGATGTTCTTCGTCGTTGTGTATCTGCACATGTTTCGCGGGCTTTTGTACGGCTCGTACCGCAAGCCGCGCGAGCTCGTATGGATTTTCGGCTGCCTGATTTTCCTGAGCCTGATGGCCGAGGCTTTCTTCGGCTATCTGCTGCCGTGGGGCCAGATGTCGTTCTGGGGCGCGCAGGTGATCGTGAACCTGTTCTCGGCGATTCCGTTCATCGGACCGGATCTGTCGCTGTGGATTCGCGGCGACTATGTCGTGTCCGACGTCACGCTGAACCGCTTCTTCGCGTTCCACGTGATCGCGATTCCGCTGGTCCTAGTCGGCCTCGTGATCGCGCACCTCGTCGCGCTGCACGAAGTCGGCTCGAACAACCCGGACGGCATCGAAATCAAGGCGAAGAAGGGGCCGGATGGCGTGCCGCTCGACGGCATTCCGTTCCACCCGTACTACTCGGTGCACGACTTCATGGGTGTGGCGATCTTCCTGCTGATTTTCGCGGCCATCATCTTCTTCGGGCCGGAAATGGGCGGGTACTTCCTGGAAGCCAACAACTTCGTCCCGGCGAATCCGCTGCAGACGCCGCCGGAAATTGCGCCAGTTTGGTACTTCACCGCTTTTTATGCGATGCTGCGCGCCACCACCGATCCATTCAAGATCGTCCTGATGATCGTCATTGCGCTACTTGGGCTGCTCGCGCTCGTGCGCGCGCGCGGCAAGTGGAAGATCGGGTTGCCAGTGCTCGCGGTGCTGGTGATCGTCGCGATGGTGTTCACCGAATCGAAATTCTGGGGCGTCGTCGTGATGGGCAGCGCGGTTATTTCGCTGTTCTTCCTGCCGTGGCTGGACCGCTCGCCGGTCAGGTCGATTCGCTACCGGCCGTTTTTCCACAAGGTTTTCTTGGGGATCTTCGTGATCGCGTTCCTGACGCTCGGCTTCCTCGGCACGCGGCCGCCATCGCCCGCCGCAACGCTGATTGCTCAGATCTGCGCGCTGGTGTACTTCGCGTTTTTCCTTGGCATGCCCTTCTGGACGCGGCTTGGCAAGTTCAAGCAGCCGCCGGAACGGGTGCGGTTCAAGCCTCACTAATCGCGAGCCAGGAGAACACGAAGATGAAAAAACTGCTTTCGATGTGCGTGCTGGTCGGCGCGACCGTGCTTGCGATGTTGGCCGCTCCGGTCCACGCGGACGAGAATTTCCCGCTCAGTCGCGCGCCGGACAACACGAACAATTTCGCTTCTTTGCAGCGCGGCGCGCAATTGTTTGTAAACTACTGCCTGAATTGCCACAGCGCGAACCTGATGCGCTACAACCGGCTGACCGATCTCGGCATCACGCCGAACGAAGTCCAGGCGAATCTGCTATTCACCACCGACAAGGTCGGCAACACGATGACCGTGGCGATGCGCCCGGACGACGCGAAATCGTGGTTCGGGGCGACGCCGCCGGATTTGTCGGTGGAGGCGCGGGCGCGCGGCACGGACTGGCTGTACACGTATCTGCGTAGTTTTTACCGCGACGATACGCGGCCGACTGGCTGGAACAATCTGGTGTACGAAAACGTGAGCATGCCTCACGTGCTGTGGCAGCTTCAGGGGCAGCGGGCGGCGAAATTCGGTGATGAAACCGATGAAAAAACCGGCGAAAAGGTACACAAATTCCTCGGTTTCCAGCAACTCACTCCGGGGACGATGTCGCCGGTAGATTATGATTCTGCTGTGGCCGACCTTGTGTCGTACCTGTCATGGATGTCCGAACCGACGCAGCAAACCCGCAAGCAACTTGGCGTGTGGGTGGTGTTGTTCCTCGGTATCCTGAGCTTTTTCGCCTGGCGACTGAACGCCGCATACTGGAAACATATCAAATAATCACGCCGCTACACGGCGTGGGGCCGGCGCCAGGAAAGACCTGCTGAACGGTTTTTCCGTGCGCTGGCCCTTCAGCTTTTTGAGGAAACGTAAACATGATGGTTCTGTATTCCGGCACTACTTGCCCGTTCTCCCAGCGTTGCCGGCTGGTGTTGTTCGAAAAGGGCATGGACTTCGAGATCCGCGACGTCGACCTGTTCAACAAGCCGGAAGACATCGCCGTGATGAATCCGTATGGTCAGGTGCCGATTCTCGTCGAACGGGACCTGATTCTGTACGAATCGAATATCATCAACGAGTACATCGACGAGCGCTTCCCGCACCCGCAGCTGATGCCGGCCGATCCGGTGCAACGCGCGCGGGCACGCCTGTTCCTGCTCAACTTCGAGAAAGAGCTGTTCGTCCACGTCGGCACACTCGAAAACGAGAAGGGCAAGGCAGCGGAGAAGAATCACGAGAAGGCGCGCCTCGCGATCCGCGATCGCCTGACGCAGCTCGCGCCGATCTTCCTGAAGAACAAGTACATGCTCGGCGAAGAGTTCTCGATGCTCGACGTCGCGATCGCACCGCTCTTGTGGCGCCTCGACCACTACGGTATCGAGCTGTCGAAGAACGCCGCGCCGCTGATGAAGTACGCCGAGCGCATTTTCAGCCGCCCGGCTTATATCGAAGCGCTGACGCCGTCGGAAAAGGTGATGCGTCGTTGAGTTTGGCTTTGGTGTGCGGGCGCCGGATTGCTTCGATGCGCGCCCGCCCCCGCAAGAGGACTGTTGATGCAAGAGATTTCCACGAAGCCTTATCTGCTGCGCGCGCTCTATGAGTGGTGCACGGATAACGGCTACACACCGCACATCGCGGTCCGCGTCGACAATCAGACGCGCGTGCCGCGTCAGTTCGTGCGAGACAACGAGATCGTGTTAAACATCAGCTTCGAGGCGACCAGCCAGTTGCAGATGGGCAACGAGTGGATCGAGTTCAACGCGCGCTTTTCCGGCAAGTCGCACAAGATCGAAGTGCCGGTCGCCAATATTCTGGCGATCTACGCGCGCGAGAACGGCCAAGGTATGGCGTTCCCGGTCGAAACGGCGGGCGGCGAAGCTCAGGATTCGGGCGCGGATGCCGCGGACGAAGCGGACACGCCGGCGGCGCCGCGCGCCGTCGAAACGGCGCCGGTCGACCCGGCCGAGGCCAGCGACGCCGACGACAAACCGCAACCCGACGACGATGGATCGAAAGGTGGCGGAAGGGCTCGCCTTAAGATCGTGAAATGAAGTAGAATCACGGCCTCATGCCGGCTTAGCTCATCAGGTAGAGCGCTTGACTTGTAATCATGAGGTGGCGGGTTCGAGTCCTGCAGCCGGCACCAGATTGCTTTATCAGCAGTAACTGGAAATGCTTGAAAACCCCGTCGGAGCACACGCTTCGGCGGGGTTTTTTTTCGGCAGTCGAGTCGCCGAGCTAGACCGACTTGACCTCGCCGCCGTCCATCCTCGGCTCCGCGATTTCCTCGGGTGTGCTATAGCGTGAGATGCCCGTAGCGGCATCCGGCTCAGACAGGTCAAGATCGATGACGAGAACGGGTCGTTCTTGCCCTGCACCGCCAGCAGAGGCGGTCGGTAGGTGCGGAGTACTCCTGAAACGCCGGGTACAGAGCGACATTGTGGCGATGATCGCGGAACAGATCGAGCTGGACCTCACCCCCGCCGGGGGACGCAGGTAGAAGTCGCCAACACGGATCACCACGAGCGCGTCGGATTTCGACGGTGCTTTTTTCGTCTTTAGCCCATGCCGGAAAGACGTTGGATGCGGTGTGAGGTGAGCTGCTGGGTAGCTCAGAAATCACGATATCTC
The DNA here is from genome assembly GCF_040948685.1 of Paraburkholderia sp. BR14374. Classification (NCBI taxonomy): domain Bacteria; kingdom Pseudomonadati; phylum Pseudomonadota; class Betaproteobacteria; order Burkholderiales; family Burkholderiaceae; genus Paraburkholderia; species Paraburkholderia sp. BR14374. The sequence continues at coordinate 53,859 of NZ_JBFPKF010000017.1, read as the reverse complement.
TTTCACCTTGTCCATAGTAGACTTTTTAATCTGTAATCGGCCGGCCAAAATGCAGTGCGGGCCAAGGTGCGCCGTTCGACGGCTCAAACATCACGCTGTTTCCTTCACCTTGTCGATCGTGGACTTTTTAGTATTCTGTTCGCTGAACTTCGGCTGCACCGCCGTTTGAGGTGAGTCACTGAATGGCTCAAAAATCACAATATCTCTTTCACCTTGTCGATCGTAGACTTTTTGGTCTGCAACTGACCCACTAAAGTGCGCCCATGCCTTGTGGTGCGCCGCCTGACGGCTCAAAAATCACGCTAGCTCTTTCACCTTGTCGACTATGGACTTTATTGTCTACATTTGGCGCGTCTAAACTTACCTGATCATCGTCACCAATTCATGCGGCGCCCGCGAAGCCGCACGGCGGCGGTACGGTACTATTCGCGCGTCGCCAGGGATGGCGGGCAGCCGCCAGACGTTCCGGTCCGCTGCCGCGGTCCACGTCGCCGGCGACGTCACATCGACTCCATTGCACCATGACCAACCCCCCAACTCTCACCTGGCCCGAAGCCGACGGCCCGCGCACCGCACGCTGGCGCTCCGAAGCGGCCGTGCCGCCGCCGAAGCGCGTCGTCGTCGCCGACGACCGCACCACCGCCGATTCGGCCTACCGCCTCGCCTGCGAAGGCACCGCGTTGTTGTGGCACGGCGACTTCCAGAACGCGCGCCAACTGTTGCAGGCGGTCACGCGCCGACTCGAACGCAAGGCACGCAAGCAGGGAGCGACACCGCTCGACGCGTTCAACCTGCATCGGCAGGCGCAGTCGCAACGCGCCCGCACGCTCGGCATGATTCTGATTCCGCTCGATGCCGACTACGGCATTTCCCTGCGTCGCGCGCCCGACGTGCGGCAGGCCTGCACCGAAGCGTACGGACCGGCGACCGGCGAGGCGTCGGTGGTGTCGTTGCGCGAGTTGCTCGGTTTGATCGGCGCGCACGAATGGCGCAAGAACGGTGTCGACATCGCGGCGCTCGGCGAGCGCATTCATCCGCACTACGGCGTGTTCTCACCGGTGCGTGGCGAGTACGTCGATCTCGTCGCGCGCGCCGCGCTGCCGTCGCTGGATCTCGCGTTCGATATCGGCACCGGCACTGGCGTGCTGGCCGCGCTGCTGGCCAAACGCGGCGTGCGCAAGATCGTCGCCACGGATCAGGATGAGCGCGCGCTGGCGTGTGCGCGTGAAAATCTCGCACGCCTGGGCTACGCCCGGCAAGTCGAGATCGTGCAGGCCGATCTGTTTCCGGACGGACGGGCGCCGCTCGTCGTCTGCAATCCGCCGTGGGTGCCGGCGCGGCCCGCGTCGCCGCTCGAATACGCGGTCTATGATCCTGACAGCCGCATGCTGCTCGGCTTCCTGAACGGCCTCGCCGATCATCTGACGCCGGGCGGCGAAGGCTGGCTGATCATTTCGGATTTCGCCGAGCATCTCGGGTTGCGCACGCGCGCATGGCTGCTGGCGGCGATCGAGCACGCGGGGCTCAGTGTGGTGGGACGCGAGGACATTCGTCCACGGCATCCGAAGGCCAGTGATCAGAACGATCCGCTGCATGTTGCGCGAGCGGCCGAGATCACGTCGTTGTGGCGGCTCAAGGTGCGGTGACGGCGAGTGCGTGCGTCACGCCGATGCGCGGCGCGCTTCGAGATACGCGCATGCGCCCCGGCCGGCCACGAGCCCGCTGGCAAAACAGGCCGTCAGCAGATAACCGCCGGTCGGTGCTTCCCAGTCGAGCATTTCGCCCGCGCAGAATGCGCCGGGCATCCGGTCGATCATCAGATGTGCGTCCAGCGCCTCGAACGGGATGCCGCCCGCCGTGCTGATCGCTTCGTCGATCGGTCGCGCGCGCAGCAGTCGCAACGGCAGCGCCTTGATCGCGTGGGCGAGACCGCGCGCATCGGCGAATGCTTCTTTCGACAGAATCTCGTGCAACAGCGCCAGCTTGACCCCGCCGATGCCAATCCGCCCATGCAGATGACTCGCAATCGAGCGTGAGCCGCGCGGTCGCGTCACTTCCTCGATGACCCGCTCGAGCGGCAAGCCTGGCGCGAGATCCAGCCCGATGGTGAGCTCGCCGTCGGCCAGAATCCGCTCGCGGATCGGCGCCGACAGCGCGTAAATCAGACTCCCTTCGAGGCCTGTTTCGGTCAGAAGTATTTCACCTTGTCGATTGTGGACTTTTCCGTCTACATCGGTGAAGGAAATCGCGATCGTCTTGATCGGCTGACCAGCGAAACGCTCGCGCAGATACGGGCTCCAGTCCGCGTCGAAGCCGCAATTCGCAGGGCGCAACGGCATCAGCGGCACGCCGCGCGATATCATCAGCGGCACCCACGCGGCGTCGGAGCCGAGCCGCGGCCAACTGCCGCCGCCGAGCGCGAACACGACCGCGTCGTAGCTCACCGTCTGCTCACCGTCGGGCGTGGCGAAGCGCAGCGCATGCGCGGCGTTGTCTTCCGACACGGACGCCCAGCCGTTCCACTTGTGACGCATGTGGAACTGCACGCCCGCTTCGCGCAGTCGATGCAGCCACGCGCGCAGCATCGGCGCGGCCTTCATGTCGGACGGAAACACGCGCCCCGAACTGCCGATGAACGTCTCGACACCCAATTCGCGCAACCAGGCGCGCAGCGTGTCGGGACCGAACGCGTCGAGCAGCGGCGCGATGCGCTCGCGGCGCGTGCCGTAGCGGTCGAGAAACGGCTCGAGCGCTTCCGAATGCGTGATGTTCATGCCACCTTTGCCCGCCATCAGGAATTTGCGGCCGACCGACGGCATCGCGTCATGCACGTGGACTTGCACGCCGCGCCGGGCAAGCGTCTCGGCGGCCATCAGGCCGGCGGGGCCGCCGCCGATTACGGCGACGCGGGCGGAATCGAGCGAGGAGGGCATGCGGTTCGGCGGATCTGCGGGGGAAAATAGGCGCTGCGCCGCCAGCGACCGAACGGACGGGCGGCGCGAAGGGCGTTATTGTCACACCGCGCGCGGCGCGCGGCAAACGCCGTCGAACGCGGTCGAACTGCTTTCAGCGCTTGGCTCGCGCCGCATGCGACCTATACTTTTCACACATCTTCCTCGATCGTCTGGTTCAAGGAGATTGTCATGACCCGCAAATACATCGACTGCCGCGAATTTCCGAGCGAAATGAACTGCACCGTCGCGATGTCCGCCGACAGCGACAGCGAACTGCTCGAAGCCGCGGTCCAGCATGCCGTCAGCGTTCACAAGCATGCGGATTCGCCGGAGCTGCGCGCGCAGCTGAAGACGCTATTTCATGAGGGAACGCCGCCCGCCGAGGCGCCGCGCGCTTGAGATACCCGTGCAAGGGGAGTGTGGAAGCCCGCGTCGCGAGCGGCATCCAGCCGCCCGCGCGCGGTCGTGTTGCAGCAGTCTTTTGGTCACACGCGAAACGCGATACCAAGCCATCCTAACCAACATGCCGACGCGCTAACCCGGATACGCCTCATCGACCTTCAGCCCGGCGAGCTTGAAGATCACCCGCAACGTCTGCGGCTTGATGTCGCGTCGGGACGCGAGCGTCGTCATCACGAAGTCGAGCACCTTGGCGTACTTGAGCATCGTCAGGCAAGTTTCGAGGTCGACGTTGCCGTCGCGCATGACCTCGGCGAGCCGCAGCATTTCCGTGGAGATATCGCGAGCCATCTCCAGTTCGAGTTGCTGTTTCTCCGACCATGCCGGCGCGGTGGTGAGCTTCGCAAGCATTTCCTGAAACTTCTGTTCGACGTTTCCGTTGGGTACCGTATCCATTGCCGCCTCTTCGGTGATCTTCCGAGCGCGCGACCGGTAGCAAAGCCGGCCGCTGCTGGTTACGTAACGTTCGGCCCGCGTTGCGGGACCGCTCTCCCCACATGCATCCGGTTCGCGTGTCCGGTCGCACGACCGGACAGCCTCCTGTTTTCGGCGACACGGCTTGCACCCGCGGGCTCCGCCGGCGCGCAAGCTGTTTTCAGCCATTCTCGAGACACTTCCGCGCAGCGCCTGTCGAGCAGGAAGTGTTCCCAGCAGAGCATCTGTGTCGCGTGGTCCGCGCGGCGTGCTCGCTGGGAATGCCGCAGTTTGGGTAAACTGGCAGTAACTTTTCTCTTTTTCCGTCATCTGTCGCACGTTCGCGCTGCAATTGATGGCGACCCACACGATGTCCGGCAAAACCCACGAAATCCGTCCCAACCAGTCCGTCGAACTTCTCAAAGAACTCCACATCCTGACGCGCGACGGCAAGATGAATCAGGACAGCCGTCGCAAGCTGAAGCAGGTCTACCACCTGTTCCAGTTCATCGAGCCGCTGCTCAAGGACCTGAAGGACCAGCAGGGCTCGCTGACGCTCGTCGATCACGGCGCGGGCAAGTCATACCTCGGTTTTATCCTGTACGACCTGTTTTTCAAGCAGTTTCAGGACGCCGCTGGTGGGGCTTCGCACATTTACGGCATCGAAACGCGCGAGGAACTGGTGACGAAGTCCGAAGAGCTGGCGGCGCGGCTCGGCTTCAAGGGGATGTCGTTTTTGAATTTGTCCGTGGCGGAGTCGATCACCTCGACGCGGCTGCCCGCCGAAATCGACATCGTGACCGCGCTGCACGCGTGCAATACTGCGACCGACGACGCAATCCGTTTCGCGCTCGAAAAGCACGCGAAGTACATCGTCGTCGTGCCGTGCTGCCAGGCCGAGGTGGCCGGCGTGCTGCGGCAGAACAAAGGCAAGGCTCTGAAGAACGCGCTCACGGAAATCTGGCGGCATCCGCTGCACACGCGCGAATTCGGCAGTCAGATCACGAACGTGCTGCGCTGCCTGCAGCTCGAAGCGCATGGCTATCAGGTCAGTGTGACCGAGCTGGTCGGCTGGGAACACTCGATGAAAAACGAGCTGATCATCGCGCAGTACAAGGATCTGCCGCGGCGCCGGCCGGCTGAGCGGCTCGGCGAAGTGCTCGACACGCTCGGACTCGATGCGCTTAAGGAGCGTTTTTTCGTGCCGGCCTGAGGCGCAGCCGGGCGCTTCACCTAGCGCTTCATCAACGCATCCCAGCCTTTGAGGCCAATGCGCCGCAGCGTTTCCTGATTGCGCTCGTAAATCTCTTCCGCGTCGGGAAAGGCCTGCACGGCTCGCTCGATGCTGTCTTCACGCAGCAGATGCAGGATCGGATACGGCGCCCGGTTCGTGTAGTTTTCGATGTCGTCGGGCTCGCTGCCTTCGAACTGGTAGTGCGGATGAAAGCTCGCGATCTGAATCACTCCTTCGAGCCGAAGTTGCTGGATCAGGCGGTCGGCGAAGAACAGGTAGTCGTTGAAGTCGAGAAAGTCGCCGAACGCGTGCGGCAGGATCAGCAGCGTCGTGTCGATGGCGGCGGGGTCGGCGGCGACGAGCGTCTGCAATTCGGCTTCCAGGTCGGTGAGTACCGCTTCGAGCGTGTCCGCTTCGCTGACCGCATAGCGAATCTGCTCCTTGACATGCACGGCCTTTGCGAACGGACACAGGTTCAAGCCGATCACGGCCTCGGTCAGCCAGTGACGGGTCGTGGCGATAACGGCATCGTGGGATTCGGCGGGCGACGGCATGGCGGAAGGATGGGACGGGGAAACGCGCAATTCTAAAGGACCCGGCCGACGGACTGACTCAGCCAGCCTGCTTCTTTGCGCAAGCGGCCGCAATCAACTGCGCGGCGACTCGCGGCGCGGCGAGGATCGGCCCGCAGCCCGGCCCGTAAGTCTGGCTCGCCGCGTACACGCCCTCGATCAGCAGGCCGAGCCCATCGGCGAGCGCTTGCGGATCGTCGGCGCCGGCCGCCGTCGACAGTTCGACGAGGCGCGCCATCAAGCGCTGCTTGTTGCGGAACACGAACTGCCGCGCCGGATGCGCGGTATCCGAAAACTCCACCGACACGTTCACGAACGGGCAGCCGCGGTAATGGTCGACCGAGGCGCGCACCGCGAGGTCGTCGAAGTACTGCTGAAGCTGCTTCGCCGGCTCGCCCGGATGTTTGGCGAAACTCTTCTCGACGTAGCCGAAGAACTGCTCGTCCTTCTGTTCCAGATACGCCATCACCAGCTCGTCCTTCGACGAAAACTGCCGGTACAGGCTCATTTTGTTCACACCCGCGCGCTCGACCACCGCATCGACGCCGACCGTGCGCACGCCCTCGCGATAGAACAACTCGCTCGCCGCGCGCAGCAGATGCTGCTGCGCCTGCGGCCCCGCGGTCTGTGCGCCGCGCGCACGCCGCGAGCGAGTAGCGGCGGGCTTGAGAGTTTCGCTGTCGGACATGGCAAGTCACCCGAATGAATTGACGCCTTGACATGTTACCGACCAGTAACTAAGATCGCAACACCATTGTGACTGATCTGTCACAAATCATTTACCGAAGCCGTAACAATACGAACGATGCCGCCACCCCGGCCGCGTCGATTGGAGAACCGATGAACTGGGCTGCGCGATTGATAGGCGGACGTTTCCACTATGGCTGGTTGACCGTCGCCGTGGTGTTTCTGGTCTTGCTTGCGGCGGCGGGTACGCGCGCGACGCCTAGCGTGATGATGGTGCCGCTCGAGCACCAATTCGGCTGGAGCCGCGCGACGATTTCGCTCGCGATCTCCGTGAACATCGCGCTGTACGGGTTGATGGGGCCCTTCGCGGCCGCCGCGATGCAGCGCTTCGGTGTCCGTCCGACGCTGCTGAGCGCGCTCGGCACGATGGCCGCGGGCGTCGCGCTGTCGTCGCTGATGACGCATCCGTGGCAGATGGTGCTGATCTGGGGTGTGATGGTCGGCGGATCGACCGGGGTCGCGGCGCTGTCGCTGTCGGCGACCGTCGTCACGCGCTGGTTCACTACGCGCCGCGGTCTCGTGATGGGTATCCTGACCGCCAGTTCGGCGACCGGCCAACTGGTGTTCCTGCCGCTGCTCGCGGCCGTCGCCGAGCATTACGGCTGGCGCCAGGTCGTGTGGGTGGTCGCGCTCGCGGCGGGCATCGTGATTCCGCTCGTCGCGTTCCTGCTGCCCGAGCATCCGGCCGACATGCGGCTGCGCCCATACGGCGAAGCGCACGACGCGCCGATTACCAAGACCGTCACCAGGCAGAACCCGCTCGCGATCGCGTTCGGCACGCTCGCGTCGGCGAGCAAAACGCGCGATTTCTGGCTGCTGTTCTTCAGCTTCTTCATTTGCGGCGCGAGCACCAATGGCTATGTCGGCACCCATCTGATCGCGATGTGCGGCGACTATGGCATGACCGAAGTGCAGGGCGCGTCGCTGCTCGCGGCGATGGGCGTGTTCGACCTGTTCGGCACCACGCTGTCGGGCTGGCTGTCGGATCGCTTCAATAGCCGCGTGCTGCTGTTCTGGTACTACGGGCTGCGCGGCCTGTCACTGATGTATCTGCCGCATGCGTTCGGCATCGACTTTTTCGGGCTGCCGCTGTTCGCGGTGTTCTACGGTCTCGACTGGATCGCCACCGTGCCGCCGACCGTGCGTCTCGCCACCGACGTCTACGGCAAGGAATCGGCGCCGATCGTGTTCGGTTGGGTGGTCGCCGGCCACCAGCTCGGCGCGGCGTTCGCGGCGCTCGGCGCGGGCATGCTGCGCGCGAGCCTCGGCACTTATACGGTCGCGTCGATGATTTCCGGCGGCTTGTGCCTGATCGCCGCCGTGATCGTGCTGCGCATCAACCGCCCGGCCAAATATCCGGCGCCGCAGGCAATCTGAATCGCCTTCGCGGACCGCGCAGATTCGCCGTCAGTAATGCAACGACGCACGGCCCCATCATGGGCCGTGCGCGCTTTTTCAGCCAGCGCGCATAGCGCCGTGCTGCAAGTTGGAACGCGCATCGAAAGCCCGTTATGCTATGTGGCCTCGGGCAACCGCCCGACGATCATGAATTTCTACCGAGAGAAACGCATGGCCAAGAAACCCGCCCCGACCGAAGTTGCCATTCACGAGCTGATTGCAGGCCGCTGGAGCCCGCGCGCGTATTCGAGCGAGCCGGTGAGCCGCGATCAATTGCGCGCCGTGCTCGAAGCGGCGCGCTGGGCGCCGTCCTCGTATAACGCGCAGCCCTGGCGTTTTGTCGTATTCGATCGCAGCGTCGATGAAGTCGCGTTCAAGAAGGCTTTCGCCACGCTGGTGCCGTTCAACCAGGGCTGGAATGCGCCCGCGCCGGTGCTGATCGCGGTGACCGCGCACACCTTGACCAACAAGGGCGACGTCAATCGCTGCGCGCTCTATGACGCGGGCGCGGCGGCGATGGCGCTGGTGCTGCAGGCGCACGCGCTCGGCCTTGCCGCGCACCAGATGAGCGGCTTCGACGTGAACGCGTTCCGCACCACCTTCGAATTGCCGCAAGACGTCGAGCCGATCGCGATGATCTCGCTTGGCCATTACGGCGACGTCGACAAACTGGACCCGGTCCTGCGCGAACGCGAGAAGGCGCCGCGTCAGCGCGTGGCGCTCGCGGAAATCGCGTACGGCGGGGGCTGGAAGAAGGCGTTCTGAGCAACGGACTCGCGGCGCTTGCCGCGTGACTTCGCCAGGCAGTCAGGTACGCGCGGCACGGTCCGCGCGTTTTGCATCGGCGCGCTGCACGCCGTACTCTTCATCCGTCACGCTCGACAGCGGCGCCGCCACATGCTCGAGCGACTTGCGCTCCGCGTCGACACCCCAGATCGCCGCGACGAGCGCCGCCGCGAGCATCAACCCCGAGCCCACCAGATAGCCCGAAAACACTTCGCTGCGCTGATGCGTGTCGATCAGCCGACCGAAAAACGCCGGCCCGATGATGCCGCCGAGCGCGGTGCCGAACGCATAGAAAACCGCAATCGCGAGCGCGCGGATTTCGAGCGGAAACGATTCACTGACGGTCAGATACGCGGAACTCGCGGCCGCCGACGCGAAGAAGAAAATCACCATCCAGGCGACCGTCTGCGTGACGACGGTCAGCAGTTGCTGCTCGAACAGATAACCCGACAGCGTCAGCAGGATCGCCGACATCGCGTACGTCGCGGCGATCATCTTGCGTCGGCCGATCACGTCGAATAGCCGCCCGAGCACGAGCGGCCCCAGGAAATTGCCGAGCGCGAAAGGCAGCAGATACCAGCCGATATCGCCGCCCGGCACGTGATAGAAGTCGGTGAGGACCAGCGCGTAGGTGAAAAAGATCGCGTTGTAAAAGAATGCCTGCGCGGTCATCAACGTGAGACCGACCAGCGAGCGGCGCCGGTGCAAGTTGAACAGCGTGTGGAACACCTCGCGCAACGGCGTATGGTCGCGAGCGCGCAGGCGCAGCCGCGTGAGGGCGTCGTCGGCGAGCGTGTGGCCGTCGTCGCGAAAACGCGTTTCGATGCCCTCGACGATTGTCCGTGCGTCGCGCTCGTCACCGTGCGTGAGCAGCCAGCGGGGGCTTTCAGGTATCCAGATGCGCATCGGCAGAATCCCGAGCGCGAGCACCGCGCCGATGAAAAAGCACGCGCGCCAGCCCCAGTCGGAAGGCAGCAGATGCGGGTCGAGCAGCACCAGCGAGCCCGCGGCGCCGAGCCCCGCGCCAACCCAGAAAGTGCCGTTGATACCGAGGTCGGTCCAGCCGCGCACGCGTGCCGGCGTGAATTCCTGGATCGTCGAGTTGATCGCCGTGTATTCGCCGCCGATACCCGCACCGGTCAGGAAACGGAACAGCATGAAGCTCATCAGATTCCACGACAGCGCGGTCGCCGCGGTCGCGGCCAGATAAAGCGTCAGCGTGATGAAAAAGAGCTTGCGGCGGCCGAGTCGGTCGGTCAGCCAGCCGAAACCGAGCGCGCCGAGTACCGCGCCTGCAATGTACGCGCTGCCGGCGAGGCCGACGTCGGCATTCGAAAAGCGCAGCGCCGGGCTGGTTTTCAGCGCGCTCGCGACCGCGCCGGCAAGCGTCACTTCGAGCCCGTCGAGCAACCACGTCACGCCGAGCGCGACTACGATCAGCGTGTGAAAGCGGCCCCACGGCAGGCGGTCTAGCCGCGACGGCAAGTCGGTTTCGATCAGCATGGCGTGGTGGTCATCGACGGCGGCGGTGGGCGGCACGCTCATGACGCGAAGTCTCCTCGATGGCGAAATGGAGCGGCGTATCCGGTCGGATCTAGCAAGATCCGTTCCGCGCCAGGATTTCACTCGATCTTTCCGCGGTCCCGTCAGCTTCAGTTGATGCTGCCGGAGTTTTCGTGATACAAAGCCGCTCCCCTTTCTGTGCGCGCCAGCCGTGAGCGGCCATTCCTGCCATGAACTATTGCGCGATTGACTTCGGTACTTCCAATTCGGCCGTTGCGATTCCGAGCGGCCCGCAGCTAAAGCTGGCGCCGGTCGAAGGCGCGTACACGACGCTGCCCACCGCGGTCTTCTTCAATACCGACGAAAACACCACCGAATTCGGGCGCGCGGCGCTTGCCGCCTACATCGACGGTTTCGACGGCCGGCTGATGCGCTCGATGAAAAGCATTCTCGGCTCGCCACTCGCCGAAAATACGACCGATCTCGGCGATGGCAGTGCGATCAAGTACACCGACGTGATCGCGACGTTCCTGACCCATCTGAAGCGCGCGGCCGAAGCGAGCGCCGGCGGCGCGATCGACCGCGCGGTGCTGGGCCGCCCGGTGTTCTTCGTCGACGACGATCCGCGCGCCGACCAGATGGCGCAGCAACAGCTCGAAGCCGCTGCGCGCACGGTCGGCTTGCGCGACATCCACTTTCAGTATGAACCGATCGCGGCTGCGTTCGATTATGAATCGCGCCTGAGCGCCGAAGGACTCGTGCTTGTGGCGGACATCGGCGGTGGCACGTCGGACTTTTCGCTCGTGCGAGTGGGGCCGGAGCGGATGAAGCGCGTCGAGCGCAAGGACGACGTGCTCGCGCATCACGGTGTGCACGTCGCGGGCACGGACTTCGACCGCCGGGTCGAACTCGTGACGATCCTGCGCGAACTCGGTTATCAATCGCTCGATCCGCAAGGGCGCGAAATCCCGAACCGGATTTATTACGATCTTGCGACCTGGCATCTGATCAACACCGTCTACACGCCGAAGCGCGTCAGCGAACTCGCGCTGATGCGGCACCTTTTCACCGAGACGAAGCACCACGACCGGCTGATGCGCGTGGTCGAGCAGCGTTTTGGGCACGCGCTCGCGGCGCACGCGGAAGAGGCGAAGATCGGCGTGGCAGCGGGCGGCGAGACCGTGATCGATCTCGAGCAAGTGGAAGAGGATCTGCGCCTCGCCTTCGACGAAGCGCAACTCGTCAAAGCCGGCGAGGACGAAACGCGACGCATCGTGCAGACTGCGCGCGATACGGTGCAGGCGGCGGGTGTCGCACCGCGCGAGCTCGACGCGATTTATTTCACCGGCGGATCGACTGGCCTCGCGTTTCTGTCGGGCGCGCTGGCGGCGGCGTTTCCGGACGCGAAAGCGGTGTTCGGCGATCGTCTTGCGAGCGTGGCGACCGGCCTCGGCATTCACGCCCGACGCGTGTTCGGATAATCGCGAATAATCGGAAAATAATCCGCCGCGAATTGCGAATGCGGCAAATTTAATCCATTGATTCGGATTTGCCGCCGACAAATAAAAAAACCCCGCCAAGGCGGGGTTTTTTGCGTCCAGAAGGAAGCTGGAAGCTAGCTTACACCGGCTTGATGTTAGCTGCTTGCTTGCCCTTCGGCCCCGTCTTCACTTCAAACGTGACCTTCTGGTTTTCTTGCAGCGTCTTGAAGCCGTCGACGCGAATTTCCGAGAAATGCGCGAACAGATCTTCACCGCCGCCGTCCGGAGTGATGAAGCCAAAGCCCTTAGCGTCGTTGAACCACTTGACGGTACCGGTTTCCATATTACTTTTTCCTAAAAATGGTGAATAAGGCCGAAGCCCGGGGTGCATGAAAATCAAGGAAGGGGGTAATGGGACCAACCGGAGTACCGTTGATGGGCGAACTACGAAAGAACCACTTCACTCGCCACTTGAAATCCTGCTGGAACGTTATACGGCGAATTCGGGCGAAGGTCAACAGTCTGCACGAAACTTTGGTGGATTATTCCAAAGAGTCCTTACAAAGCTTGCGTGTCGGGCTGATTTTTTGCTAGGGAGAACCCTTAGTCGGCCGGCGGTTTCACTGCAGCAACCCGGTGCAACCGTTAAACTACGCGCCGCGCGTCGGTTGCACCTGTTCCGCATCTGGACGCGCTTGCATGCGCGTCACCCCGTTGCCACCGCCACAAGCGATGTCGCGCGGTGCCGACATGGTTCTGATTTAGGAGAAGACGTGAAAAGTTCTATACAACGGAACATCGGGCCATTCGCGCTGATGCTGACCGGTCTCGGTTCGATCATCGGGTCCGGCTGGCTGTTCGGCGCGTGGAAGGCTGCAAAGATTGCCGGTCCCGCTGCAATTTGCGCATGGATCATCGGCGCGGTCGTGATTCTCGCGATTGCACTGACCTACGCGGAACTCGGCGCGATGTTTCCGGAATCTGGCGGGATGGTGCGCTATGCGCGCTACTCGCACGGCGCGCTGGTCGGTTTCATCAGCGCGTGGGCCAACTGGATCGCGATCGTGTCGGTGATCCCGATCGAAGCCGAAGCATCGATTCAATACATGAGTACGTGGCCCTATCCTTGGGCGCATGCGCTCTTCGTCGACGGATCATTGACCACCAACGGCCTGTTGTTGTCCGCCGGCCTCGTGATCATCTACTTCCTGCTCAACTACTGGGGCGTCAAGCTGTTCGCGCGCGCCAATTCGGCGATCACCATCTTCAAGTTCCTGATTCCGGGCGCGACGATCGTCGGTCTGATGATGACCGGCGTCCACACCGAGAACTTCGGCCAGACGGGCACGTTCGCGCCGTACGGCTGGTCGGCGGTGCTGACTGCGGTCGCGACGAGCGGGATCGTGTTCGCGTTCAACGGTTTCCAGAGCCCGGTCAACCTGGCCGGTGAAGCGCGCAATCCGGCCAGGAGCGTGCCATTCGCGGTGATCGGCTCGATCCTGCTCGCGCTCGTGATCTACGTGTTGCTGCAGATCGCGTACATCGGCGCCGTTAATCCGGCCGACGTGGTGAAGGGCTGGAGCCACTTCAACTTCGCTTCGCCGTTCGCGGAACTGGCGATTGCGCTGAACCTGAACTGGCTTGCGTTCCTGCTGTACGTCGACGCGTTCGTGAGCCCGAGCGGCACCGGTACGACCTATATGGCGACCACGACGCGGATGATCTACGCGATGGAGCGCAACAACACGATGCCGAAGATTTTCGGCCAGGTGCATCCGTTCTACGGCGTGCCGCGTCAGGCGATGTGGTTCAACCTGTTCGTGTCGTTCATCTTCCTGTTCTTCTTCCGCGGCTGGAGCTCGCTCGCGGCGGTGATCTCCGTCGCGACGGTGATCTCGTACCTGACCGGCCCGATCAGCCTGATGGCGCTGCGCCGCGCGGCAACCGATCTCGAGCGTCCGCTGCACATCGCCGGCATGAAGGTGATTGCGCCGTTCGCGTTCGTCTGCGCGTCGCTGATCCTGTACTGGGCGAAGTGGCCGCTGACCGGCGAAATCATCCTGCTGATGGTCGTGGCGCTGCCGGTGTACTTTTATTTCCAGGCCAAGCAGGGCTTCGAGGGCTGGGGACGTGACCTGAAGGCAGCCTGGTGGCTGGTCGCGTATCTTCCGATCATGGCGATCCTGTCGCTGATCGGCAGCAAGGAGTTCGGCGGCTTCGGCATCCTGCCGTACGGCTGGGACATGCTCGTCGTGATCGCCTTCTCGTTGGTGTTCTACTTCTGGGGCGTGAACAGCGGCTACCGTTCGGAGTATCTGGACGAGCGGCTCGTGCACGACGAAGTGCTCGAAGGTATCGGCGCGCACTGAGCGTTCGCCGCAGCCGAAAGGGCCGCTCGAAGCGGGTCCTTCGCGGTAGATAAAAAGCCCGCCCGATCGATGATCAGGCGGGCTTTTTCGTTGGTCGTTGCGGCTGGCGGGTTCCGCGGCGGATCAGGCGGTGGCGGTGCCGAACACGTAGTTCGTCATTGCGAGCGAACGCTGGTAGGTGCCGAGCGACTGGATCGCAAGCGAATAGTCGTCGTCGGCGGCGCCGAGGGCGGCGAACACCGGCAACAGATGCTCGTCGGTCGGATGCATCAGCACCGCGTGCGGCGCCTGGCGGCGATAGTCGAGCAGCGCGTCGATATCGCGCGCGACGAGCTTGTCTTCGAACCAGTCGGTGAATTCGCTCACGCGCGGATCGGCATCTTCCGGGCGAGCGGAGAAATCGGCGGCGCGCAGGTTATGGGTGATCTGACCGGAGCCGACCACCATCACGCCTTCGTCTTTCAGCGCGCGCAGCGCCCGGCCGACGCGGAAATGATGCGCGGCGTCCTTGTGCGGCTGGATGGACAGTTGCGCGACCGGCACGTCCGCCTGCGGGAACATCAGCAGCATCGGCACCCATGCGCCGTGGTCGAGCCCGTGCGGCTGCACGTCCGCGACGATGCCGCTCGCGCCGAGCAGCGCGGCGGCGCTGCGCGCGACATCGGGTGCGCCCGGTGCCGGGTATTGGATTTCGTAGAGCTGACGCGGAAAGCCATAAAAATCGTGGATGGTTTCAGGCGCCGTCGCGATGCTGGCGAGTGGCTGGGCGGTGCCCCAGTGCGCCGACAACATCAGAATCGCCTCGGGACGCGGCAATTGCGTGCCGAGCGCGCCGAACTCGGCGGACGGCATCGAAGGATCGATCGGCAACGTGGGCGAGCCGTGGGACAGGAAAAGCGAAGGTAAGCGGTTCATGACAGCAACGCGGCCGTGACAGCACGGCACTGAGAAATTGGGTTGCTACCAATATAGGTCCGCACGCCAGCTTGATAAATGGGCTCGCGGGGAATTGATTGTGTCGCCAATGTTGTTAATTCGCGTTGCGGCTGCTAATCGTGCGCGTCCCGCAGTCCTTGCCATGCCGGCGACAACGCCGGTCCCAGCGCAAACAGATCGAGCACGCGTGCGAGCGTATGGTCGACCATCTCGTCGATCGAAGCAGGCTGGTTATAGAACGCGGGCAGAGGTGGGAAGATCACGCCGCCCATCTCGGTGACGGCAGTCATATTGCGCAGATGCGCGAGGTTCAACGGCGTTTCGCGCACCAGCAGCACGAGGCGGCGACGCTCCTTCAGTGTCACATCGGCGGCGCGGGTGATCAGGTTGTCGGCGAAACCGTGCGCGATGCTCGCGAGCGTTTTCATCGAGCAGGGCGCGACGATCATGCCGTCAGTCGCGAACGAGCCGGACGCGATGCTCGCGCCGACGTCGCGCACCGAATGGACGACATCCGCGAGCGGATGCACGTCTTCTTTGCCCAACTGGAGTTCATGCTGGATGTTGAGCCAACCCGCGCTCGAAATCAGCAGGTGGCTCTCGATGCCGCCGAGCCGCCGCAGCGTCTCGAGCAGCCGGATGCCGTAGATGGCGCCGGTGGCGCCAGTGATCGCGACGATCAGCCGGCGGGGCGCCGCGGTGCGTGCTTGCTGCATGGCTTGCGGCGCCTGATAAAGCGAACGGAGCGCAGAGCGCTCAGGCCGCGGCGAACAGCTGCTGCAGTTCGCCCGATTCGTACATCTCCATCATGATGTCCGAGCCGCCGATGAATTCGCCCTTCACGTACAACTGCGGAATGGTCGGCCAGTTCGAGAACACCTTGATGCCCTGACGGATTTCGTCGTCTTCGAGCACGTTGACGGTCTTGATTTCACCGACGCCGCACGCTTTCAGGATCTGGATGGCGCGGCCGGAAAAACCGCACATCGGGAACTGGGCCGTGCCCTTCATGAAGAGAACGACGTTGTTGCCGTCGACGATTTGCTTGATGCGTTGTTGCGTATCCATGACTGACCTTGCGGTTCCGATAAAGGATGGGAATAGGCTGAAATGATAGCGGATTTCGCTATGGGCGGCCGCAGCCGCGTCGCGCCTGGGGTTTTAGCCTCGGCGACCGCCCTCAGGCCGCCGCGGCGCGCAGCACGCCCCCGCTGATGCGCTCGATACCGCCGAGATCGCGCTCCGAGCGGACCTCGGCAAAACCGCCCGCGCTCAGCAACGCGCGCACGGCTTCCGCCTGGTCGTAGCCATGTTCGATCCAAAGCGCGCCATCGGCGGCGAGACGCTCGGGGGCACCGGCGACGATCGCGCGGATCGCGCTGAGGCCGTCGGCCTCGTCGGTGAGCGCGCCGCGCGGCTCGAAGCGCAGATCGCCTTCGGCCAGATGCGGGTCGCCGCTCGCGATATACGGCGGATTGCTGACGATCGCGTCGAAGCGCGGCGCGGCGTCGAGCGAGGCGTACCAGTCGCTGTGCAGGAACGTCACGGCGCCGCCGGGGCGCTTCGCGTCGAGCAGGCGCGCGCCGTTGCGCGCGGCGACGGCGAGCGCGTCGGCCGAGCGGTCGAGTGCCCAGACCTGGGCGTCGGGCCGCATCGACGCGATCGCCACCGCGATCGCGCCGGTTCCGGTACCGAGATCGAGCACACGTGGGCGCGGCCGGGTTTCGATCGCCGCGAGCGCGGTCTCCACCAGCAGCTCGGTTTCGGGACGCGGAATCAGCACGTGCGGCGTGACTTCGAATTCGAGCCCGAAGAACTCGCGCGCGCCGACGAGTTGCGCGACCGGCTCGCCGGCCATGCGCCGCGCCTCCAGCGCGCGATAACGCTCGACGCTCGCCCGCTCGAGCGGCTCCTCGCCGCGCGTGATCAGCTGCGTGCGCCGCCAGCCGAGCACATGGGTGAGCAGAATCCGCGCTTCGAGCGGCGGCAATGGCGATCCGCGCAATAGCGCGTCGGCCGTCGCGGGCGGAGCGGCGGGGTTTAGCGGGATTTGGGAAGCGTCGGTCATTGGCGGGGCGTCAGTCAGCGTCGCCGAGCGAGGCCAGCAGCTCGGCCTGATGCTCGCTGACGAGCGCCGCGATCAGTTCTTCGAGATCGCCGTCCATGATCGCGTCGAGGCGATACAGCGTCAGGTTGATGCGGTGATCGGTGAGGCGCCCCTGCGGGAAGTTGTAGGTGCGGATGCGCTCCGAGCGGTCGCCCGAGCCGATCAGGTTCTTACGCGTCGCCGCTTCCTTCGTCTGCTGCTCGTGCGTTTGCTTATCCTTGATGCGCGCTGCGAGCACTTTCAGCGCGCGGTCCTTGTTCTTGTGCTGCGAACGGTCGTCCTGACATTCGACGACGATGCCGGTCGGCAAGTGCGTGACGCGCACTGCCGAGTCGGTCTTGTTGATGTGCTGGCCGCCCGCGCCCGACGCGCGGAACGTGTCGATACGCAGATCGGCCGGATTGATCTCGACCTCGCCGATCTCGTCCGCTTCCGGCATCACCGCGACCGTGCAGGCCGAAGTATGGATGCGGCCTTGCGTTTCGGTGGCCGGCACGCGCTGCACGCGATGCCCGCCGGACTCGAATTTCAGCTTCGAATACGCGGCATCGCCGGCAATTCGCACGATGACTTCGCGATAGCCGCCGAGATCCGATTCGCTCGCCGACATCATCTCGACCTGCCAACGATTGCGCTCGGCATAGCGCAGATACATGCGCAGCAGATCGCCAGCGAACAGCGCGGATTCGTCGCCGCCGGTGCCGGCTCGGATTTCGAGGAAGATGTTGCGCTCGTCGTTGGGGTCCTTCGGCAGCAGCATTTTCTGAAGTTCGACGCCGAGCGTCTCCATACGATCGCGCGCCGCGCGGATTTCCTCTTCGGCGAAATCGCGCATCGACGCGTCGGCGAGCAATTCCTGCGCGGTGGCCGCGTCGTTCTGCGCCTGGCGCCACAGCCCGTAATGCTCGACGACCGGGCCGAGCTCCGCGTGTTCGCGCGTGAGCTTGCGGTATTGGTCGAGGTTGGCGGTGATGTCCTCGCGGCTCAACAGGTCGTTCAGTTCGGCCAGCCGGGTGGTCAGCTGGTCGAGCTTGCGTTGCATGCTCGTTTTCATCGGGCGGGTAGCGGAGCGGACTCCGGAAAGGATGCGGCCAGGGGAACGGGCGAATGCCCGGGGCGGAAGCACTTCGCGGGCCACGGCGGTGGCGCGCGGGGTGCGGCGAGCACTGCGCCGCTAACGCTCGGAAGAGCCGGGGTGTTTGTAGAAGCCGCTCATCAGCTCGATCAGCTTGTCACGGTTGTCGCTGCTCGCGCGGTTCAACGCGTGAGTAGGACCATGGATCAGCTTGTTGGTGAGCGACTGCGACAGTGCTTCGAGCACTGCAGCCGGGTCGTCGCCGCGCGCGAGCATTTTCTGTGCGCGTTCGACTTCCGCGCGGCGCAGCGTGTCGGCCTGCGTGTGCATGTGGCGGATCACGGGCACGATGCTGCGCGCGTCGAGCCACTGCATGAAGTTCTGCACGCGCGTTTCGATGATCGCTTCGGCCTGCGCGACCGCGGCCTGGCGCGACGCATTGCCTTCGCGGACGATCGCGCCGAGGTCGTCGACGGTGTACAGGAACACGTCTTCGAGCTGGCCGGCTTCGGGTTCGATGTCGCGCGGCACCGCGAGGTCGACCATGAAAATCGGCCGGTGACGGCGCGCCTTGACCGCGCGCTCGACCGCGCCGAGACCGATGATCGGCAGCGTGGACGCCGTGCACGACACGATGATGTCGAACTCGTGCATCCGGGAGGGCAGCTCGGAGAGCGGAATGGCGCGGCCGTTGAAGCGCTCGGCGAGCCGCATGCCGCGCTCGGCGGTGCGGTTCGCGACGACGAGTTCACGCGGATGCTGCGCGGCGAAATGCGTCGCGCACAGTTCGATCATTTCGCCCGCACCGATGAACAGCACGCGCTGGTTCGCGATCTTGTCGAAAATGCGTTGGGCGAGGCGGACTGCGGCGGCGGCCATCGATACCGACTGCGCGCCGATTTCAGTGGTGCTGCGCACTTCCTTTGCGACGGCGAAGGTGCGCTGGAACAACTGATTCAGGTAGGTGCCGAGTGCGCCGGCTTCGGAGGCGGTGCGGACCGCGTCCTTCATTTGCCCGACGATCTGCGTCTCGCCGAGGACCATCGAATCGAGCCCCGACGCAACGCGGAACGCATGCCGCACGGCTTCGGACTGCGGCAGCGCGTAGACGTGCGGCGCGAGTTCATCGATGGGGAGATTGTGGTACTTCGACAGCCACTGGACCGAGGCTTCGCGTGCTGCGAGGTCGTCGGTCGCGCAGTAGAGTTCAGTGCGGTTGCAGGTGGAGAGAATTGCCGCTTCCGGCGCATTGGGGGCCATGCGGCCCAGCCAGATGCCTTTGAACGTATCCAGAGCGGGCTTGATCTGTTCGAGCGGAAACGCCACGCGTTCGCGCAAGGCGACAGGCGCAGTGTGATGGTTGATTCCGATCGTTAGAAGCTGCATTTGGGGGAGCTATCGTTCAGCCTTATATTATAGCGTTTTCACGATTCTCACATCCTGCACGCCGAATACCCAGCATGCGTCAGCTCTCGCCCGTCTGAGGCTCCGGCGGAATCGCGTCGAGCTGGTAACCGTAACCATAGACCGGCGTCAGCGCGTAGCCAAGTTCCGGGCGCAGTTGCAGCTTGCCGCGCACGCGCGACGCGTGAGTGTCGATGGTGCGCGACTTTACGTCGCGCCGGCGCGACCACACGGTTTCGAGAATATGCGCGCGCGACACCGGTCGCGCCAGATTGTTGAACAGCAGCAGCGCGAGGCGGAATTCCTTTGGCGTCAGGATGACGGTCATCTCACGGAAGGTCACGGCGCAATTCGCCGCGTCGAAGGTATAGCCGCCGATCACGTCGCGCCGACGTTTGGGTGGCCGCCGCAGGCCCGCGCGGCGCTGCAGCGCCTCGACTCGCGCAAGCATTTCGGGGCCGCGCACCGGTTTGCTGAGGCAGTCGTCGGCGCCCGCGTGCAGCGCGGCGACGATCTGGCATTCGCTCGGCGCCGCAATCAGCATCATGATGGGCAGACCTGGCAGAATTGAGCGCGCGCGCGGGATCACGTCTTCGGCGCAATGGTCGCCGGCCCAGCTTTCGGTGATCAGCAGATCGAAAAATTCATCGGTGGCGTGCTGCAGGAAGGTGGCGCTGGTGGTGAAGTGAAGGCACACATGGCCGCCGGCGAAAATGAGCCGGTCGACCAGCTTGGCGTGTTGAAGGTCGGGTTCGATAAGTGCGATACGCATGGCGCGGCGTCAGCCAGGCAAGGAGCGGAGCGTGAGGTGTTTTCGTCAGGCTTATAACTTGCCTAAGTACACCCCGACCCCTAAACTCAACCGCTATGCGGAAAGCGCCGTGCTGAACTTCTATAGTTAAAGAGGCCAAAATGCTAGCCTTGGCGGCTCCGTCGTCCTATGAGACGAATCCGAAATTGAACTTGCCTTGTTTCGGCACCCAATCCGGAGCCCACGCCTGATGGGGTGGCCAGGCATTCTCGTTCTCGGCGTCGTGATCGGCCTCGCGGGCTGGTGGTTGCACCCGCTGCGCAGGGTGAGCCGCGCGCGCTGGTGGGCCGCGCTGTTGGCCGGCGTGCTCGGCGTGAGCGTCGCGCGCATGGCCGGCAACGCGACGGGTCTTTTCCATGACGGCGACATGCTCGAATGGCCGGTATGCACCGCCGTCGCGCTGATCGCCGTCGCCGTGACGGTCGGTCTCTTTTCGCGCCGGTCAATCCGTCGATGAATCCTTGCAGGTAACTCCATGAACGCCCGACTCCCCGAAACCTCCTCCATTCCCGAGCGCCTCGCGAGCCTGCGCGCCGCGATGGCGCGCGAAGGCATCGCCGCTTACCTCGTGCCGTCGGCCGATCCGCATCTGTCCGAGTATCTGCCAGGGCGCTGGCAAGGCCGCCAGTGGCTGTCGGGCTTCACCGGCTCGGCCGGCACGCTGATCGTCACCGCCGATTTCGCCGGCGTCTGGACCGACAGCCGCTACTGGGAGCAGGCAACCGCGCAGCTCGCCGGCACCGGTGTCGAGCTGATGAAGATGACCGGCGGCCAGCTCACGACGCCGCATTTCGAATGGCTCGCGCAGAACGTCGTGAGCGGCGGCACGGTCGGGGTGGATGGCGCGGTGCTCGGCGTCGCGGCCGCGCGTGCGTTGAGCGCGGCGCTGAACGCGCGCGGCGTGCAACTGCGCACCGACATCGACCTGTTCGAGGCGATCTGGACGCAGCGCCCGGCGCTTCCCGCCGACGCCGTCTTCGAGCACGCTGCGCCGCAAGCGGGCGTCGCGCGCGCGGACAAGCTCGCGCAGGTGCGTCGCGCGATGGCCGACAAAGGCGCGCAGTGGCACTTCATCTCGACGCTCGACGACCTCGCCTGGCTGCTGAACCTGCGCGGCGCCGACGTCAGTTACAACCCGGTGTTCGTCGCGCACGCGCTGATCGGCGTGGATCGCGTGTCCCTCTTTATCGCCGACGGCAAAGTGTCGCCGGCGCTCGCCGACGTGCTCGCGCGCGACGGCATCAGCGTCGAGCCATACGCGAAAGCCGCCGACGCGCTCGCCGCGCTACCAGCCGGCAGCACGCTGCTGATCGACCCGCGCCGCATCACGTACGGCTCGCTGCAGGCGGTGGCGTCGTCGGTCAAGGTGGTCGAGGCGGTCAATCCGTCCACGTTCCTCAAGTCGTGCAAAACCGCCGCCGATGCCGCGCACGTGCGGGACACGATGGAGCAGGACGGCGCGGCCCTCGCCGAATTCTTCGCCTGGTTCGAAAGCGCGCTGGGCCGCGAGCGCATCACCGAACTGACGATCGACGAGCGTCTGACTGCCGCTCGCGCGCGCCGTCCCGGCTTCGTGTCGCTGAGCTTCGCGACGATCGCGGGCTTCAACGCGAACGGCGCGATGCCGCACTATCGCGCGACCGAGGAGTCGCATGCGGTGATCGAAGGCAACGGCCTGCTGCTGATCGATTCGGGCGGCCAGTACCTGAGCGGCACGACCGACATCACGCGCGTCGTTCCGATCGGCACGCCGAGCAACGAACAACGCCGCGATTTCACGGTCGTGCTGAAGGGCATGATCGCGCTGTCACGCGCGCAATTCCCACGCGGTATCCGCTCACCGATGCTCGACGCGATCGCGCGCGCGCCGATCTGGCAGGCCGGCGCGGACTATGGCCACGGCACCGGTCACGGGGTTGGCTACTTCCTGAATGTGCACGAAGGCCCGCAGGTGATTTCGCACTACGCGCCGGCCGAACCGTGGACCGCGATGGAAGAGGGCATGATCACGTCGAACGAGCCGGGTCTGTATCGGCCGGGGAAGTGGGGCGTGCGCATCGAAAACCTCGTGCTGAACGTGGCCGCCGAAAAAACCGAATTCGGCGACTTCCTGAAATTCGAAACCCTGACGCTGTGCCCGATCGACACGCGCTGCATCGAGCTGGCGCTGCTGCGCGACGACGAGCGCGCGTGGCTCAACGCGTATCACGAGACGGTGCGCGCGCGCCTCACGCCGCATGTATCGGGCGACGCCAAGGCGTGGCTCGAACTGCGCACGCAACCGATCTGAGCGTAGCGGCGACCTTGCAAACGGAGCGTGGGGCATGGCGATCAAGGCAGTGGTATTCGATTTCGGCGGCGTGCTGATCGACTGGAGTCCCGAGTACCTGTACCGCGAGCTGATTCCCGACGAATCGGAGCGCCGCTGGTTCCTCACGCACGTCTGCTCGATGGACTGGGTGATCCGCCAGGACGGCGGGCAGCCGATCGTCGAAGCCACCGACGAGCTGATCGCGCAGTTTCCCGATCATGAACCGCTGATCCGCGCGTTCTACGAGCGCTGGCATCAAATGGTCGCGGGCGTGCTCGACGACGGCATCGCGCTGATGGAGAAGCTCGAAGTGGCCGAGGTGCCGCTCTTCGGGCTCACCAACTGGTCGGCCGAGACCTTCCCGTATGCGTGGGAGCACTATCCGGTGCTGCGGCGCTTTCGCGACATCGTCGTGTCGGGGCGCGTGAAGCTCGTGAAGCCCGATCCGGCGATCTTCGCCGAGATGCGCCGGCGCATCGAGCTGCAGATGCCCGGCGTCGAGCCGGCCGAGCTCGTCTTCATCGACGACAACGCGAAAAACGCCGAAGCTGCTACGGCGCTCGGCTGGCACGGCGTGCATCACACGAGCGCCGCGCAAACGCAAGCGAAGCTGCGCGAGTTGGGCTTGCCGGTTTGAGCCGAGCGCTACCGCTACTGTCCCAGCAGATTCTTCAACGCATTGCCGAGGCCTTTGACGGTCTCGCCCGCACCCTTCGCGACCCCTTCGACGCTGACCCCCAGCGCCTTTGCAAACCCCTCGCCGATGCGCCTGAGGATCCCTTCGCGTACCGAGAACTTCGGATCGCGCAGATCGCCGTCAAGCACAAAATGCAGTGTGATGTTGCCGTCATGCGTCTTGAGCGCGGCGACAGCGGCGCGGGTCGGAATCGACATGAACGTCTCGAGCGGATTGTCGATTTCGGCGAGTTGCAGATTGTGGACCGTCACCGTGCCGGGCGCGTGCAGATGATAGTTGCGCACTGTCGATTCGATCGACAGATCGACCGTACCGCCCGTCACCTGCGCGCGCGTGCCGGCCTTCTTCAGCAGATAGGGATCGAGCATCGCGACATCGACACCATGCAGCGTGGTCGTCGACTGCGAATCGCGGCTGGCGATCTTGATCCAGCCGTCGAACGTCACGGTACCGGTATGCGCCGGCCCCTTCAGCGCGCCGCGAACGCTGACATTGGTCGGCTCGGCAAGCGACGGCAGATGCAGATTGTCGACGCTCGCGTTCGCGTTGCTGACCGTGACCTTGAACGGCGGCGGCCCGACGCTCATGTCGTAGAAGTGGAAGTTGCCGTGTTCGAAGCGGATATGGTCGACCTGTTTTTCGCGTGGGATCGACGCCGCCGTGCCGGCGCCGCCCGGATGATCGCCTCGGTTCAGCGATTCGCGCAGGTTCGGCAGCAGATTCAGCGAGCCGTCCTTCGTGCGTAACACGGCCATGTCGAAGCCGCGCACGACGACCTCGCGGATATGCATGCGCCGCGCGATCAGATCGCGCACGTCGGGGGTGATCGTGATTTCGTCGGCGCGTAGCGGTTCGCCCGCTGGCCAGCCTGGCGGCGCTTTCAGCACGACATGGGTCAGGTGTACCGAAGTGAGGCCGACGTCGATACTGTCGGCGCTGCCGAGCGGGCCGAGCGCCGCGCTGACGCGATTCTTGACTTCCTGTTGCGCGAATTGCATCGCGCCGATCGCGATCAGAATCAACGCCAATAGCGTTCCGCCCACGACGACGATCCAGCGCCTGCCCTTCGACATCGCCATGCCTGTGTCTCCTCGTCAACGCGCTGCGCGTCGCGCGGCGCCGTGTTGACCGTCTGTCGTGTGCGCGGGACTGTCACGCGCGCCTCCATCAAGTGACGAATAGCAACGCGCATGCCCCGGGGGCCGTCCGGCATTGCGCCAGACGGGCCGGTGTGCCCCGCCTGTTAACGCGAGATCGGCTTGTAGCGCAGACGCTTCGGGCGCGCGCCTTCCTCGCCGAGACGCGCGCGCTTGTCCGCTTCGTATTCCTGGTAGTTGCCGTCGAAGAACGTAACTTGCGAGTCGCCTTCGAACGCGAGGATATGCGTCGCGATGCGGTCGAGGAACCAGCGATCGTGCGAGATCACGAGCACCGAACCCGCGAATTCGAGCAGCGCGTCTTCGAGCGCGCGCAGCGTTTCGACGTCGAGGTCGTTCGACGGTTCGTCGAGCAGAAGCACGTTGCCGCCCGCGATCAGCGTCTTCGCCAGATGCAGACGACCGCGCTCGCCGCCGGACAGATTGCCGACGATCTTCTGCTGGTCGCCGCCCTTGAAGTTGAAGCGGCCGATATACGCGCGCGACGGCGTTTCGTACTTGCCGACCGTCAGCACGTCGGCGCCGCCCGAGATTTCCTCGAACACCGTCTTGTTGGCTGCGAGCGCTTCGCGGCTCTGGTCCACGTAAGCGAGCTTGACGGTCGGGCCCTGCACGATCTCGCCCGAATCCGGTTGTTCGCGGCCGGTCAGCATCCGGAACAGCGTCGACTTGCCGGCGCCGTTCGGACCGATGATGCCGACGATCGCGCCGGCCGGAATCTTGAAGCTGACGTTATCGAGCAGCAGACGATCGCCGTACGACTTGCTGACGTTCTTGAACTCGATCACTTCATTGCCGAGGCGGTCGCCGACCGGAATGAAGATTTCCTGCGTTTCGTTGCGCTTCTGGTAGTCCTGGCTGTTCAGTTCCTCGAAGCGGGCGATACGCGCCTTCGACTTCGCCTGACGGCCCTTCGGGTTCTGGCGCACCCACTCGAGCTCCTTCTTGATCGCCTTCTGGCGCGCCGACTCCGACGCTTCTTCCTGTTTCAGGCGCTCTTCCTTCTGATCGAGCCAGCTGCTGTAGTTGCCCTTCCACGGAATGCCGTGACCGCGGTCGAGTTCGAGAATCCACTCGGCGGCGTTGTCGAGGAAGTAGCGATCGTGCGTGACGGCGACCACGGTACCCGGGAAGCGCGTCAGGAACTGCTCGAGCCATTCGACCGATTCCGCGTCGAGGTGGTTGGTCGGCTCGTCGAGCAGCAGCATGTCGGGCTTTTGCAGCAGCAGCTTGCACAGCGCGACGCGGCGCTTTTCGCCGCCCGACAGATGCTCGATCTTCGCGTCCCACGCCGGCAGGCGCAGTGCGTCGGCGGCGATTTCGATCTGCTGCTCTGCGCTGCCGTCGGTCGTCGCGAGGATTGCTTCGTACTTCGCCTGCTCGGCCGCGAGAGCGTCGAAGTCGGCGTCCGGCTCCGCGTAGGCCGCGTAAATCTCGTCGAGCTTCTTCTGGGCGTTGAACACGTCGCCGAGGCCTTCCTCGACCGCTTCACGCACGGTTTTCTGCGGATCGAGTTGCGGCTCCTGCGGCAGATAGCCGATGTTCAGATTCGGCATCGGCGTGGCTTCGCCTTCGATCTCCGTGTCCACACCGGCCATGATGCGAATCAGCGTCGACTTGCCCGAGCCGTTCAGACCGAGCAGGCCGATCTTCGCGCCGGGGAAGAACGATAGCGAAATGTCTTTGAGGATCTGGCGCTTGGGCGGCACGATTTTGCCGACCCGGTTCATGGTGAAAACGTATTGGGCCATTTGCTTGCAGTAGACGTTGACGATGCCGGCCGCGTGCGGGCGGGCAGTCGGGGTTGAATGGGTAATCGGTGTGAGGGCCGGGCGGAACACCCGGCGCCGGCCGGCGCGGCGCCGGATTCGACGACGCTGCCACGCGCGGCATGTGGTTCAGGTGGCATTGTACTTCGCCCGGCGGGGACCGGGCGGCAGGGCGGACCGCTGGCGGGCCGCTTCACGCACCCGGTGGTGCGCTATTTGCGCGCGCCGTGTCGCCGATCTTCGGAGCCGTTGCGCGACGCCGCCGTGCCGTGAGCAGGCGGCGGCGTCCAGCCGCGGTGTCAGTTCGCGCGCCGTCCCGTCACCGGATCGAAGAAGTGCAGATGTCGTGCGGGCAGCGCGAGCTGCAGCGTCTCGCCCGCCGCCGGACGATGAGCGTGCGGCAGTCGCGCGGTCACGCCGTGCTTGCCCCAGCGGCCGTGGGCGAGATTGTCCGCGCCGAGAATCTCGCAGGAATCGACGGTGAGCGTCGCATCTGCCGTGCCGGGGCTCAGATGCTCGGGGCGAATGCCGAGCGTCCATTCGCGGCCCGTCGCGACTTCGCGGCCGATCGACGGCACGCCCGCGAGCGGCAGCTTCGGGCCGTTGCCGGCGACGTCGAAGGTCGAGCCGTCGTCCGAAACCCGGCCTTCGAGCAGGTTCATCCCCGGCGAGCCGATGAAGCTCGCGACGAACACCGTCGCCGGCCGCTCGTAGACTTCGGTCGGCGCGCCGATCTGCTCGGCGTGGCCCTTGTTCATCACGATCACGCGTTGCGCCAGCGTCATCGCTTCGATCTGGTCGTGCGTGACGTACAGGCTCGTGGTCTTAAGGCGCGCATGCAGGCGCTGGATTTCGAGGCGCATCTGCACGCGCAGACGCGCGTCGAGATTCGACAGCGGTTCGTCGAACAGAAACACCGCCGGTTCGCGCACGATCGCGCGGCCCATCGCGACGCGCTGGCGCTGTCCGCCCGACAGTTCGCGCGGCTTGCGCTGCAGCAGCGCGCCGAGTTCGAGAATCTGCGCGGCGGCTTCGACGCGTTTCGCGATCTGCGCGCGATCGACGCCCGCGATCTTCAGCGCGTAACCCATGTTCTCGGCCACGCTCATATGCGGATACAGCGCGTAGTTCTGGAACACCATCGCGATGTTGCGATCCTTCGGCTCCAGATCGTTGACGACCTTGCCGGCGATCGAAATGCTGCCGTCGGAGATGCGCTCGAGGCCGGCGACCATCCGCAGCAACGTCGATTTGCCGCAGCCAGACGGGCCGACCATCACGACGAATTCGCCGGCGGCGATGTCGACGTCGATGCCGTGCAATACGAACTGTTTGCCGTCGTAGGTTTTCTTAACGCTTTGCAGAGTCAGTGCAGCCATGCGGTTCTAGCCTTTGATTTTGAGTGCTTGTCGCAGTCCGCCATACCGGATCACTTTTCCGAGTCCACGAGGCCGCGCACGAACCAGCGCTGCATCGTCAGCACGACGGCGAGCGGCGGCAGCATCGCGAGCAGCGTGGCCGTCATCACCAGATGCCATTCGGTCGCGGTATCGCCCGAGGCGATCATCCCCTTGATGCCGATCACCGCGGTGATCAGCGACTGCTGGCTGGTGATCAGGATCGGCCACAGATACTGGTTCCAGCCGTAGATAAACGTGATCACGAAGAGGGCGGCCATCGTGGTCCGCGACAGCGGCAGCACGACGTCCCAGAAGAAGCGCAGCGCGCCCGCGCCGTCGATGCGCGCGGCTTCCATCAGCTCGTCGGGCAGCGTCTTGAAGAACTGGCGGAACAGGAACGTCGCGGTCGCCGACGCGATCAGCGGCAGCGTCAGACCCGTGTACGTATTGCTCAGATGCATCGACGACACCACCTGCACGGTCGGAAAAATCCGCACTTCGACCGGCAGCATCAGCGTGATGAAAATCAGCCAGAACGCGGCAGTGCGAAACGGAAAGCGGAAGTAGACGATCGCGTACGCGGAGATCATCGACACGGCGATCTTGCCGATCGCGATCACGAGCGCCATCACGAGGCTGTTGAGCAGCATGCGGTTGAACGGCGCCGCCGCGTTGCCGGTGCCCTGCGTCCAGATCGTGGCGATGTTCTCGAACAGGTGCGTGCTGGGCACGAGCGACAGCGGCACCGTGAACACCTCGTGCTCGCTCATCGTCGCCGCGCAGAACGCGACGTACACCGGAAACACCACCAGCGCGACGCCGATGATCAGCACCGCATGACAGAAGAGGTCGAAACCGCGTCGGTTCTCGATCATGAGTATTGAACCCTGCGTTCGATGAAGCGGAATTGCACGACGGTCAGCGCCACGACGATGATCATCAGCACGACCGACTGCGCGCCCGAGCTGCCGATGTCGAGCCCCTGGAAGCCTTCGGCGAAGATCTTGTAGATCAGTGTGCGGGTCGCCTGACCGGGTCCGCCGCCGGTCGCCGCGTCGATCACCGGGAAGGTGTCGAAGAACGCGTAGGTGATGTTGATCACCAGCAGAAAGAACGTGGTCGGCGACAGCAGCGGCAGCGCGATGCCGAAGAAGCGCCGCACCGGACCGGCGCCGTCGATCGCGGCCGCTTCGATCAGCGAGCGCGGAATCGCCTGCAGCCCCGCGTAGAAAAACAGGAAGTTATAGCTGATCTGCTGCCAGACCGACGCGAGCACGACGAGGAACATCGCCTGACCGGGGTTCAGCGCGTGATTCCACACGACGCCGTATTTCGCGAGCGCGTACGTGACGAGGCCGATGCTCGGGTTGAACAGGAACGACCACAGCACCGCGGCGATCGCGGGCGCGACCGCGTACGGCCAGATCAGCAGCGTTTGATAGGCCTTCGCGCCGCGCATCACGCGGTCCGCACAAACCGCCAGCAACAGCGAGATCACGAGGCCCGACACGGTGACGAGCGTGCAGAACACGATCGTCGTGTTGAACGACGCGAGATATAAAGGATCGGCGAACAGCTGCTTGAAGTTCGCGAGTCCGACGAACTCGCTCGACGTGCCGAACGCGTCCTGAGTTTGCGTCGATTGCCAGAGCGCGACGCCGGCCGGCCACAGGAAGAACACCAGCGTGATGATCAGCTGCGGCGCGACGAGCAGGTAGGGCAGCGCGCTGGTGCCGAAGTAAGAGCGCTTATCCATCGGGATTCTCGAGATGTGTTGCAACGACTTCGGGTTCCGGTGCAAGAGCGCCGGAACCCTGCCAGCCGGCGATGCTTAGCTACCGGCCTTTTCGAAGCGGCGCAGCAGTTCGTCGCCGCGCGAGACGGACGAATCGAGCGCCTGTTGCGGCGTCTTCTTCTCCGCCCACACCTGCTCGAGTTCTTCGTCGATCACGGTGCGAATCTGCGGCATGTTGCCCAGACGCAGACCCTTCGTGTACGGCAGCGGCGGTTGGTTCAGCATCTGGCGGATCGCGGTGTCGCTGCCCGGGTTCTTGTCGTAGAACCCCTGCTGGCGCGTCAGATCATATGCGGCGGTCGTGATCGGCAGATAGCCGGTGTCCTGATGCCACTTCGCGGCGACCGGCGGCGTGGCCAGATACGCGAGGAACTTTGCGACGCCCTTGTAGACGGCTGGGTCCTTGCCCGACAGCACCCACAGGCTCGCTCCGCCGATGATCGCGTTCTGCGGCGCGCCCTTCACGCTGTCGTCGTACGGCATCATGCCGGTGGCGAAGCTGAACTTCGCGTATTTCTTGATCGTCGCAAGCGAGCCCGACGAGTTCGTGATGATGCCGCAGTCGCCGCTATAGAACTTCGACATCGCCTCGTCCTTGCGGCCGACGTAGGTGAACGTGCCGTCCTTCGCCATGCTTTGCAGGAACTGGATGTGCGCGACCTGCAGCGGCTTGTTGAATTCCAGCTGGGCGTCCATGCCGTCGAAGCCGTTGTTACGCGACGCGAACGGCGCCGCGTGCCACGCGCCGTAGTTCTCGAGCTGAATCCAGCTCTGCCAGCCCGACGAATAGCCGCACGACATGCCCGAGGCCTTCAGCTTCTGCGCATCGGCGTGCAACTCGGCCCAGGTCTTCGGCGGCTGGTTCGGATCGAGGCCGGCCTTCTTGAACGCATCCTTGTTGTAGTACAGCACCGGCGTCGAGCTGTTGAACGGCATCGAGATCAGTTCGCCGGTCGTGGAGTCGCTGTAATAGCTGGCGATGGTCGGCACGAAGGCCTTCTGATCGAGCGGCACGCCCGCGTCCTTGAAGACCTGCGTGACCGGGACGATGGCTTTCTTCGCCTGCATCATCGTTGCGGTGCCGACTTCGTAGACCTGCAGGATCGCCGGCGCGTTGCCGCTGCGATAGGCGGCGATGCCGGCGGCGAGGGTCTGGTCGTAGGTGCCCTTGAACACGGGCACGATCTTGTAGTCGCTCTGCGATTTGTTGAAGTCGTTCGCGATGTCGTTCAGACGTTCGCCCAGCGCGGCTTCCATCGCATGCCAGAACTGGATTTCGGTCGCGGCGTGAGCCGCCTGGCTGACGCCTATGCTCAATACAGCGGCGACGGAAAGTGAGCGGAACAGCGGCTTGTAATTCATCGATTTATCTCCTGTTCGTAAGGGCGCGGACGCGAATCGCGCGATTCTATTTGTGTTCGATGACATTCCGGCGTCGGTGGCCGGGTGGCGCGGACCATGGGTGGCGGCGCGCCGGAAGCCGAAATTTAGCATCGGCTGTCATGGAAAGGAAATAAATGGGACTCTATTCGGGAAGATCGTCGGCGATCCAGCTCATTGCATGGAGCCGCATAGATGTGTTTGCGCGACCATTACCACTTTTGACATTCGCCCGTCTGCAAATGCCGTAAGCTCGGTAACGCGCTCTGATACTGAGGTGTTTAACATGGCTTGGACGTGGCCCGAGTATCCGCCGGCAGGAATGCCTTCTTCATTCACGGCGACAGCAAGAGTCATCCGGGTAACGCGTCGAACGGATGCATCGCGCCGTCCGCGAGCGAATCTGGTTAAGCGGTGACCACCAGCTTCGGGTAGAACGATGAAGAAACTCCTTGCACTCCTGATCTTGGTGTGTGCGTCAGCAGCGGTGGGGGCCGTGCAAAGCAACACGCCCGCCGAGGTATCAGCGGCGATCGGCCGGCAAGGGGCGAG
The DNA here is from genome assembly GCF_040948685.1 of Paraburkholderia sp. BR14374. Lineage (NCBI taxonomy): Bacteria > Pseudomonadati > Pseudomonadota > Betaproteobacteria > Burkholderiales > Burkholderiaceae > Paraburkholderia > Paraburkholderia sp. BR14374. The sequence continues at coordinate 22,548 of NZ_JBFPKF010000017.1, read as the reverse complement.
CGCGTTTTTCAGGTCGTTGGACGAAGCGGCTGTCGATAGGCTTTTCGAGCAGATAGGGACAGGCCGCGCAGATTGGGTCGCACTTGCGCCCAAACTGGCTGTCGGGGCCGACGGTGCCAACGCGGAAGGGTTGGGAATCGCTCTTGCCTATGCGTTGCCGAGAAATCCCGCGGCGGTCTTGAAGGTCGTAGACCCGCTCGAAGGCGATGGCCACGTTCTGGCGATATCACGTGTGTGCGGTATTCCGTTTATTGACGATGCGCCGAAAAACTACAAGGCCAAAGCATTGCACGCTGTCTCGGCGATCACCACTGCAAATCCGCACATCAAGTCCCGTTGTCTCGACGCACTGCGCAAACCGTAGCGCGCAAACAAAAAAAGCCCGCAACCCCTGAGGGTTCGCGGGCCTTACTCGGGCAGCGCTGTGTGCGCCGCTTCGCTCTTACACGTTGAACAGGAAGTTCATCACGTCGCCATCGTGCACGACGTACTCCTTGCCTTCCGCGCGCATCTTGCCGGCTTCCTTCGCGCCTTGTTCACCCTTGTAAGTGATGTAGTCGGCGAAGCTGATCGTCTGCGCGCGGATGAAGCCGCGCTCGAAGTCCGTGTGGATCGCGCCGGCCGCCTTCGGCGCCGTATCGCCGATGTGGATCGTCCACGCGCGCACTTCCTTCACGCCGGCCGTGAAGTAGGTGTGCAGGCCGAGCAGCTTGTAGCCCGCGCGGATCACGCGGTTCAGGCCCGGCTCTTCCATGCCCATGTCGGCGAGGAAGACTTCCTTGTCGGCTTCATCGAGGTCGGCGATGTCCGCTTCGACCGCCGCGCACACGGCCACGACCGGCGAGCCTTCCGCGGCCGCGAACTTCGTGACCGCGTCGAGGTGCGGATTGTTCTCGAAGCCGTTTTCCTTCACGTTGGCGACGTACATCGTCGGCTTCGCGGTGATCAGGCAGAAAGGCTTGAGCGTGGCCTTTTCTTCATCGCTCAGATCGAGCGCGCGGACCGGCTTCGCCTGGTTGAGTTGCGCGCGGACCTTCTCCAGCACCGCCACGTTCTTCACGGCTTCCTTGTCGTTGCCAGACTTGGCCGCCTTGGAGTAGCGCGCGAGCGCCTTTTCGACGGTGCCGAGGTCGGCAAGCGCGAGTTCGGTGTTGATCACCTCGATGTCCGACAGCGGATCGACCTTGTTCGCGACGTGAATCACGTTGTCGTCCTCGAAGCAGCGCACGACATGTGTGATCGCATCGGTTTCGCGGATGTTCGCGAGGAACTGGTTGCCGAGGCCTTCGCCCTTGCTCGCGCCGGCCACCAGTCCCGCGATGTCGACGAACTCGACCACCGCCGGCAGGATGCGTTCCGGCTTGACGATTTCGGCAAGGGCCTTCAGACGGGTGTCCGGCACCTCGACGATGCCGACGTTCGGCTCGATCGTGCAGAACGGATAGTTCTCAGCGGAGATGCCCGCCTTCGTGAGTGCGTTGAACAGGGTGGACTTGCCGACGTTAGGCAGGCCGACGATGCCGCATTGGAGGCTCATGGAAATCCTTCAGTGAATCAGTAGGTTGCGTGATGCGCTCGACGCTGCGCGCGGATTCGGAAAGCCTTCGCGTTAGGAGGGGCGCGGCAGGCTCAGCGGAGCGGACAAGTCACCGAATCGGGGCGTTGGCTCGACGATTGAGTGCGAGTTTTCACGGAAAGCGCAATTGTAACCCGTTCGCCCGCGCGGACCGGGCGGCGCATTTGCGCATCGCCACTGTAGAATCGGCTGTTCAAAGCCGGCAGAGCTCCATTTCCGGGGGACCAGCGTGCGAATGATGAGATGGGTCGGAATTGGCGTCGCCGCCGCGATCGTGGTGGGCGTGGTCGCGGCATGGGTCGCGCCGGATTTCGACGAAGCCCAGGCAACCACGGACCGTCAGACGATCGACTGCCTGTCGACCCACCTGTCGCACGAAGATTGCGCCGACATCGCACGGTTCGCTGACAAGAACGACTACGGCTCGTTGTGGAGCGTGTTCGACCGCGTGTTCCCCGACTGCGCGGTGCGCAGCGATCAGCGCGATCGCAAGGCCGAGCTCGAGGCGGCCGCATGGCGCAACCTCTCGTCCGATCGCGATTTCATGCGCATGCGCGAGGCGAACGCGGCGCTCGCGGCGAGCGCCGCGACGCGTTAGCACGACCCATCAGGGGCCCGCGCATGGAGCCCAGATGCCCGCGCCCGTCGATCCGTCCCCCGCACCCCCCGCGGCTATAATGCGCGCATGAACGCACATCACCAGACCTTTGATGCCGCCGTGATCGGCGGCGGGCTCGTCGGCAAGACCGCGGCGCTCGCGCTCACGCAAGCCGGACTGCGCGTCGCACTGCTCGCGCAGCCTTGCGCGGTGCTGCCGGCGGGTGCTGCCTTCGATTCGCGCGTCTATGCGTTGTCGTCGAGTTCGCAGGACTTGCTCGAACGGCTGCGGGTCTGGCAGGCGCTCGATCACTCACGGCTCGGTCCCGTCTACGACATGCGCGTTTACGGCGACGCGCACGCCGAACTGCATTTCTCCGCGTTTCAGGCATCGGTGCCGCAGCTTGCGTGGATCGTCGAGTCGTCGGTGATCGAGCGCGCGCTCGATGCCGCGCTGCGCTTCCAGCCGAACCTGACATGGATCGACACGCGCGCGCAGGCACTCGATTTCTCCGTCGACAGCGCGAGCATCGGCCTCGCGAACGGCAACGTGCTCGAAGCGGACCTGGTAGTCGGCGCGGACGGCGCGCACTCGTGGGTGCGCGCGCAGATCGGCTCGAAGATGGTGCGCCGCGACTACCGGCAGATCGGCGTGGTCGCCAATTTCAAGGCAGCGAAACCGCACGGCGAAACCGCGTATCAGTGGTTCCGCGACGGCGAGATCATCGCGTTGCTGCCGATGCCGGACGGTCACCTGTCGCTGGTCTGGTCGGCCCGCACCGAACACGCCGAGCAATTGCTCGCGCTCGATCCCGAGCGGCTCGCTGCCGAAGTCGAGCGCGTGAGCGGTGAACAGTTCGGCGCGCTCGAGTGTGTCACGCCCGCGCAGGGCTTCGCGCTCGCGCTGCAAACCGTCGACCGGCTGGTCGCGCCGCGTGTCGCGCTGGTCGGTGATGCCGCGCATCTGATCCACCCGCTGGCGGGGCAGGGCATGAACCTCGGCTTGCGCGACGTCGCCGCGCTCGCGAGCACGATCGGCGGCAAGGAGTCGTTTCGCGATCTCGGCGACATGGTGCTGCTGCGTCGCTACGAACGCGCGCGCCGCGAAGACATCCGCGCGCTGATGATCGCTACCGACGGCCTGCAGAAACTGTTTTCGGTGCCCGGTCCGCTCGCGCGCGTCGTGCGCAATACCGGCATGGCGTTCGTCGGCGCGCAGCCGTTCATCAAGCGCTGGCTCGTGTCGGCCGCGCTGGGGTAAACCGCAACGAGGCGTCGCGCGGATAGCCGATGGCCGGTCACGGGCGCCCGCGACAGGTATCATGACCGGATCGACGCGCTGCGATCCGCCCCTATCCGGCCCTTATCCGAACCCGATCGAACCTGATCGAACCTGATCGAGCCTGATCGAACCGAGAGGCGGCGAAAGCGCGCGGCCGGAACGTAACGAACGCGCAGGTGCGCGAATGACCCCCCAGGACTCCAGCATGAAAAAGACTTTCCGCATCGCCGCCGCCGCCCTCGCGATCGCTGCCGTCACGCTCGGCTGCTCGGCGCAGGCCGACCAGACCACCGACAAGCTCAAAGCCACCCTGCAAAACCGTCTGTCCGACGTGACGATCAAGGGCGTGTCGAAGACGCCGATCGCGGGCCTGTACGAAGTGAACCTCGGCACGCAGATCATTTACAGTGATGCGAGCGGCGACTACCTGATGCTCGGCGACATGGTGGACTCGAAGACGCGCAAGAATCTGACCGAGGCACGCCTGTCGGAAACCAACCGCATCGACTTCGCGACCCTGCCGTTCGGCGACGCGGTGAAGGTCGTGCGCGGCAACGGCGCGCGCAAGATCGCGGTGTTCTCCGATCCGAACTGCCCGTACTGCAAGCAGCTCGAAAAAACGCTGCAGTCGATCGATAACGTGACGGTCTACACCTTCCTGTACCCGGTGCTGTCGCCGGATTCGACGGCCAAGTCGAAGTCGATCTGGTGCTCGGCCGATCGCGCGAAGGCGTGGGAATCGTGGATGCAGGACCGTCAGGCGCCGACCGCCGCCGCCACCTGCGACACCGCCGCGATCGACAAGAACCTCGCGCTCGGCCGTTCGATGAACGTCGAGGGCACGCCGACGGTGTTCCTCGCCGACGGCCGCCGCCTGCCCGGCGCGGTGCCGGCCGACCGGCTCGACAAGGAACTGTCGGCGGTGCACTGAGCCGCGCGCTGCACGCAGCGCTCCGCACGCCTCAGGCGCGCAACAGATGCAACGTTCAAACGAAAGGAGGCGCACGCAGCGCCTCCTTTCGCATCGAGCCCCGAACTTCTTCGCCTCACTCTCCTGACACTCCCAAACGCCGCCGATGAAGCCGATACGCTACACCATCGTTCCGAGTAACCCCGCCGCCCACCTGTTCGAAGTCACCGTGACCGTCGCCGATCCCGATCCGGCCGGCCAGCGTTTCATGCTGCCGGTGTGGATTCCGGGCAGCTACATGGTGCGCGAGTTCGCGCGCAACATCGTGACGCTGCGCGCGGTCAACGACGCGGGCCGCAAGGTGCGCGTCGAGAAGGTCGATAAGCACACGTGGCAGGCCGCGCCGGTCAAGGGAGCGTTGACGCTGCGCTACGAGGTGTACGCATGGGACATGTCGGTGCGCGCCGCGCATCTGGACGACACCATCGGCTTTTTCAACGGCACGAGCGTGTTCCTGTCGCCGCTCGGCCATGAAGAGGCACAGTGCGTGGTCGATATCCAGAAGCCGCAGGGCGCCGCGTATCGCGACTGGCGCGTCGCGACCGCGCTGCCGGAAGCGCGCGGCACCCGGCGCTACGGCTTCGGCGAGTACCGCGCGCAGAACTACGACGAGCTGGTCGACCATCCGGTGACGCTCGGCGAGTTCGCGCTCGCGACGTTCAAATCCCACGGCGTACCGCACGACGTCGTGATCGGCGGCCGTGTGATCGGGCTCGACATGGAGCGGTTGTGCCGCGACCTGAAGCGCATCTGCGAGGCGCAGATCGCACTGTTCGAACCGAAATCGAAGAAGGCGCCGGTCGAGCGCTACGTGTTCATGACGCAGGCCGTCACCGACGGTTACGGCGGTCTCGAGCATCGCGCATCGACCGCGCTGATCTGCAATCGCACCGATCTGCCGGTGCAGGGCCGCGATGCGATGAGCGAGGGCTACCGGACCTATCTCGGTCTGTGCAGCCACGAGTATTTCCACACGTGGAACGTGAAGCGGATCAAGCCTGCCGTGTTCGCGCCGTATGACCTCGGCGTCGAAAACTACACGTCGCTGCTGTGGCTGTTCGAGGGCTTCACGTCGTATTACGACGACCTGATTCTCGTGCGCAGCGGCGTGATCTCGCAGGACGACTATTTCGGCCTGCTCGGCAAGGTGATCGGCGGCGTGCAGCGCGGCAGCGGGCGCCTGAAGCAGAGCGTCGCCGAAAGCTCGTTCGACGCATGGGTCAAGTACTACCGGCAAGACGAGAACGCGCCGAACGCGATCGTCAGCTATTACACGAAGGGCTCGCTGATCGCGCTCGCGTTCGATCTGACGATCCGCGCGCAAACCGGCAATCAGAAATCGCTCGACGACGTGATGCGTCTGCTGTGGAAGCGCTTTGGCCGTGATTTTTATCGCGGCAAGCCGGTCGGCGTCGACGAAAGCGAGATCGAGGCGATTTTTGCGGAAGCGAGCGGCGCGGAACTCGCCGAACTGTTCGCCGAGGGCGTGCGCGGCACGCGCGATCTGCCGCTCGACGCGTTGCTCGCGCCGTTCGGCGTGACGCTCGCGCCGGACGTCGACAAGAACGGCAAGCCGTCGCTCGGCGTGCGGCTGCGCGGCGGCGCGGACTGCGCGCTCGCGACGGTGCACGAGGGCAGTGCCGCGCAGAAAGCGGGCCTTTCCGCTGGCGACGTGCTGATCGCGCTCGATGGCCTGCGCGTGACCGGCGGGAATATCGATGCGCTGCTGGCGCGCTACCAGCCGGGCGCGAAAGTCGAGGTGCACGCGTTCCGCCGCGATGAGCTGCGGGTCACGCAGGTGAAGCTCGACGGTCCCGAAGTGGCGCGCTACAAGCTCACGGTCAGCGATCACCGTCCCGCCGCGCGCAAAGCCCTCGAGCGCTGGCTGACGAAGTGAACGGCGTGGCGGTGGGCCGCACCGGGCGGTCCACCGATCGTCGCCAGTCCCGTCATTAGTCGGCGGAGGAGGGCAGTGGATTGTTCTATCCATGCAACAATCCGTCGCCGGCGGACGGCTTTTTCGCCGCTCGGTAAAAAAACACAATGGCTCCACTCGCGCAACACTGCGCGCCCCTACTGGAGTCAACCATGACCACGATCCTGCAAATCAACTCGGCAGCCCGTTCGCAAGGCGCGAACTCGACACTTCTCGTCAACGAACTGACCGAAAAGCTGCAACAGTCGCATCCGGGCGCGCAAGTCGTCGTCCGTAACCTGCAAGCCGAACCGCTGCCGCACCTCGACGACGCCGTGCTCGGCGCGTTTTTCACGCCGGCCGAGCAGCGCACGCCGGAACAGGCCGAGATCGCCACGCGCAGCGAAGCGCTGATCGCCGAACTGCAAGCCGCCGACATCATCGTGATCGGCGCGCCGATGTACAACTTTGGCATCTCGTCGCAACTGAAGACGTACTTCGACTTCATCGCGCGTGCGGGCATCACGTTCCGCTACACCGTGAACGGCCCGGAAGGCCTCGTGACGGGCAAGAAGGTCTACGTCGTGTCGGCGCGCGGCGGCAAGTATCTGGGCACGGCGAACGATAGCCAGACGCCGTATCTGAAGAGCTTCCTCGGCTTCCTCGGCATGACCGACGTGAACTTCATCTACGCCGAAGGCCTGAACATGGGCCCGGACGCCGCGACCGCCGCGCTGAGCTCGGCACGCGAAGCGATCGCCGCGGTTTAAGCGGCTTCGCCGTGCCGCATTGCGCCGCTTCGATGCGGCGCAAGCGGTGAAATAAAAAACGCCACGGATGGGTTCACCCTCCGTGGCGTTTTCGCTTGGTATCGACATCTTCCGACGGCGACGCCTTCACGCAAGCATTTGCGCGTCGTCCGGCAGACGCCAGTCGATCGGCTCGCGGCCGTGCTGCATTAGATATTCGTTCGCCTTCGCGAAATGACCGCAACCGAGAAAGCCGCGATGCGCGGACAACGGCGACGGATGCGGCGCCTCCAACACATAGTGCGATTTGCCGCCAAGCAGCGCGCGCTTGGCCTGCGCATGCGCGCCCCACAGCATGAACACGAGGTTCTGATGCCGCGTCGCCAGTTCGTGGATCAGCGTGTCCGTGCATTTTTCCCAGCCGCGTTTCGCGTGGCTCGCGGCGCTGTCGCGCTCGACGGTCAGCACCGTGTTCAGCAGCAACACGCCCTGTCTGGCCCAGCTGTCGAGGCACCCGTGCTGCGGCGTTGCGTGACCCAGACTCGCGCCGATTTCCTTGAAGATGTTGCGCAACGACGGCGGCGGCCGCACGTGCGGCGCGACCGAAAATGCGAGACCGTGCGCCTGCGGTGTGCCGCGGTCTTCGCCGTGGTACGGGTCCTGGCCGAGGATCACGACTTTCACTTCGTCGGGACTCGTCAGGCGCAGCGCGCGGAACACGTCGGCCGGATAGATGGTTTTGCCGGCGGCACGCTCGCCGTCGACGAAGCGGCACAGCGGCGCGTAGGTGTCGCTGTCGATGAAGGGTTTCAAATGCGCACGCCAAGCCGCCGGCAGCGCGGCGAATTGGGCTTCGAGCGTGGGCGGGGCGGCGGAGGTAGTGTCGGCCGAGGCTGCGGCGGGAGCTGGCGCGGCATCGTCGAACAACGACGCCTGCGGCGAACTGGAGCGGGTACGGGTAGCGGAGGTCATGGCGGGGAAGTGTCGCAGCAAACGCTGGCTAGCTCAAGTTGCGGCGAGCGAGCGCATGAGGTGCCGCGGGTTTCGGCAACCCACCCCCATCCCGCGCTTACCCCGCGCGCAACCGATAGCCGCGCTGCGCCTTGCTGATGTCATCCGGTGCGAGGCCGGCAATCCGTTTGCCGAGTTCGGCGGCGAGCGTGTGAAGCGCCGCTTCGTCGCCCGACTTCAGTTCGAGTTCGATCTCCGAGATCGGCGCGCGGCGCGCTTGATCGTCGAGTTCGGCGAGCACGTCGCCCTGATCGATCGCTGCCTCGATCTGAGCGCCGTCGGTGTCGAGCAGCCAGAGCGTGCGGGTGAAATTGGTGTGGAACAGCTCGATCAGCGCAGGCGCGGCCTGTTTCAGAGCGTCCGCGGCGGCGGGTTCGTCGCAGGCGCGCAGCAGCGAATCGATTTCGAGCTTCGCGCCGGCGACCGGCATTTCCCATTCGTGCCGGCTATGCAAGCCGTTGGTCGCCGTGCCGACCGTCTTGAAGGTCTGCAGCCAGCCGTCCGGCGTCTGACGCAGACGCAGCGCGCTCTTCGATGACGCCAGCGTCAACTGCGGCGTGTCGAAGTAAATGTTCACGAGCTTGATCGCGCGTCCTTTCCCGCCGGCGCGCGCGGCGAACCACTCTGTCGCCGCCTGCACCTGCGAAGCCGGCAGTGCCAGCTTGATTTCGCGTTCCATGCTCATGGTACGTGTCCTTGCTTATGCGAGCGCCGTGCTCAGAAAAACATCCGCGCAAGCTCCACGCCCGGCTCGTCCGCGCGCATGAAAGCCTCGCCGACGAGGAACGTATGCACGTTGCGCGCGCGCATGCGCTCGACGTCGTCGCGCGACAGGATGCCCGATTCGGTCACGACGATGCGGTCGTCGGGAATCGCTTCGAGCATGGCGAGCGTCGTGTCGAGCGAGGTCTCGAAGGTGCGCAGATTGCGGTTGTTGATGCCGATCAGCGGCGTCTTCAGCGTCAGCGCTTCCTTGAGTTCATCGCTGTCGTGCACTTCGACGAGCACCGCGAGACCGAGCGAATGCGCGAGCGCTTCGAGGTCCTGCATCTCGGCGGTTTCGAGCGCGGCGGCGATCAGCAGGATCGCGTCGGCGCCCATCGCGCGCGCTTCGACGACCTGATACGGATCGACGATGAAGTCCTTGCGGATCACCGGCAACTGGCACGCGGCGCGCGCTTGCTGCAGATAGGCAACGCTGCCCTGGAAGAACTGCACGTCGGTCAGCACGGACAGACACGCCGCGCCGTGCTTTTCATACGAACGTGCGATGTCGGCCGGCACGAAGTGCTCGCGCAGCACGCCTTTCGACGGGCTTGCCTTCTTCACTTCGGAGATCACCGCGGCGAGACCGGCCGCGTGCTTCGCGCGGATTGCGCCGACGAAGTCGCGCAGATCGCGCGACGACGCTTCGAGCCGCAATGCTTCGAGAGGCACGCTCTGCTCGGCCGCCCGGATTTCTTCGCGTTTGACCGCGATGATGCGGTCGAGAATGTCGCTCATAAATGTCTCGCTACGTGATTACTGCTTGAATTGCTGGGTGAAGCGCACCAGTTCGTCGACCTTCGCGCGCGCCTTGCCGCTCGCGATCGCTTCGCGCGCCAGCACGATGCCGTCCGCGATCGTGGCCGCGACGTTCGCCGAATAGAGCGCGGTGCCGGCGTTCAGCGTGACGATCTCGCGCGCGACGCCGGGCTTGTTGTCGAGCGCGTCGAGCAACATGGCCTTCGACTCGTTCGCGTCGGCCACCTTCAGCGTGCGATTCGACACCATCTGCATGCCGAAGTCCTCCGGATGGATTTCGTACTCGCGGATTTCGCCGTCGCGCAACTCGCCGACCAGCGTGGCGCCGCCGAGCGACACTTCGTCCATGCCGTCCATCCCGTACACGACGAGCACGTGCCTGGCGCCGAGGCGCTGCATCACGCGTACCTGAATGCCGACGAGGTCGGGGTGGAACACGCCCATCAGCTGATTCGGCGCGCCGGCTGGATTGGTGAGCGGCCCGAGGATGTTGAAGATCGTGCGGATGCCGAGCTCGCGGCGTACCGGCGCGACGTTTTTCATCGCCGGATGATGGTTCGGCGCGAACATGAAGCCCATGCCCGTTTCCGCGATCGATTCGGCGACCTGCTCCGGCTGCAGATCGATATTGACGCCGAGCGCCTCGAGCACGTCCGCGCTGCCCGACTTGCTCGAGACGCCGCGATTGCCGTGCTTCGCGACCTTCGCGCCGGCCGCGGCCGATACGAACATCGTCGCCGTGGAAATGTTGAACGTGTGCGCGCCGTCGCCGCCGGTGCCGACGATGTCGACGAAGTTCGAGTTGTCCTGCACGTCGACGTGCCGGGCAAATTCACGCATCACCGTGGCGGCCGCGGTGATTTCGCCGATGGTCTCTTTTTTGACGCGCAGGCCGGTGATGATCGCCGCCGACATCACCGGTGACAGCTCACCGCGCATGATCAGGCGCATCAGGTGCAGCATTTCGTCGTGGAAAATCTCGCGGTGCTCGATGGTCCGCTGCAGGGCTTCCTGGGGCGTAATGGACATGGTCTCGTCTCTCTTCTGGTCAGGCATTGCGGAAAGCCGGATGATGCGCAGCCTTGCCGCCGACGGCCAGCTTCGACTGCTTGACGAAGTTTTCGAGCAGCGCGTGGCCGTGTTCGGAGAGGATCGATTCCGGGTGGAACTGCACGCCTTCGACGGCGAGTTCCTTGTGGCGCACGCCCATGATTTCGCCGTCTTCGGTCCATGCCGATACTTCGAGGCAGTCGGGCAGCGATTCGCGTTCGATCGCGAGCGAGTGATAGCGCGTCACCGTGAAATGCTTCGGCAGGTCCGCGAACACGCCCTTGCAGTCGGTTTCGATCGTACTGACCTTGCCGTGCATGATGGTTTGCGCGCGCACGACGCGGCCGCCGAACGCTTCGCCGATCGCCTGGTGGCCGAGGCACACGCCGAGAATCGGCGTCTTGCCGGAGAATTCGCGCAGCACGTCGAGCGTGATGCCCGCGTGTTGCGGATTGCTCGGACCCGGCGACAGGCAGATGCGCTCGGGGTTCAGCCTGGCGATTTCATCGAGTGTGATTTCGTCGTTGCGGTAGGTGCGCACGTCTTCGCCGAGTTCGCCGAAGTACTGCACCAGGTTGTAGGTGAACGAGTCGTAGTTGTCGATCATGAGCAGCATGGTGTGTCTCCGGTCAGAAGTCGCTATCGAGGCCGTCCTGGACCTGCTCGGCAGCGCGCAGCACCGCGCGCGCCTTGTTCTCGGTCTCTTGCCATTCGGATTCCGGCACTGAATCGGCGACCACGCCCGCGGCCGCCTGCACATACAGATTGCCGTTCGCGATCACGCCGGTGCGGATCGTGATGGCCAGATCCATCTCGCCGGTGAACGACAGATAACCGACCGCCCCGCCGTAGAGGCCGCGCTTGATGGGTTCGAGCTCGTCGATCAGCTCCATCGCGCGGACCTTCGGCGCGCCCGACAGCGTGCCGGCCGGGAAGGTGGCGCGCAGCACGTCGAAATTGGTCATGTCGTTCTTGAGCTTGCCTTCGACCGAGCTGACGATGTGCTGCACGTGCGAGTATTTTTCGATCACCATCTTGTCGGTCACGACGACCGAGCCGATCTGCGCGATGCGGCCGACGTCGTTGCGCGCGAGGTCGATCAGCATCACGTGTTCGGCGATTTCCTTCGGGTCGTTCAGCAGTTCGGTCGCGAGCGCGGCGTCGCGCTCGGGCGTGTTGCCGCGCGGACGCGTGCCAGCGAGCGGGCGGATCGTGACGATACGGTCCTCGCCGCGCTTTTCCTGGCGCACCAGGATTTCCGGCGACGCGCCGACCACGTGGAAGTCGCCGAAGTTGTAGTAATACATATACGGCGACGGATTCAGCGAGCGCAGCGCGCGATACAGCGACAGTGGATTGTCGCGGTACGGCTTGGTCAGGCGCTGGCCGACCTGCACCTGCATCAGTTCGCCGGCGGCGATGTATTCCTTGGCCTTGCGCACGGCGGCCAGGTAATCGTCTTTCGCGAACTCGCGGTAGATCTCGGTGCGCACACTAGCCGACACGACGGGCGGCTCGACGGTGACGCGCAGCCGCTGGCGCAGTTCGCGCAGACGGTGCTTCGCTTTCGTATAGGCCTCGGCCTGGGTCGGGTCCGCGTAGACGACCAGATAGAGCTTGCCGGCGAGGTTGTCGATGACGGCGACTTCCTCGGTCAGCAGCAACTGAATGTCGGGCAGGTTCAGATCGTCTTTCGGCGCGCTGTGCGCGAGCTTCTTCTCGATGTAGCGCACCGCGTCATAGCCGAAGTAGCCGGCGAGACCGCCCGTGAAGCGCGGCAGCCCCGGGCGTTGCGCGACCTTGAAGCGTGCCTGGAACTGCTGGATGAAGGCGAGCGGATCGCCGTCGTGCGTTTCGACGACCTTGCCGTCGCGCACCACTTCCGACACGCCGTTGCGCGTGCGCACGAGAGTGCGCGCCGGCAGCCCGATGAACGAATAACGCCCGAAGCGTTCGCCGCCGACCACCGATTCCAGCAGGAACGAGTTTGCGCCGTTGCGCTCGGTCTGCGCGAGCTTCAGGTAAAGCGACAGCGGCGTTTCGAGGTCGGCGAGCGCTTCGGCGATCAGCGGAATGCGGTTGAAACCCTCGTTGGCGAGGGACTGGAATTCGAGTTCGGTCATGTTCCGATCCTGTACGGTGGTCCGGCGGCAGCAAGCGTCGGGCAAAGCGGGGCGAAGCGCCTCCGGTCAGGGCATGGGTCGACATTCTCGACACGATAATACCGACCGGCGCGGGTCTTCCATCGGCGCGTGCGAGCGGTGCGGGTGAGCAACGGTACCTTGCGGGTACGCGCAGGCTCAATCAGCCGAAGCAGCAGCGCAAATATAAGACGATGGAAGAAGCGCGTAAGCGCAGCGAAGTAAAAAACGGTTGCCGAAGACGAGCTTCAGCGTACCTCAGGCGAGGTTAGCGCGACCAGCGACGCCAGGGCCAGGCTCCCCGGTCGATGCTAATCAGACTCCGTTTTTTATTCAGAAACATGAGGATGAAGGACTGTTAAGTCGTGGATTGATGCGCTGCGATCGCCCTGGCGGCGTCGAGCAGCGAGGCAACTATACCATCGGATTTTATTGTTTGTATAGCTTGGCCGTGGTTGTAGCCGTAGGGCACGGTCAGCGTCGCCATACCGGCCGCGCGGCCCGCCAGCGCGTCGTTTTCCGAGTCGCCGATTGCGACCGTGGCGCTCGGTTCGACGCCGAGTTGAGCGGCGGCGGTCAGCATCGGCAGCGGGTCCGGTTTCTTTTTCGCGAGACTGTCGCCGCCGAGCACGACGCTGAAATACTGCGCGAGTCCGTATTGCTGCAGCAATTCGAGCGCGAAGCGGTGCGGCTTGTTGGTCACGCAGGCGAGCTTCAGGCCCGCGTCGCGCAGCGCGCGCAGACCGGCTTCGACGTCTGGATAAAGCCGCGTGTGCACGCCGTTGATCTTCGCGTACTCGGCCTGATAGATCGCGAGCGCTTCGTCGAAGCGCTCTTGCGCGTGTTCGGTTTCGAAGCGCGGGGCGAGCACGCTGCGGATCAGATGCTCCGAACCCTTGCCGACATAGCCGACCACTTCCTCGCGCGTCGTTTCCTCCGCGTCTAGCTGAGAGAGCATGCCGTTCAGACCGGCGGTAAAGTCGTCGGCGGTGTCGATCATCGTGCCGTCGAGGTCGATGATCGCGGCTTCGAGGCGCGGGCCGGCAAAGGACGGGACGGGGTACGGAGCAGTCATCGTCGGGTCAGCGCTGGACGGTGGCGAGGGCGGCGCGCATCTTGTCGATCACGACCTTGTGATCAGGCTGGCCGAAGATCGCCGAGCCGGCCACGAACGTGTCCGCGCCGGCCGCTGCGATTTGCGCGATGTTGTCGACCTTCACGCCGCCGTCCACTTCGAGATGGATCTCGCGGCCGGTGCGCTCGCTGTACGCGTCGATGCGCTTGCGCGCTTCGCGCAGCTTGTTGAGCGCCTCGGGGATGAACGACTGCCCGCCAAAGCCCGGGTTCACCGACATGATCAGCACGAGGTCGACCTTGTCCATCACATGATCGAGATAGTTCAGCGACGTCGCCGGATTGAACACGAGGCCGGCCTTGCAGCCGTGATCGCGGATCAGCGATAGCGTGCGGTCGATGTGATCCGACGCTTCCGGGTGAAAACTGATCAGGTTCGCGCCGGCTTTCGCGAAGTCCGGCACGATGCGGTCGACCGGGCGCACCATCAGGTGCACGTCGATCGGCACGTCGACGTGCGGTCGGATCGCTTCGCAAACGAGCGGGCCGATGGTCAGGTTCGGCACGTAGTGGTTGTCCATCACGTCGAAGTGGATCCAGTCGGCGCCGGCAGCGACGACGTTGCGGACCTCTTCACCCAGACGGGCGAAATCGGCGGAGAGAATGCTGGGGGCGATGCGAAATTGCGTCATGACGGGGGGCGAATGCAAGCGGGAAAGCGCCATTTTACCGTTTTTGCGCGTGCGGACCGGCGCGCTGGCCGCGGTTGGCGTGGCGGAATCGCGCGATGAAACGTCGCAATGTGCCGTCGCAAGAACGGCATCGAGAGGCGCCGCGGCCAGCAGCCGTGTCCCAACGTCTTAGACACTCCTGGTCGGAAGGCGCGTCTGGTTGCGGCCATGCCGCGCATCAAGCAGAATGCCACTCCATGAGCGCCGCATCGCCGCTGCACCGGCAGACCATTGGCGTTCGGGGGCCTCCCACGATTTTTCACAGCCCGTTTGATCAGATCGGAATCAGGATGAGCCAGTACGAATTCAGCGTGTCGGCGCAGGTGCAATACCTGCCCGAAGAATCGGACCCGGAGCGTCGCCAGTACGCCTTTGCCTACACGCTGACCATCCGTAACACCGGCCAGGTGCCTGCACAGTTGATCGCGCGTCACTGGATCATCACCGACAGCGAAAACACCGTGCAGGAAGTCAAAGGCCTGGGCGTGGTCGGTCATCAGCCGCTGCTCAAACCGGGCGAGCACTTCGAATACACGAGTTGGGCAGTGATCGCGACGCCGGTCGGCACGATGCGCGGCGATTATTTCTGCGTGGCGGAGGATGGCGAGCGCTTCGAGGCGCCGGTGCCGGAGTTCGTATTGCGCATGCCGCGAACGTTGCATTGAACCGGCGCGGCCCTGCGCGGTCATTAATGAGTTCGTGTGGGCGCGCGAAGCAGCGGGCAGTTGAGTGGCAGGTTGGATGAGCGCTCGGGCGAGCACTCGATGCACGAGGGGTTGCGCGGTTCTGCGTGCAGCCCGCAGGTCAAGGTCAATGCGGCTTTTGCTGTTGGGACCGTTCCGCCGAGCTGGCACGTCGCGCTTTTTTCTTGCCGGACGACGTCCACACAACGATAAAGACGAGCAGGAATAGCGCGACCAGCGATTCCAGCGCAAAGATGAGCATCGGGTATTCGTCGAACAGATCAGACATGGCGGTTTCCATCAAGAACGAACATTGTATGTGTTTTGTCCGCAGGGCCGGCGCGTGGCTCGGAGCGTTGTCGGTTGCAGTGTTGCTTGCCTCCTGCGGTGGCGGCGGCGCGATCCGGCCTTCACCGCCGAGCGGTGCGGCGATCATCCCCGGCCAGATCGCGTCGGCGCGCCTGACCGCGGTTGCATGGCAACAGGTGCCGGGCTGGCAGGACGACTCGCTGATCGGCGCGACCGCCGCATTGCGGCAAAACTGCACGAGGCTCGCGCGTCAGCCGAACTGGTCGCGTGCGTGCGCGGCGGCCGCGCAAATCGACGATCTCGACGTCACCAGCGCGCGCGCCTTCTTCGAAGCCTACTTCACGCCGTTCCAACTCGCGAATAGCGACGGCACGCTCGACGGTCTGGTCACCGGTTACTACGAGCCCCTGCTGCGGGGCTCGCGCACGCGGCACGGCGTGTATCAGACCGCGCTGTACCGCTGGCCCGCCGGCTATCGCGCGGGGGCGCCGTTGCCGGCGCGCGCCCAGCTCGAACGCTCGGGCGCGCTCAGCGGCAACGAACTCGTGTGGGTCGACGATCCGATCGAAGCGTTCTTTCTGCAGGTGCAAGGCTCCGGGCGCATTGTGATGGAAGACGGCAGTGTGATGCGCGTCGGCTTTGGCGGGACCAACAATCAGCCGTACAAGTCGATCGGGCGCTGGCTCCTCGATCATGGCGAGATCACGCCGGCGCAGGCGACGATGCAGGGCATCAAGGCATGGGCCCGCGCGAATCCGACGCGCGTCGATGGCCTGCTCGACACCAATCCGCGCTTCGTGTTTTTCCGCGAGATGCCGTCGGCCGAAAGTGTGCCGAGCGGCGGCGCGGACGGTCCGATCGGTGCGCTCGGCGTGCCGTTGACGCCGGAGCGCTCGATTGCGGTCGATCCGAGCGCGATTCCGCTCGGCACGCCGGTTTTCCTGCAGACCACGCGGCCGCTGACGAATTCGCCAATGAACCGTCTCGTGTTCGCGCAGGATACTGGTACCGCGATCAAAGGCGGCGTGCGCGCCGACTACTTCTGGGGCCTCGGCGACGATGCCGGCGATCTGGCTGGCAAGATGAAGCAGGGCGGCAGGATGTGGTTGCTGCTGCCGAATTCGTGAGGCGGGGGGCGGAGCCGGAAGCGTGAGTGCTGTTTGAGTAGCAGCAGTTTTCGCAAGGCGGGTTTGAGGCTACCGCGAAGCCTTAAATAGATGTCGTTGAAATCGGCGTCACGTGTGGATCAGAATCCGTGCGTGACGCCGTTTTTCGTTGGGTTCGTACGCTGCGCGTCGTTGCCCGTTGCATCTTGCCCGACTTAGAGGCCCGACTTGCGCTTGTCTATCACGCGCCGCGCCTTGCCCACCGAGCGCTCGATTCCATTCACCGGCAGCACATTCACCACCGCGCTCACGCCAATCAGCGCCTTGATGTCGTAAGCCAGCGCGTTTTTTGCGGCGGTTAGCGCGGCGGTATCCGGCGCGCTTTCGGGGCACGGTTCGACGTTCAGCGTCAACACATCGAGCGGCCCTTCCTTCGTCAGCACGATCTGATAGTGCGGCGCCAGCGCGCGCTGCTTGAGCAATAGTTCTTCGATCTGGGTCGGGAACACGTTGACACCGCGCACGATCATCATGTCGTCCGAGCGGCCCGTGATCTTTTCCATACGCCGCATCGTGCGGGCGGTGCCCGGCAGCAGGCGCGTGAGATCGCGCGTGCGGTAGCGGACGATCGGCAGCGCTTCTTTCGTCAGCGACGTGAACACGAGTTCGCCGAGTTCGCCATCGGGCAGCACCTCGCCCGTTTCGGGGTCGATGATCTCGGGATAGAAATGGTCCTCCCAGATCGTCGGACCGTCTTTGGTTTCGACGCACTCCGAGGCGACGCCCGGGCCCATCACTTCGGAAAGACCGTAGATGTCGACCGCGTCGATGCCCATACGTTTTTCGATCGCCTCGCGCATGTCGTTGGTCCACGGCTCAGCACCGAAGATGCCGATGCGCAATGAGCAGCTGGCCGGGTCGATACCCTGGCGTTCGAATTCGTCGGCGATCGACAGCATGTAGCTCGGCGTCACCATGATGATGTCCGGCCGGAAATCCTGGATCAGCTGCACCTGCTTTTCGGTCTGGCCACCGCCGAACGGAATCACGGTGAGCCCCGCGCGCTCGGCGCCGTAATGCGCGCCGAGGCCGCCCGTGAAGAGGCCGTAGCCGTAGCTCACGTGCACCTTGTCGCCGCGCTTCGCGCCGGCGGCGCGTACCGAACGGGCGACGAGATTCGCCCACGTGTCGATGTCGCGCGCCGTATAGCCGACGACAGTCGGCTTGCCGGTCGTTCCAGACGACGCATGGATTCGCGAAATCTGCTCTTGGGGCACGGCGAACATTCCGAACGGGTAGTTGTCGCGCAAATCCTTTTTCGTCGTGAACGGAAACCGAGCGATGTCCGCAAGCGACCTAACGTCGCCCGGATGAACGCCGGCTTCGTCGAACTTGCGCCGATACACCGACGAATTTTCATACGCATGGGTGAGCGACCATTTGAGCCGTTCAAGTTGGAGCGCGGCGAGCTCGTCGCGGCTGGCGGTCTCGATCGGATCGAGCGGAAGAGCGGTGCTCATCGAATGTCTCCTTGCTGCCTCAGTATCTGGGTCTGATATGTGACGCATTGGCGCCAGAGCGCCACGCGGACAATTGCCCGCGTGGGCGGTTCTGGCTGGCCGCCGCCAATCGTTAGTCGCCGGTGGGAATCAGGTTACCCTTGATTTGCGCCGACTTGCCGCGAAACATTGCGACGGTCTCGCCGGCGCGATTCGTCACGCGAATATCGTAGATTCCAGTGCGCCCGCTTAATGTCTGTTCGACCGCTTCGGCGCTCAGCACGTCGCCGCCGTGGACCGGCCGCAAATACTCTATCGAGCATCCGGCCGCGACAGTATTGATGTTGTAGGTGTTACAGGCGAACGCGAAGGTCGAATCGGCGAGTGTGAAGATCAAGCCGCCGTGGCAGATCTGATGGCCGTTGAGGAAGTCGTCGCGCACCGCCATTCGCAGCCGCGCATAGCCGGGGCGTACTTCGAGAATCTCGATCCCGAGCGCGCGACTGCAGGCGTCGCTTTCGTACATTGCGGCGGCTGTCGCGCGGGCGAGTTCGTCTGCCGTCATCTGGTCGGGTCGGGTGGTTTGTGTGGACATCTCAACGTCCCTCGAAGCGCGGCGCGCGTTTTTCGATAAATGCCTGCACGCCTTCCGCGTAATCGTGCGAGGCGCCTAATTCGCGCTGCAGATCGCGCTCGAGATCGAGTTGCTGGTCGAGCGTTTGCGTCGTGCCGGCACGCATCGCCTGCTTGATCGCGGCGATCGCGCGCGTCGGTTGCTGGGCGAGCTGGGCCGCGAGTTTTGCCGCTGCCGGCGCCAGTTCGGCGTCGTCGAGCACTTGCCAGATCAAGCCCCAGCTTTCGGCTTTTTCGGCGCTGAGCTTGTCGCCGGTGATTGCGAGGCCGAGCGCGCGGGCCATGCCAACGCGCTTCGGCAAGAACCACGTGCCGCCCGAATCCGGCACGAGGCCGATCTTCACGAATGCCTGGATGAAACTCGCGGAGCGAGCCGCGAGCACCAGGTCGCACGCGAACGCCAGATTGGCGCCCGCGCCGGCGGCCGTGCCGTTGACCGCCGCGATCACCGGAAACGGCAGCGCCTGCAGACGGCGGATCAGCGGATTGAAGAATTCATCGATCACGGCGCCGAGGTCGGTCATCGCGCCGGGCGTGAAATCGAGGTCGGCGAGATCCTGGCCGGCGCAGAAGCCGCGCCCGGCGCCAGTGAACACGAGCGCACGGGCGCCGGAGTTTTCGACCTGGTCCAGCGCCGCGCCGAGTTCCTGATGCATCGCGCGCGTGAAGCTGTTGAGCTTGTCCGGGCGGTTCAGCGTGATGGTGGCGACGTGACTCGATGAGTCGATGTCCAGCCGGATCGCTTCGTATGACATGGGGTGTCTCCTCAAACTCTCTTTGGACGATGGCACGGTGGCTCGGCCAAGGTCGGCGCGTGATGCCGACCCGATGTCTGATGCTAGTTGGAGCGCACGACCCAGTCCATCCGCCGAACGGCATAGGACGGAGTCGTGCGTAGCGTTGAAGCCGTGTCTTATGCCGTTCAGCCAGCTACCGCCGGCGCCGCTTTCGGTTCAACATGAATACGGCTTTGAACGACACGGAAGCGGTTCGCGACGAAAGCGGCATCGGCCAGCGCGGCATTGGCGGCCGGGTTTGCGCCGGTGCCGTGGAAGTCCGAAAATGCCGCGGACTGGTTGACGAACACACCGCCGGTCAGGTTGATCGACAGCGCGACGCCGCCGCGAATCGACGCTTCGTGCGCCGCTTCGAGCACCGCGTCGTCCGTGCTGTAGACCGCCAGCGTCAGCGCACCGTGTTCGGCGGCAATGTCGCCAGCGAGGTCGAGCGACTGTGCGGTCGAGTCCGTCGCGATGACGAACGAGATCGGCCCGAACCATTCTTTCGTGAACTGGGCGTGATCGGTCGCGGCGTCGAGTTGCAGTACGAGCGGCGTGCGCACGCGAGCGCCCGAAAAGGCCGGATGCTCGAGCGTCTGGCTCGCGACGAGAACGCGGCCAAGTTTGGCGGCTTCGTCGATGCGCTGCACGACACCTTCGTTCTGGATCGCGCCGAGCAGTTCGACTGCGCGGGCCGGATCGGCGACGAGCTTTTGCACCGCACCGGCAAGCGCCTGGGCGACCTCCTCGAAGCTGAGCGTGCCTTCTGCGGTGCGAATGCCGCCGCGCGGGACATAGATGTTTTGCGGCGCGGTGCACATCTGGCCCGAGTACAGCGCCAGCGAGAACGCGATGTTGCGGGCGGCCGCCTTGATGTCGTCGACCGAGTCGATAACGATCTGGTTGACGCCGGCTTTCTCCGTGTAGACCTGCGCCTGGTGCGCGTTGCGCTCGAGCCAGGTGCCATTCTGGGTGCTGCCCGTGAAGTCGATCAGCTTGATCTCAGGGCGCTGTGCCAGTTGCTGGACGAGGGCGCCGTCGTTCGGGTCGGTGGCCAGCAGCGTGACGACGTTCGGATCGAAACCCGCTTCGCGCAACACGTCTCGCGCGATGCGCACGGTCAGCGCGAGCGGAAGGATTGCGCCCGGATGCGGCTTGACGATTACCGTGTTGCCGGTGGCCAGATCGGCGAACAGGCCGGGATAGCCGTTCCACGTCGGGAACGTGCAGCAGCCGAGCACGAGGCCGATGCCGCGCGGCACGACGGTGTAGCGCTTGTGCATCGCGAGCGGAGGGTTTTTGCCTTGCGGCTTTTCCCAATGCGCGTCGGCGGGAATGCGGCGCAGTTGATCCCAGGCATACGCGACCGCTTCGAGCGCGCGATCCTGTGCGTGCGGACCGCCTGCCTGGAAGGCCATCATGAACGCCTGGCCGGTCGTGTGCATCACGCTGTAGCCGAGTTCGAAACTGGCGCGATTCAGACGCGCGAGGATTTCCAGGCTCACGCCGATCCATGTCTGCGGGCCGGCCGCGCGCCACTCGCGTTGCGCCGCCGTGGATGCGGCGATAAGCGCGTTCGGATCGGCTTTCGGGTAACGCACGCCGAGCGGGAAGCCGAACGGCGAGACTTCGGCGCCGACGGTCTCTCCCGTCGACGGTTGGTCCAGGTCGAACGTCTTGTCTAGATGCGCCTTGAACGCGGCTTCACCGTCCGCGTTGGCTGTTTCCCCGTACACTTTCGGACTGGGCATCTCGGCGAACGGGCTCCAGTAGCCGCGCGTTTCGAGCGCGGCGAGCGCTTTGTGCAGCGTGTCTTCGTGCTTGGTGAATAGCGGATGTGTCATGGCAAAGAGGCTCGGCTGTACGTTGGGGGAGGACCTGTCAAATAATTGACCGACCGGTTGGTTGGGGAATGGTAGCATCACTACGAACGATGCGCGAAGCGTTTTCGCGTGCGATTAACCCTTATGGAGGTGGCATGGCTTACGAAAACATTCTGGTCGAAACGCGGGGGCGGGTCGGACTGATTACTCTCAATCGTCCGAAGGCTCTAAATGCACTGAACGACGCGCTGATGGACGAACTGGGCGGTGCGTTGCGCGAATTCGACGGCGACGAGTCGATTGGCGCAATCGTCGTAACGGGCAGCGAGAAGGCGTTCGCGGCCGGCGCGGATATCGGCATGATGGCGTCTTACACCTATATGGATGTCTACAAGGGTGACTACATCACGCGCAACTGGGAAACGGTTCGCTCGATCCGCAAGCCGATCATTGCCGCGGTGGCGGGCTTCGCGCTCGGCGGCGGCTGCGAACTCGCGATGATGTGTGACATCATTTTCGCCGCCGACACGGCGAAGTTCGGTCAGCCGGAAATCAAGCTCGGGATCATGCCAGGCGCCGGCGGCACGCAGCGCTTGCCACGGGCGGTGTCAAAATCAAAGGCGATGGACCTTTGTTTGACCGCCCGTTTCATGGATGCCGCCGAAGCGGAGCGCGCCGGACTGGTTTCGCGCGTGATCCCGGCGGCATCGCTGCTTGACGAAGCGGTTGGCGCGGCTGCCACCATTGCGGAATTCCCGCTGCCGGCGGTGCTGATGGTCAAGGAATCGGTCAATCGAGCCTATGAAACGACGCTGGCGGAGGGTGTGCATTTCGAGCGCCGGCTGTTCCATTCGCTCTTCGCTACCGAAGACCAGAAGGAGGGCATGGCCGCGTTCGTAGAGAAGCGCAAACCGGTTTTCAAGCACCGTTAATACGCTTGTCAAAATATCGCTTGCAAATCGCGATGGTGGCGACTAGAATTCCGCTCTTTCGTGCTCCGGACGCCGGGGCGCGGAGAGGCGGGAAGCCTTTGTTGGCGAGGGCTTCAGCGGCGTGGGCAGGTTAAGCAAGTGATAAAAACCTGTTGACGATCCGG
>NZ_JBFPKF010000179.1:0-245 GCF_040948685.1 Paraburkholderia sp. BR14374 | reverse complement strand
TCGATGAACGTGATCATCACTTCGGTCGGCGGTCGAGCTCCGCCTGTGCGAAATACGCCGACGCCTTGCGCAGGATTTCATTAACCTGGCGCAGCTCACGGTTCTCCCTCTCCAGCTCCTTGAGCCGCCCCGGGTTTTCCGGAGACCGTTTTGCTTGCGTCATGCCACAGTGACAGACTCAGCGAGATTTGCATAGTAAGCGGCTTCTGCCTCGGCAGGTGGAATGTTGCCGATGGGGCCGAAGA
>NZ_JBFPKF010000178.1:0-249 GCF_040948685.1 Paraburkholderia sp. BR14374 | reverse complement strand
GCTGTGGAGGCGGCGGATGTTGTACCAGCTCTCCAGAAATGAGAACAGACGCCGCCTTGCCTGTTCGTGGGTCGCGAAGTGTTCGCGACAGAGCAGTTCGGCTTCGAGCGTGCCGAAGAACGACTCGCACATCGCGTTGTCATAGGCGTCGCCGGCGGTCCCCATTGACGGTTGTACGCCAGCTTCGCGGCAGCGCCGCCCGAAGGCAATGGAGGTGTATTGACAGCCTTGATCGGAATGTAGAATCAC
>NZ_JBFPKF010000177.1:0-252 GCF_040948685.1 Paraburkholderia sp. BR14374 | reverse complement strand
GCCAACCTGGAGATTGACACTCCCGGTTCGCAAGCTGCCATCGCCAGGCGACGACGGAATTCGGCACTATGGTTCGGGCGACCTTTACGGCTACCGGGCCTCTGTGTTGGCTCTGACAAAATGGTGTGAACCGCCCCGGGATTTCCGGAGGCTCCACTTCTTGAGAAAATGGAGCTATGGAAAACACGAAGAAGAAGTGTCCAAGGTACTCGCCTGAAGTTCGTGAGCGGGCTGTGCGAATGGTTCTGGAAC
>NZ_JBFPKF010000176.1:0-252 GCF_040948685.1 Paraburkholderia sp. BR14374 | reverse complement strand
GTAGATCCAGAAGATCGTGTCCACGATCATGGAACGATCTCACGTGATCTACCCGGACCTCCTCACGCTCTCACATCATGCCCCACGCGCGCGCGAATCGGGGACCGGCCCTGCCGAGCCGCTTACGAATTCCCTGAGGGCGGCGTAGCAGTAACTCTCGACGGTGGATCACGCTGATATTCGCGGGTTGGGTACCGCATTACGGTGGTCCGTCTCATGAGCCTGCCGCTGACTTGCTTCGCACGCCGACCT
>NZ_JBFPKF010000175.1:0-253 GCF_040948685.1 Paraburkholderia sp. BR14374 | reverse complement strand
AAGGCCCATGCGGACGGCGCCTGGGTGCGCGAAGCCGCACTCGCCCATGCCGAAAAACAGCGCCAGCGCGCGCAACAGCACGCCGCCTGAGTGGCACCGCACATCACAGGAATCAGGAGATCAGCAAATGAACAAGGAATGGCCGATTTGGGAAGTGTTCGTGCGCAGCAAGCAGGGACTCGACCACAAGCACTGCGGCAGTCTGCACGCGGCCGACGCGCCGATGGCGCTGCGCATGGCGCGCGACGTCTAC
>NZ_JBFPKF010000174.1:0-253 GCF_040948685.1 Paraburkholderia sp. BR14374 | reverse complement strand
ATGGACGGCAAGGGAGCCTGGCGCGACAACGTGTTCGTCGAACGAGTGTGGCGAAGCGTCAAGTATGAGGAGGTGTATCTGAAGGCATATGAGTCGGTCAGCCACGCCCGGCGCTCAATCGGCGATTTGAACCGCCCCGGGATTTCCGGAGGCTCCACTTCTTGAGAAAATGGAGCTATGGAAAACACGAAGAAGAAGTGCCCAAGGTACTCGCCTGAAGTTCGTGAGCGGGCTGTGCGAATGGTTCTGGAAC
>NZ_JBFPKF010000173.1:0-253 GCF_040948685.1 Paraburkholderia sp. BR14374 | reverse complement strand
GTTCCAGAACCATTCGCACAGCCCGCTCACGAACTTCAGGCGAGTACCTTGGGCACTTCTTCTTCGTGTTTTCCATAGCTCCATTTTCTCAAGAAGTGGAGCCTCCGGAAATCCCGGGGCGGTTCAATCCCCACAAGTCGCACCTGTTGCGCAATCGGTAGCGCGTGTGCACGGTCGATCATCGCTTTCCGCTCAGCAACCCCGCCTTGCCGAGCGCTCCGCTTAAAAAATCGTTCTCCAGCGTCAACTGGCC
>NZ_JBFPKF010000172.1:0-254 GCF_040948685.1 Paraburkholderia sp. BR14374 | reverse complement strand
CAAAAACCCCACCGCTGGGCGGTGGGGTTTCTGGCTTTTGGGGGAGCGTTACGATTACCTACTTTCACACGGGCATTCCGCAATATCATCGGATTGGTTTCGTTTAACGGTCCTGTTCGGGATGGGATTGGGTGGGACCGACTCGCTATGGTCATCAGGCATGACGGGTTGCTGCGTCGCGTCCGGGTTGGAGTCAACCCTGCGCGCCACAGCCAATCGGGAAGAAGCGTAAAGGATTCGTGTTGTTGGGGTTG
>NZ_JBFPKF010000171.1:0-254 GCF_040948685.1 Paraburkholderia sp. BR14374 | reverse complement strand
TTCCGCCGACTCGCAAGAGACTACGAGCGATTGCCCGAAACTCTGGCTGGCTTGCACTTCGTCGTCTTCTCCGTGCTTATGCTTGTTCACTTTGCAACCCTTAGCAAAAGTGCCTAACACCCTCTAACAGGCTGTTGAATTTGGGTCCCGTGTAAACGGGGTTTGAGGGACGGGCGTTATGGATATCGTGTTCATGATCTTTGGCAGCGGATGCGATGCGCGGAATGGATGAGATGCAGGAACCCCTGTTCACG
>NZ_JBFPKF010000170.1:0-254 GCF_040948685.1 Paraburkholderia sp. BR14374 | reverse complement strand
GTGGCTCCAATACGCCGATCATCGAGTGGCCCGATTGCGCCGATCATGCACTGGCTCGATTGCGGCGATCATCCGGTGGCTCGATTACGCCGATCCCGGAATGGCTCGAATATGCCGGTCAGTGACAACTCGCACATCGCGTTGTCATAGGCGTCGCCGGCGGTCCCCATTGACGGTTGTACGCCAGCTTCGCGGCAGCGCCGCCCGAAGGCAATGGAGGTGTATTGACAGCCTTGATCGGAATGTAGAATCAC
>NZ_JBFPKF010000016.1:0-175392 GCF_040948685.1 Paraburkholderia sp. BR14374 | reverse complement strand
AGCGAGTCGGTCCCACCCCTTCCCATCCCGAACAGGACCGTGAAACGACTCCACGCCGATGATAGTGCGGATTGCCCGTGTGAAAGTAGGTAATCGTCAGGCTCCCCCAAAAGCCAGAAACCCCACCGCCCAGCGGTGGGGTTTTTGCGTTTACGCAGCCGAAATCAAAAGCAAGATGCTCGACCGAGGGCAAAGAATACACGTGGCGGGACGGCGTTGCCAGCCACTGGCGAAAGTAGCCCGTTTATCGACGGCAACTACGTCGCGCATATGGCCAAGCCTGACGCGCCAACCGCGCTCTCGTGTATTGAACACTTCAATGAGCGCCACCCGCATAAAGCCCTGAAATCCGCTCGCCGCGCGAGTTCAGGCGTGCTGCAGCGAGTTCATAGACCTAACGGTGTCCGCATGTCCTGAGTGACAGGGACGACAACGCCGCCCATCTGCACTGAGTCATCCACGCATCCCATTTGCGCCACCTCGGCAAGCAACGCTTCGTCGCGCGCAATCACCTTGGGCAGATGCGAGCGCAAGAATTCGACCCACGTGCGCGTCTTTGCATCGATGAATTTGCGCGACGGATAGAGCGCATAAACAGTCGTCTTCTGCAGCGTATATTCTGGCAACACGCGAACCAGCGTACCATCGCGCAACCCGGAAATGGCCGCGTAGAGCGGCACCATGCCGATGCCCATGCCTTCGCGGATCGCCACGATCAGTGATTCCGCGATGTTCACATGCACGGGTCCGTCGACTTCCATCAACTCACTGCCGTTCGGGCCGTCGAGCGTCCATTCATGTGGCGGGAACGCCGGCGTATGAAGGATCAGACATTCGTGATGCGCAAGGTCAGCCGGTTCTTGCGGCGCGCCGTGCGCGCGCACGTAAGCCGGCGATGCGCACAGGATGCTGAACGTCGTCCCCAGCGGAAACGATATGAGGTCCGAATTCGGCAGCATCGACGCGCCGATCACGGCCACATCGGCGCTGCCCTCGAACAGATCGGGCATGCGCTGTGACAGCGTCAACTCGACGGTCACATCAGGATATAGCTCGCGATAACGCGAAATAGCCGGCAGGACGTAGTGCTGGCCGATGCTCGCAAAGCTATGCATACGCAGCGCGCCGGTTGGTCGCTCGTGTGCGCAACTGGCTTCTTCTTCCGCGATATCGACATCCGCGAGAATCTGCTGCGATCGCTTCAGATAGCGCTCGCCGGCGGTGGTCAACGCAAGCCGACGAGTCGATCGATTCAGCAGGCGCGTGCGCAGGTGTGCTTCAAGTTCTGAGACCGCGCGAGACATCGCGCCGGTCGTTGAATTGAGCGATTGCGCGGCCGCGGTGAAGCTGCCGGCTTCAACCACGCGCACGAACACTCGCATATTTTGTAGCGTGTCCATCAAACCTTCTGTTTCATGACCAGGATCATATTTTCCGTCAGTCCCGGGACACTATTGTTGTCTGTTTTGGAACAGATGTTCTGCACTCGTCGTCTTAATGCGTGCAACGGGGACTCCTACAATCGGCGCCTCGCCTGTCGGTGTCAGCGATTCTGCCCGGAGGCTCTCTCAGCGACCACGTGGGGTGCACTGTTTTCAGATGAAGCCCGATCATGCGATCGAACCGTCGTCGGATTTCTTCGGTCCGCGCGGTGTCACGCGGCGACGACTCGGTCGAGCCAAACTCAATCGGGTCTTGCGTGACTGGGCCAGCAGCGACGGTCTGACCTGGCTTCATCTGCTGAAGACGGTAACCGCCGGGCTGCTGGCGCTGGGCATCGCGATGCTGCTCGATTTGCAGCAGCCGCGCATTGCGATGACGACGGTCTTTGTGTTGATGCAACCGTTCAGCGGCATGGTGCTCGCGAAGAGCTTCTACCGGATTCTCGGAACGGCGGTAGGGACCGCGGCCGCGCTCGTGCTCGGCGGGCTGTTCGCCCAGCAGCCCGAACTGTACATGCTCGGCATGATCGCGTGGGTGAGCGCCTGTATTGCTGCGGCGGTCCGGTATCGGCATTTCAGATGGTACGGTTTCGTGCTCGCGGGTTACACCGCCGCGCTGATCGGCATTCCGAACGTGACGACGCCCGAGGGACTGTTCCTCGCAGCACTCGCGCGCGCGGCGGAAGTGGCGGTTGGCATCGTGTGTTCGAGCGCGGTCAGCGCATTGCTGCTGCCGCAACGCTCGAGCCTGGCGCTACGACGTAACCTTCAGATCAGGTACGCGGATTTTACTGCCTTTGCTGTCGATGTGCTCGCGCGCGGGCTCGAGCGCCATCAGTTCGAACGGCGGTTCGCGGATTTCGTCGACGAAATCGCTGGCTTCGAAGCAACGCGTACGTTCGTCGCATTCGAAGACCCGGCGATGCGCTCGCGCAGTGCGCATCTGGCGCGCCTGAATAGCGAATTCATGGATGCATGCGCGCGTCTGCATGCGCTGAATCAGTTGCTCAAACGGTTGCGCGCGAGCGGCGCAGTGTCGATACTCGCGGCCATCGGTCCATACCTCGACGAACTGGGAGCCTTGTTCGAAGCACAAGCACCAGTTGAAGCAGACGTCGAAGCCTCGCACGCAGCAGCCGATCTGCGCCTCTTTCGAGCAAACCTGCCACGCCGGATACGCGAAACGAGGCGGCCACTCGAAGCCGCGTCCGCGGAATCGCTTGCGGACTTCGACACGGCAGCCGAATTGCTGTATCGATTTGTGGGCGAATGGATGAATTATTCGCAAACCTATGCAAGCTTGTGGCGCAAATCAGAAAGCCGGCAGCAAAGCCTGCGACGCGGCTCGAGCCCAAAAAAGAGCGACTGCACGAGCAGACCGATCAGCCACACAAACCACTTCGCCGTATTGTTCACGTTTCTGCGCTCGGCTGTCGTCATCGGGATTGCCGGCGCGTTCTGGATCGCGACCAACTGGCCGAGCGGCGGCCTTGCCGTGATCGGCGCAACGCTGGTCTGTGCGTTGACGTCCACCGCGCCGAGCGCTACCAGGATGGCCATGCAGATGGCGATGGGCGCGGTGCTCGCGACGCTGACCGGCTACGTGTTCATGTGCTACGTGTATCCCAACATCGATGGTTTCCCGCTGCTTTGCGCGGCACTCGCGCCGGTGCTCGCACTCGGCGCATTCATCGCGACACGTCGCGGCGCAGCGGGGTTTGGCATCGGCTTTTCGGTGTTCTTCTGTCTGCTGGCCGGACCGGATAACGTCGTCAGCTACGTGCCTGATCTGCTGATCAACAACGGCATCGCGCTGACCGCGTCGATGCTGCTCGCGGCTGTTGCATTCGCGGTGGTCTTTCCCGCCGATATGCGCTGGCTGATCGACCGGATCATGGGCGACCTGCGGGCGCAAACGGTATCGGCATGCAAGGAGGCTCTGCCGGGACTGAACCGACGTTTCCAGGCGGGCACGCACGATCTGACTTCACAACTGCGCGTGCTGCTGACGCGTCGTTCGCGACGACGGCGCGACGCACTTCGCTGGATGCTCGCAACGATCGAAGTAGGTCACGCCGTCATCGATCTGCGCAACGAAGCCGCGCGCGCGGATTATGCCGACATCCTTCAGCCGCGCTGGCGCAGCGTGATCGAACACACCTGCGACGATCTCGCCCGGCTCTTCGAACGCCCCGGTCCGGGCTCGCTCGAACGCGCACTCGTCACCGTGCGCTCGGCCACCTGGCTCGCGCAAGACATGCTGCGGACCGTGCATGCCGAGCGCGACCGGCGTCACGATCTGCAGCGCATCCTGAGCTGTCTGCACTTCATTCGTAGCGCGTTGCTCGACAAAGACGCGCCGTTCAATCGTCGCTGAGCAATGCTTCGTGGATTCTTCTGCCATATGGAAAGATCTGTTCCGGGCGGCCCCGTTAATCCGCGTCGATGCCGGTCATATAGTGCCGTCACTGTCTCGCAGTAGGCGTCGCAGTAGTTGTAAGCACTGGAGAATGAGATGAAAGTCTTGAAGTTGGTCCTGATCGGCTGTTCTTTGTCTACCGCTGCCGCCGCCCATGCACAGACGGCGCCGACCGCGCCGGACCAGCAGGTTGCGCTAGCGGATAGCCAGCGCGCCGATAAGAGTGCCGCGCGCGAGCATGCGGAAGCGCCGAAAGCGAAAGCCGATGAATGCGTTGGCCCGATGAGCTTCTGCAACATCTTCTTCGGCAGCTGAGTCCGGCTGCTTCACGCGCAACACCTGTCGCGGACCTGTCACGCGACCCAACACCTGCTCGCGACGCCGTCCGATCGAGACGCCGCAGCGGGTGCGGCAACCGCCTATTGAGCGAAGCACACCGCAGACGTGCGCACCAGTAGACGGAGCTGGCGACTATGGAGAGACTCCCTTTCATGTACGAAGACCGAATTCGCTGCACCGCCCTGCGCGGAAAAATCACCACGGCCGCCGACGCGGCGCTTCTGATTCACGACGGCATGCGCGTTGGCGCAAGCGGTTTCACGCGCGCGGGCGACGCGAAAGCGGTGCCGGTCGCGCTTGCCGAGCGTGCGCGCCAGTTGGGCGAGCCGCTGCGCATCACGCTGATGACGGGCGCCTCGCTCGGTCATGACGTCGACCGCATGCTGACCGAAGCGCACGTGCTCGCGCGCCGTTTGCCGTTTCAGGTGGACAAGACGTTGCGCGACGCAATCAATCGCGGCGAAGTGATGTTCGTCGATCAGCATCTGTCCGAGACCGTCGAGATGCTGCGCGCGAACCAGCTCGGCAAGCTCGATGTCGCGATCATCGAGGCCGCCGCGATCACGGAAAGCGGCGGTATCGTGCCGACGACTTCAGTCGGCAATTCGGCGAGCTTCGCGATTCTCGCGGACAAGGTCATCGTCGAGATCAATCTTGCGCAGCCACTCGAGCTCGAAGGCCTGCACGACATCTGGATTCCGGGGCGCCGGCCGCATCGCGAGCCGCTGCCGATCGTGCGCGCGCAGGATCGCGTCGGCGCACCCGCGATCGAGATTCCGCCGGAGAAAATCGCGGCGATCGTGATCACTGACATGGCCGACAGCCCGTCCACCGTGCTGCCCGCGGATCGCGAAACCGCGTTGATCGCCGGCCACTTGATCGAATTTTTCCAGCACGAAGTCACGCGTGGCCGCATGCCGAAGCAGTTGCCGCCGTTGCAGGCTGGCATCGGTACGATCGCCAACGCGGTGCTGGCGGGCTTCGTCGATTCGCCTTTCGATGTGTTCGAAATCTATTCAGAAGTCTTGCAGGATTCGACGTTCGATCTGATGGACGCCGGCAAGGTCGCGTTCGCGTCCGGCGCGTCGATCACGTTGTCGGCCGCACGGCAGGCGCAGGTGTTCGGCGATATCGAACGCTATCGCGACCGGCTCGTGCTGCGTCCGCAGGAAGTCAGCAACCATCCCGAGGTGATTCGGCGGCTCGGTCTGATCGCGCTCAATACCGCGCTCGAATTCGATATCTACGGTAACGTCAATTCGACGCATGTCGGCGGCACGCACATGATGAACGGCATCGGCGGCTCGGGCGACTTTGCGCGCAATGCGTCGTGCGCGGTGTTCGCGACCAAGTCGACCGCGAAGGACGACCGCATCTCGAGCATCGTGCCGATGGTGCCGCATTGCGACCACAACGAACACGACGTCGACGTCGTCGTCACCGAGCAAGGTCTCGCCGACCTGCGCGGCCTCGCACCGCGCGAACGTGCGACGCTGATCATCGAGCATTGCGTACACCCGCGGTATCGCGAACTGTTGCGCGACTACTACCGCGATGCGTTGCGTTGGGGAGGGCAGACGCCGCATTGCCTCGATCAGGCGTTTGCATGGCATACGCGGCTGAGCGATACCGGCTCGATGCTGCCGGCCTGATCCGCAACGGCCGCAGCGCCCACAATTGCCGCGATAAAAGCAGCAGAAACAGGCAATAAAAAAGCGCCAGCGGCACGAGCCCGCTGGCGCTTGATGAAATCGAATGCTGTGCTCAGGAGCCTCGTCGCACGAGCCGGATAATAAACAGCAGAATGACCGCGCCGATCACCGCGGTGATGATCGAGGCGATCCAGCCGCTGCCGATCGAGATATGCAGCACGCCCGCGAGCCAACCGCCGATGAACGCCCCGATGATCCCGACGATGATGTCGACGATCAGGCCGAAGCCGCCACCCTTGACCAATACGCCCGCGAGCCAGCCAGCAATCGCGCCGATGATGAGCCATGCAATGATGCCGTGTTCCATATTCGAGACTCCCTGGTTGAGTGTGAACAAATCACGGTGACAGAGCTTAGTCGAAGGTTATGGGACGGTCCACGTTCGGGACGCGGAATTAACACTATCTGAATCTGATGCAAGCTAAGTGTAGACGATGCGCGCGAACAGAGGAGACTTGTGCACAGCGCTTCACTCCGGTGTCGGTTCGGCTTCCCGCGCGGTCCAACTGACGCTGGAGACGCTCTTTTCCATGCTCAGGCGGCTCGCCATCTGTTCCAGCTTCGATTGATCCTTCGGATGCATCGTCAGCGTCGCCGTCACGCGAATGCGCGCCGGCTCGTCCTCGACATCCTCGCTGGTCAGGCTCTGGAACGACAACGGCGCAGAGTACATCGAGTTGGAAATCGCGGTGCGAATATGGATCTCGTCGGCTTCGCGGCAGACGATCGTCAGCACGTACTCGCGCACGAGGTCGGCGTTTGAAACCGGTGTCTGGTTGATCATCCGGCTCACTTCGCGCAGTACGGTGTTGGCCAGCAGCACGACCGCGGTGCCCGCGAACGCCGGTCCGTAATGTCCCGCGCCGCTCAATACGCCGACGGCCGCCGAGCACCACAGCGTCGCCGCGGTGTTGATCCCCTGGATCGAACCCTTGTCGCGCATGATGACGCCGCCGCCGAGAAAGCCGACGCCCGACACCACATAGGCCGCAATCTGCGTAATGCCGCTGACGCCGTTGCCGGTCAGCACGCCGAGCGTGACGAACAGGCACGCGCCGCTCGCCACGAGCGTGATCGTGCGCAGGCCGGCAGTGCGCTGGCGGATCTGTCGTTCGAGGCCGATCGCGACGCCGCAAGCAAATGCGGTCAGAAGCCGCAGGAAGAATTCGAGTGTCATCGTTCAGAAAGGTTGGCGTGCGCGCTGTCGCAGTGTGAAGCCTACGCGAGCGAACACCAGATCGTCTACCTCGTGCGCGGCAAGTGCATGCGGGCGGGACGAAATACGCGCGAATACGCGCGCACACGCGTGCAGCGGCCGTAGCGTGCGGTATCGGCATGGCATCGAGCCACGCCGTGCTTTACCGACAGTACGCGAATAACAATGAAATGAGAGCGACGTGCGCCGTCGAGCCCCGAGGGCAGGACGGCGACAGAAAAGACTGACGCGGAAATCCTGCGGCTCAGGAGAGCGGGCAAATCGATACTCGGCTCGTACAACTGCTACTGTCCAAGATCGTGATTCCGGTTAGAAGAATTGCGCGAATTTTAGGGGGCTGCGCAAAGATCAGTCAAGCCGCGAGCGGCACGGAGTGTGCATTTAGCGTTGCCATAGCCCTAATTCTGAAAGGCTGCAATTAATTGCTCCGGACTGCGAATGTTGAGTTCAATTGGGTTCGCCCGGTACGAGTCTCAACCGTGTGATCTCCGAAGGCGCGCCGAGTCGTTTGGGCGGACCCCAATAGCCCGTGCCGCGACTCGTATAAACCCATAGTCCGTCCAGACGCGCGAGGCCCGCCGTAAACGGCTGCTGCAGCCGCACGAAGAAATTCCACGGAAAGAACTGACCACCGTGCGTATGACCCGACAACTGCAGCGTGAAGCCGGCCGCCGCGGCCGCTTCGGCCGAGCGCGGCTGATGCGCGAGCAGCACCCTGATCAGCACGTCCCCCGGCGCGCCGGCGAGCGCCGCGACCGGGTCGCTGCGATGCGCGGGGTCGTGATGACCCGCCGAGTAATCGGTGACGCCGGCGATCACGGCGCGCGCGCCGTCATGATCGACGATCACGTGTTCGTTCAGCAGCACCCGCAAGCCGAGCCGGCGGAATTCAGCGATCCACGAGTTCGCGCCGGAGTAGTACTCGTGATTGCCGGTCACGAGAAACGCACCGTGCCGAGCGGCGAGCCGCGACAGCGGCTGCGTATGCCGGCTCAACTGCGGCACGCTGCCGTCGACGACATCGCCCGTCACCGCGATCAGATCCGGCTCGAGCCGGTTCACCGCGTCGACGATCGCGTCGACATAGCGGCCCTTGATCGTCGGACCGACGTGGATATCGCTGATCTGCACGATCGTGAAGCCGTCGAGCTCGGCAGGCAGATCGTCGATCGGCACTTCGATCGTGACGACACGCGCGCGACGGCGCGCGTTGACGAGGCCGATCAGCGTCGACAGCAGCGCGAGCAGCGGCACCGCCGCGGCCGAGCCGGTGCGCCAATGCGCGATCGTGAGCGTGTTCGGCCAGATCGCGTCGATCGTCAGCAGCGACGCCAGCATCAGATCGCGCGCGAACGTCAGTACCAGCAGCGACGAGAAGAAGCCCATCGCGAGCAGGCCAACCCACGCGAGCCGGTCGCCGAGCGGCTGGCGCTTGAAGCCGCGCGCCATCATGCCGACCGGGATCAGGTAGATCGACAGCAGGAGCCACAGCACGCACAGTCCGCGGCCGGCCGAGTCGATCGGCATGTCGGGAATCAGGCGCAAACCAACGTAGATATGCAGCAGGATGCCAATCAGGATGATGCGGACAAGAAACGATGAACGTCGCATAAAGAGGATCAGGACGGGAAGGGGGCCAAAGGGCCGGCATGACAGGGACAGCGCGGCGGCGATCCGTTGGCGGGCAGTGCTTGCGTGCGCGACGGTTAGCGAACGCGGCAAATCATTCTACCGACATGTTGGGTCCCTTGCCGTGGCCGCAATATTCATGCTCCCGCACCGCACGAGACGCCCGCCGGAAGGCGCCGGGACGCGCCACGACAGCGCTTCGCCGGGGGCACGCGCATTCCGTGCTCAGCACATACTTACAAGGGCACGCGCGACGTATTTAATGCCTACGCAAACGAATTAAATGGGCTTTGAATGGTATTCATGCGTGGAGTATGCTTGAAACCAACCAGCTTGTTGCCGGGGCAGCGCAGCGCGCTTCGGCCATGACTGGTTCTGTCGCCGGAGAAGACCGGCGGGGGGAGGCACACCATGAAGCTGCTCAAACCGGGCCACCTGTGGCATCACGCGGACGACGTGCATCATGCTCATCATGCGCATCATGTCGGATACGAGGGTAGCCATGTGATGCTGCCGCTCGTCGGCATTTCGCTGATGGCGATTGCGCTTTACATCGGCGTGCGCGGCATCGATTTCTCCGAACTCGGCAAAAGCGCGCTGTTCGACGTCGTGATGGTGTGTGTCGCGCTCGGCATCGCGGGCCTGTTCGGCGCGGTCGGCGCGTGGCTGCGCTCGAATGGCGACGAAGCGGATGAGGGCTTCTGCTTCGTCGGCGCGTTGATCGGCACCGTGGTGTTCTATATCGCGCTGCTAACCTGACGAGATTCGATTCAACGCGAGGCGCGACACCCGCCGCGCCATCCATCATCATCGCACCGTCACACTATCCGCGCCGCTTCGTCGAACGAAAAACGCGGGCTGCGAGGAAACAGCCTGGACGGATCGCCATAGCCAAGATTGATCAGGAAGTTCGACTTCACCGTCGTGCCCGCAAAGAACGCTTCGTCGACCTTCGCCTGATCGAAGCCCGACATCGGCCCGGTGTCGAGACCGAGCGCACCCGCGGCGAGAATCATATAGCCGGAACGCGCAGAGCCGCGTCGAATGAAAGAGCAAGGCGGATGAATCAGCGCGTGAGCCGTCGTCGCCATAATAGCCAAGGTACTTGCTCGTCCGCTCCCATCCAGGCATTCCGATGAACACCGATCTTTTCAACGACCTGCCGACCCCCGACGTCGACTGGTATCCCGACTGGCTCGCACCGGCCGACGCCGAACGCCTGCTCGCCCGCCTGATCGACGAAGTGCAATGGCGCCAGGACATGATGGGCACGCCTGGCGGCCGTGTTGCACTGCCGCGTCTGACCGCCTGGCAGGGCGAGCCGGACGCGGTGTATGTGTACTCGGGCATCCGCAACGTGCCGCAGGCGTGGACGCCCGCCGTCGCTGAACTGAAGGCCGCCGCAGAGGCGACCAGCGGCGCGCGTTTTAACAGCGTGCTGCTAAATCGCTACCGCAGCGGCGCCGACAGCATGGGGTGGCATGCGGACCGCGAGCCCGAACTCGGCAAGCAACCGGTGATCGCGTCGGTGAGCCTCGGCGTCGCGCGCAGGTTCGATCTGCAACACAACCGCAGTGGCGTCGTGCAATCGTTCTCGCTTAAGGGCGGCAGCCTGCTCGTGATGAAGGGCGACACCCAGGCGCAGTGGCGTCATCGGGTGCCGAAGGAGCCGCGCGTGAGCGGCGAGCGCATCAATCTGACGTTTCGCTGGGTCACCCCGAGAGTCACGCCGACCTGAATCAGCGAGCGGCAATGCTCTGATCGGCGCGCTATACCAAAATTGATATCGAGGGCGCGAATCATATGATTGGACGGTTAACGCGTCGCACAGTACGCTACATCACGATCCATGCGCCGTGAGGGCCACGAGGGCCGGGCTGACCGCTGGGTCGTCTACACAACAACGATTGGAGACTGTCATGGCGAATACACGACGTGCCGCGTGTCGCGCTCTGGGCGCGCTCGCGCTTTCCGCGAGTCTCGGAGTGCTAACGCTGGCCACGCCCGGCGCGCATGCCGAAGACAAGAAAATAACGCTCGGTTTTGCGCAAGTCGGTGCGGAAAGTGCATGGCGCACCGCGAATACCGAATCGGTGAAGTCGGCAGCGACGGAAGCCGGTATCAACCTCAAATTCTCCGACGGGCAGCAGAAGCAGGAAAACCAGATCAAGGCGATCCGCTCGTATATCGCGCAGAAGGTCGACGTAATCGCGTTCTCGCCGGTTGTCGAATCGGGCTGGGAACCGGTGCTGCTCGAAGCCAAGGCCGCGAAGATTCCGGTGATCCTGACCGACCGCAACATCGACGTGAAGGACCCGTCGCTGTACGTGACGATGATCGGCTCGGACTTCCTCGAAGAAGGACGACGCGGCGGCAAGTGGCTCGAGGAGAACTACAAGAACGATAAAGGTCCGATCAACATCGCCGAGCTGCAAGGCACGGTCGGCTCAGCGCCGGCGAATGACCGCCACTCGGGTCTGATCGAAGTGATCAAGAGCGATCCGAAGTTCAAGATCATCGCGTCGCAAAGCGGCGACTTCACGCTTGCCGGCGGCAAGCAGGTGATGGAAGCGTTCATCAAGACCTACGGCAACAAGATCAACGTTGTCTATGCTCATAACGACGACATGGCGCTCGGCGCGATCCAGGCGATGGAAGAAGCCGGCATGCATCCGGGCAAGGACGTCGTGGTGGTTTCGTTCGACGCAACCAAGGGCGGCTTCCAGGCGATGGCCGCCGGCAAGATCAACGTCGACGTCGAGTGCAGCCCGCTGCTCGGACCGCAGCTGATGACGGCGGTGAAAGACGTGGTGGCTGGCAAGCCGCTGCCGAAGCGCATCCTGACTCAGGAGACTGTCTTCCCGATGAGCGTCGCTGCGCAAACTTTGCCGTCGCGTAAGTACTGACGCGGCGCGCAACGTCGCCGCGGCATCGCTCGAGCGAGTGCCGCGGCGTGTGCGGTGTTCAGGCGCCCGGGCCGACGCGGCCCACGGCGCGAAGGAGATGTGCAGTACGGACGCATCGAACAGGTTTCTCCAGTGGTGCCTGACCGCCCGGGCTGCTTCCTTCTGCAGCGGGCGGTCTCTTTTCAGGAGCCTGCGTCCGCGGGAGCATGCCGCTGGGGCCTGCCGAACCATGCATAGCCGATCGAGCGAGGTCCATGACCCAATCCGCTACCGAACCGACTCAGCCGGACCAGCCGCAGCGCGGCACGTCGCCGGGTGCGCGAAGCCAACAGAATGACACGAGCGCGCGCGAACCGATCCTGGCGACCTCCGGCGTCAGCAAGACATTTCCGGGCGTGAAGGCGCTGCAACACGTCGACTTCCGCCTGTTTCCCGGCGAGGTCCATACGCTGATGGGCCAGAATGGCGCCGGCAAATCCACGTTGATCAACGTGCTCACCGGCGTGCTCGCACCCGATGCCGGCACGATCCGCCTCGGCGGCGAGGTGGTCGCGTTCGCGTCGCCGCAGGAGGCCGAGGCGGCCGGCGTGCGCACGCTGTACCAGGAGGTGAACCTGTGCCCGAATCTGTCGGTCGCGGAGAACATCTTCGCGGGCCGGCAGCCGCGCCGCTTCGGCGCGATCGACTGGCCCGACATCAAGCGGCGCGCGCAGGAAGCGCTCGCGCGCCTCGACGTGTCGCTCGACGTCACGCGCTCGCTCGACGCCTATCCGATCGCCGTGCAGCAGATGGTCGCGATCGCGCGAGCGTTGTCCGTCGATGCGCGCGTGCTGATTCTCGACGAGCCGACTTCGAGCCTCGACGACAGCGAAGTCGCGCAGCTTTTCAAAATCCTTCGCCATCTCAAGCAATCGGGCATCGCGATCCTGTTCGTCACGCATTTCATCGAGCAGACCTACGCGATCTCCGATCGCATCACGGTGATGCGCAACGGCGAGCGCGAAGGTGAATATCTGGCACGCGATCTGTCCGCGGATCAACTGGTGGCGAAGATGGTCGGCCACGAGCGCATGAGCGCGCGTCTGCGCGAAGCGGCGCACGAAGGTCAGGCCGCCGACGATCTGCAGGAGATCGCGCACGATCACCCGGAGCAGGCAACGGCCAAGCAGCCGTTCATCGAACTGCGCGGCGTCGGCCGTCGCGGCACGCTACAGCCGATCGATCTCGAAGTGCACGCCGGCAAGATACTCGGCCTCGCGGGACTGCTCGGCTCGGGGCGCACCGAAACCGCACGTCTCTTGTTCGGCGCGGATCGCGCGGACAGCGGCACGATCCTCGTCGAAGGGCGTCCCGTGCGGTTGCGCACGCCGCACGACGCGGTGCGCCACGGCATCGGCTATTGCGCGGAAGACCGCAAGAAGGAGGGCATCGTCGCCGAGCTGTCGATCCGTGAAAACATCATGCTCGCGTTGCAGGCGCGGCGCGGCTGGTGGCGCAAGATCAGCCGGCAACGCGCGCGCGAACTCGCCGATACGTGGATCGAGCGGCTCGGCATCAAGGCGTCCGACGCCGAGCAGCCGATCGCGCTCCTGTCCGGCGGCAACCAGCAGAAGGCGCTGCTCGCGCGCTGGCTGGCAACCGATCCGAAACTGCTGATCCTCGACGAGCCGACCCGCGGCATCGACGTCGCCGCGAAGTTCGACATCATGGACCGGCTGCTCGCGCTGTGCGCGAACGGCCTGTCCATCCTGTTCATCTCGTCGGAGATCAGCGAGGTGCTGCGCGTCAGCCATCGCGTCGCGGTGCTGCGCGATCGCCGCAAGATCGCCGAGGTGGCCGGCAACGCATCGAACGAGGACAACATCTACCGACTCATCGCAGGGAGCGGCGAATGAAGCTATCGAACTGGTTCGCGCGCGACGGCGTCGAGCGGCCGCTGCTGTGGCCATGCGTGACGCTGGTGTTGCTGTGCGGACTGAACCTGCTGGTCAATCCGCATTTTCTCGCGCTGCGCACGCTCGACGGTCACCTGTTCGGCGCGCCGATCGACATTCTGAACCGCGCGGCGCCGCTGGTGCTGGTCGCGATCGGCATGACGCTCGTGATCGCGACGCGCGGCATCGACATCTCGGTCGGCGCGGTGGTCGCGATCGCGGGCGCCGCGGCCGCGACGATACTCGCGACCCAGGCCGTACCGAGCGGTGCGCTGATCGTGCAGGCGCTCGTGGCCGCGCTCGTCGTCGGCATCTTGAGCGGCATGTGGAACGGGCTACTCGTCGCGTTCGTCGGCATGCAGCCGATCATCGCGACGCTGATTCTGATGGTCGCCGGCCGCGGCATCGCGCAACTGCTGACCGCCGGGCAGATCATCCCGATCGGTGCGCCCGGCTATCTGTTCGTCGGCGGCGGCTACTGGCTCGGCGTGCCGTGCTCGGTATGGATCGCGACCGTAGCGGTGCTGGCGACCGCCGCTTTGGTGGAGGGCACGGCGCTTGGCCTGTTCATTCGCGCGATCGGCGTGAACCCGGTTGCGACGCGGCTCGTCGGCTTGCGCTCGAAGGCGATCGTGTTCGCGGTGTATAGCTTCTCGGGCTTGACCGCGGCGCTCGCCGGCATCCTGATCAGCTCGAACGTGCGCAGCGCGGACGGCAACAACGCTGGCCTGCTGCTCGAACTCGACGCGATTCTTGCCGTGACGCTCGGCGGCACGTCGCTGCTCGGCGGCCGCTTCAGTTTCGCGGGCACCGTGCTCGGTGCGCTGATCATCCAGACGCTCACGTACACGACCTATTCGATCGGCGTGCCGCCGGAAGCGACGCTCGTCGTCAAGGCGGCCGTCGTGCTCGCGGTCAGCGTGATCCAGTCGCCTGCGGCGCGCGCGCTCGCGGTGTCGTTCGGCGCGTCGCTCGTCAAATCGCGCGGGGTGGCACGATGACGCGCTTTCTCGAAGCACTCGCCCGCGTGATCGATCCGCGCACGCTGCCGATCGCGGTGACGGTCCTGCTGTTCTGCGCGCTATTCGGCTTTGGTTCGGTGATGTACACCGGCTTCTTCTCATGGCAGGTGCTGCTCGATCTGCTCGTCGATAACGCGTTCCTGCTGATCGTCGCGATCGGCATGACGTTCGTGATCGTGTCGGGCGGCATCGATCTGTCGGTGGGCTCGATCGTCGCGCTGACGACGATCGTCGCCGCCGTGCTGTCCGAGCACATGCACGTGTCGGTGTGGCTGATCATTCCGATCGTGCTGTTGATGGGCACGGTGTTCGGCGCGGTGCAGGGCGCGCTGATTCACTACTTCCGCCTGCAGGCGTTCATCGTGACGCTGGCGGGGATGTTCTTCGCGCGTGGCCTGTGCTTTCTGATCACGACGCAGTCGATCACGATCACCGATCCGACGTTCAAGGCGATCTCCGCGTTCCGTCTCAATGTTGGCGTCGGTTCGGTATCGGCGAACGTGCTGATCGCGCTCGTGGCGCTCGCGGCCGCGATCTATGTCGCCCATTTCACGCGCTTCGGACGCAACGTATATGCGGTCGGCGGCAATCCGCGCTCGGCGCTGCTGATGGGGCTGCCGGTCGCGCGCACGCGGGTCGGCGTGTATGCGCTGAGCGGCTTCTGCTCGGCGCTCGGCGGCGCGGTGTTCACGTTCTATGTGCTGTCGGGTTATGGGCTGCAAGGGCAGGGTATGGAGCTGGATGCGATTGCAGCGACGGTGATCGGCGGCACGCTGCTGACCGGTGGCGTCGGTTATGTGGTCGGCTCGCTGTTTGGCGTCGGCATTCTCGGCACGATCCAGACGCTGATTACGTTCGACGGCACGCTGAGTTCGTGGTGGACGCGGATCGTGATCGGCGCGCTGCTGTGCGCGTTCTGTTTGCTGCAACGCTTGATCGAGCGGCATGCGAAGTCCGTGCGTCGGCCCGGCGGCACCAATGCGGTCACGACCACGGGGCATGGGCACGGCCATGACGAGCCGTCGACGACGGCGGCGTCGTCGGATTCGCAGGTGTTGGGGCGCGCGCCCGGCTAGGGCGCGGTCTTCCAGCGCGTCATACGGCGGCGCCCCGTTCTTCGGGGCGCCGCTTTTCCATCAGTCGCTAACGACTCGATTCGCTCGCGTCGCTGCCTTCGGTGCACGGCGATCGCGGCATCGTCCATGCCGGTCTGTCGCATTGGCGCAAGTGTGCCGAATTCGCGAGGATGCCGGTCCCCGACGAATCGCCCGGCCACCATTTCTCACCCGCGATGACCGCGCTCGAGGCAGCCGCCGACGGCGCTGGTGTCGTCGTCAGCTCGCCGTTTGCGTCGCTACGCCAGTGCGCAGCGACGTTGCCGATGAGCACGTTTCCGTTTGTGTGACCTATTATCAGAAAGAGTTGTGACCAGTACGACCGCGGTTGCGAGGCAACTGATTGCAGATGTCGTGGGGAACAAGCGATGGTTCGCACGGAAATACTCAACGCGCTGCGGGCATACACCGATCCGTTCCGCGTCACGAGCGGCAAAGATTTCTTCCTGAAGAATTTCGATCCCGGCGAGACGCTGGGACTCAAAATGCATAAGGGAGAGGCGCAGCAACTGCTCCAGCGCGGATCGAAATGGCTCGCGATGGAGCAGGAGATCCTCTACGCGCAGGATTCCTGGGCCGTGCTGCTGGTATTCCAGGCCATGGACGCCGCGGGAAAGGATGGGACGATCAAGCACGTGATGTCGCGCGTCAATCCGCAAGGGTGCGATGTCATCTCGTTCAAGCAGCCGTCGGACGAGGAACTCTCGCACGACTTCCTTTGGCGCTATTCGAGGAAAGTGCCTGAGCGCGGGCACATCGGTATTTTCAACCGCTCGTACTATGAAGAGGCGCTGGTGGTGCGCGTGCATCAGCATCTGCTCGGTGCACAGAAGATTCCGCCGGTACGGGTCGGCAACAACATCTGGGACGAACGGCTCGCCGACATCGCGCGCTTCGAAGACTATCTGACGCGCCAGGGCGTGGTCATAGTCAAGTTCTATCTGAACCTGTCGTACGGGGAGCAGAAGAAGCGGTTCATGGAACGCCTCGACAATCCCGACAAGAACTGGAAGTTTTCCGCATCCGACGTTCGCGAGCGTCGCTACTGGAACCACTATATGCACGCCTATGAAGAGGCGATCCGCGCGACGGCCTCCGCAGC
The DNA here is from genome assembly GCF_040948685.1 of Paraburkholderia sp. BR14374. Classification (NCBI taxonomy): domain Bacteria; kingdom Pseudomonadati; phylum Pseudomonadota; class Betaproteobacteria; order Burkholderiales; family Burkholderiaceae; genus Paraburkholderia; species Paraburkholderia sp. BR14374. The sequence goes on along the minus strand of NZ_JBFPKF010000016.1, from coordinate 158,556 downwards.
GGCTCCGTGGTACGTCGTGCCCGCCGACAACAAGCCTTTCACGCGCCTCATCGTCGCGGCGGCGATCGTCGAGGCCGTCGAGAAGCTCGACCTCGCATATCCGAAAGCGACGCCAGGGCAGATGAAGGATCTCGCCGCCGCGAGGGAGGAGCTCGACGCTGAAGCGGTGGACGAGACGTGACCCGATCAACCCGGGGACGATCCGGATCATTGAGAGCGGCCCCTGACCCGAAATCACTGGAACCGGGAGACACGAGGATGAGCTCAGTTGAGAGTGCGACGCCGTGGCATGCGATGCCGGCCGGTGACATCGAACGGCAGTTCAACGTCGATCCCGCGCAGGGCCTCGATGCCGCGGAAGCGGCCGGGCGGCTGGCCACCTATGGGCCGAACCGCCTGCCGCAGGGCAAGAAGAGAGGGCCGGTCGCACGCTTCCTGATGCAGTTCCACAACATTCTGATCTACGTGCTGCTCGTGGCCGGTTTCATCAAGTTCATGATGGGCCTTTGGCTCGATGGCACGGTCATTCTTGCCGTCGTGATTCTCAACTCGCTGCTCGGCTTCATTCAGGAAGGACGCGCCGAGAAGGCGCTCGATTCGATTCGCAACATGCTGTCCGCCGAGGCGCGCGTGATGCGTGGCGGAGCGGTTCGCTTGATCCCCGCCGATGAACTCGTTCCTGGCGACATCGTGCTACTGGAATCGGGCGACAAAATCCCGGCGGACATGCGTCTCGTCGACGCGAGGAATCTGCACACGGAAGAAGCGGCTCTCACGGGCGAATCCCTCCCGGCCGAGAAGAGCACCGCGCCGGTGCCCGCCAAAGCGACGGTCGGCGACCGCGAGAACATGGCATTCTGCGGCACGATGGTCCTGTCGGGCCGGGCAACCGGTGTCGTGGTGACGACCGGCAGCCAGACGGAGCTCGGCCGGATCAACCAGATGCTCGCCGAAGTCAGCGCGCTCGAGACGCCGCTGCTGCGCCAGATCAAGAAATTCGGCTACGTCATCACGGCGGTTATCGCCGTTGTCAGCGTGCTGCTGTTCTCCTATGGGCATTGGCTCGGACACATGACGTTCGTCGAGCTGTTCCAGGCCATCGTGGGGATTGCGGTGTCGGTGATCCCGGAAGGCCTGCCGGCGCTGATCACCATCACGCTCGCCATCGGCGTGCAGCGGATGGCGCAGCGCAACGCCATCATTCGCCGCCTGCCGGCGGTCGAAACGCTGGGCGCCGTCTCGCGCATCTGCTCGGACAAGACGGGCACGCTGACCCTGATGGAGATGATGGTGACCTCTGCCGTGACGGCGGAAGCCGGCTATTCCGTCACCGGCGACGGCTACGCCAGCGAAGGACAGGTCAGCGCCGATGGCAAGCCGCTCGGCGCCGCGCCGGACGTGCTAAAGCTGATGGGCCGTGTGTCGCTGTTGTGCAACGACGCCGAGCTCTTCGAGGAAGAAGGGAAATGGAAAGTGGAGGGTGACCCGACCGAGGGCGCGCTCTATCCGTTCGCTTCCAAGCTGGGCATGGACCGTGCGGCCGAGACCGCGGCCGCGCCGAGGGTCAACGCGATTCCGTTCGAGTCCGAGCACAAGTTCATGGCGACGCTGAACCGCTCGGCCGACGGCGAGATGCTGCTGGTCAAGGGCGCGCCAGAGGTGATAATCGATCATTGCGACCGCCAGGAAACGGCGCAAGGCCCCGTGCCACTCGATCGCGAGTATTTCGCAAGAGAGGGCGACCGGCTCGCCGCGCAAGGTGAGCGCGTGCTCGGGCTCGCGTGGCTGCCTGAGCCGGGTCTGCGCACAGGGACACTCGGGCCGCAGGACCTGCCGCGTAATCTCGTATTGCTCGGCCTCGTGGGCCTGATGGACCCGCCGCGCAAAGAGGCGATCGAGGCCGTGCGCGAATGCCACGGCGGGGGCATCCGCGTGACGATGATCACGGGCGACCACAAGATCACGGCGGCGGCAATCGCAAGAATGCTGGGCATCGGCGACGGCAAAACGGCCGTGTCCGGCACCGAGATCGAAGCGATGAACGACGCGGCGCTGCAGGAATGCGTGCGCAGCGTCGACGTGTTCGCGCGCGCGAGTCCCGAGCACAAGCTGCGGCTCGTCAAGGCGATCCAGGCGAATCGGCAGATCGTCGCGATGACGGGCGACGGCGTCAACGATGCGCCCGCGCTGAAGAAGGCCGACATCGGCGTCGCGATGGGGATCAAGGGCACCGAGGTGACGAAAGAGGCGGCTGGAATGATCCTCGCCGACGACAATTTCGCGTCCATTTCCGCGGCTGTGAAGGAGGGGCGCACGGTCTACAACAACATCGAGAAGGCGATGCTGTTCATGCTGCCGACCAATATCGCGCAAGGCGCGGTGATCGCCGTGGCGATCCTGTTCGCCTTCACGCTGCCGATCACGGCCCCGCAGATCCTGTGGGTCAACATGGTGACTTCGGTCGCGCTCGGCCTGACCATTTCTTTCGAGCCGCACGAGGCCGACGTGATGCGCCGCTCGCCGCGCGCAATCGACCGGCCGATCGTCACGCGTTTCGGCATCTGGCGCATCCTGTTCGTCGGCGCGGCGCTCGTGCTCTATACGCTATCGACCTTCTTCTGGATGAAGTCGCACGGGGCGTCGGATGATTTGGCGCGCACGGCCGCGGTCAACGCGATTACGCTGGGCCAGGTGTTCTATCTGCTCAACATCCGGTATCTGCTCGATTCGTCACTGACCGTGCGCGCGCATATGGGCAATCGTCATCTGTGGTACGGGATCGCCGGGGTGGTGGTGTTGCAGCTTCTGTTCACCTACACGTTCCCGTTCCAGGCCGTTTTTCACACTGAGGCTTTGCCGTTGTCGGCGTGGGGGTGGCTCTTTGTCGGTGGCGTCCTGTTCTTCCTCGTGGTGGAGCTCGAGAAGCTCGTTTTCCGACTCACTCCCGCATTGAGAGGATTCGTGACTTCGCAACAGGAGGGCGGCGCGGCCTTGCGCAATGATCCGGCGGGGTAGGCCCGCCGTGGCGGCCTGCCGCTACATCTTTTGAACGCGGCGGAGGATGAAAAACAGATTCGCCGACACTGCATTGACGATCGGTATGCGCTCGAAAGCCCGGTTCAGCTTCATGCCGATATTGGCCAGTGCATTGAGCGCTCCACCGCCCTTTATGCCTTTTGCGAACGTCGGAAAGACCTGATGATAGCCGCATTCTTCCAGTACGAATCCCGACCTGAGAAACAGGCGCTTCGCGTCGCTGAGGCTGTACAGTCGATTATGGCCCGTGTACTTCTTCATCACTCTGCAGGCGTTTTCTGTTGCCGATAAGCGGTTAGGTAGAAATGTGATTATCAGCAAACCATTGTCTTTCAGCACGCGCCATAGCTCGTCGATGCTTTTTTGTTCGCGAGCCACGTGCTCGAGTACACCGCTTCCAATCACCACATCGAATTGATTGTCTTCGTACGGCAGCAGAAATTCATGATTGAGCGCAGCGAAAGATAACCCGGCGTACTGATGGAATTCCGCGAATTGCTCATCATTGCATCGGTCGCAGCCATAAATCTCGATGTCCCGGAAGAGCGTGCGAAGCATGCACGAATCTGGGGCGTGACGGCATCCCCAGTCGAGCACTTTCATTCCACGCTTGATATACGGGGCATAAATTTCGAACGCGCGCACATGACGATCGAGACTAGCGTCGTTGGCAATGACCGATTGCACATAGTCCCGGTATTCACCATCGGCGCGATGCGCAAGGTAGTCCTCGCAAAGCTTGGCATAAGTCGTCTTGACCTGCTGCAATTCATTGCTCGGAATCGTTTCGGTGTCGATGGGTCTATGCATGTCTCCCTCATATCGGTGCGAAGGCGGAGTTCTGCGCAACTCGTTTCCAGAATGCCGGCTGTTGCTACACGTGTGACATCAGACCGATAAATTCGCGGGAAGTTGATCAGCCTGAATTTGAACCTGCTGCTTCAACTGCGTTGCGGTTCAGGTTTTGTGTAAGGCTCTGTGCAGCCGGACAATCGCTCGAGGGCGGTGCACGCGACATGTGTCGCAGGCAACCCGGCAATGGAACGACGGGGCAAAAAATGTCGCGATAGTGCGGGACAACTCATGGATCCCTCTTTCCGAGTGCGCGCGCATGGGAGCGCTCGAGAACGGGTCGACTTCTTTCAAGGATAGCAGTTGGCCCCCCCGCATTTGGCCACGAATCTCCACGTTTCGCGCCTTATTGTGATGGTTTTGCGCCCTCGGCTCCCGGTGATGCGGTCGAGACCCGTCCCGTCGGGTCGAAGTGGGCTCTGCAAGGTATGCAAATGAAATATCCGGGCGGAGAAATCGATTCGGGCGTGGCAGTGTTGCGTTAGGGCAGACACCTGGGCGAATCTCGCGTTGTTCAGCGGCCGACACATTCAGGGGCAACCGGAAGATTTATATGAAACGCTTATGCTCCGCGCTCGAGGCGTCTGCGCACTGTCCCCACCAGTCTGTCGAACGGCCATGCACTGGCAGCCAGCGCGCTAGTCTCCGAAAAATACTCCCTCACGATATCCGTCAACACCTGCCCCGGCGGCGCCTCGACCAGCACATGCGCGCCCATTTCCTGCATCACGGTGAGCGCATCGAACCAGCGCACGGTGTAGCGCATGTTCGTCGCAAGATCTTCGCGGATCGCGTCGGCCGTATACAACGGCCGTCCACCGCGATTGCCGATATAGATGCCGCGCGGTGTTTCGAAACGCAACTCGCGCGAGTACGCCAGCAGTTCGTCGCTCGCGTGCGCGAGCAACTCGCAATGCGAGGGCACGCTGACCGCGAGCCGGGTGGCCTTGCGCGCGCCGGCCGCTAGTGCGCGTTCGATGAACAGGTCGAGCGCATCGTTCGCGCCGGCCATCACGATCTGGCGCGGCGCATTGACGTTGCCGATATAAACGGGTTGCCGGTGCTCTTGCGCCTGCTGCGCGACGAGCGTTTCCACCTGCTGCTCGTTCAAGCCGGATACGGCCGCCAGACCATAGCCCGACGGGTAAGCGGTTTCCATCAATTCGGCGCGCCGCCGCACCATCAGCAAGGCATCGCGAAACGGCACCGCGCCGCTACTGACCGCTGCCGGATATGCGCCGACCGACAGCCCCGCGCTGATTTCCGCCACCAAACCTTCATCGGCGAGCGCGCGCGTGATCGCGACGCCCGCGATCGTCAGGCCCAGTTGCACGGCGACGGTCGAGTCCAGAGCGTCGGGCGAGTCGAGCGTCAGCACGTCGACGCCGAGCGTGTCCGATGCTTCAGCGAACGTGTCCTGTACCGCGCGATGCCGCGGCAGTCGATTCAGAAAGCCTTCGCTTTGCGCACCCTGACCGGGGAAGATAAGCGCGAACATCAGGTAGCGCCATCCTGAGCGACCTCGGCCCACGGATTGGCGATCAAGCGGGGACCGCTCGCGTGGCGGGCCAGCACGCGCGCCTTGCCCGCAGCCCACTCCGCGAGCGCGACGCCGCCCGCGGGGGTTTCGAGTTGTGCATCGATGCGCACACCGATACGAGCCGAGAGCGTTTGAAGTTGCTCCAGCAAAGCACTCGCAACCTTCAACGCCAGCGGTTCGGGCACGCGGATCAACAGATCGAGATCGCTGGCTTCGTTCACGGTGGGAGCATGCGTCGCCAGTTCGAATCCCGTGCTACCAGAAGGGCCCCAAGCGAATCCAGAAAGCGGACCGCTCCGGTCCCGTTGCAACGAATTCAGCGCAACGAAGGAAGGCAATGCATCACGTTCGGGACCGGGTCGCGCCTGCGCCAGGGACTCCGGCGCTACGACGCCGACGATATCGTCCGCATGCGCCCACGTGCCGTAACGCTGCGCTCGCTCTGCGCCGCGCACGCCGATCGCGACGAAACCTTCAACGGCGAGCGCGCGTCGCACGACCGCATACGGTGCGCGTTCGAACGCAGCGCGGACCCACGCGGGTTCGTCATCGAGCGCATCGAGTCGTCGCAAGCGCAGCAGATCATGCGGCCGCCAGCGCGCGTCGCACGACGTGGCGCAAGCAGTCGGGAAGGGCGCAGCCGCGCACACGCGCATCACACGGCGTCCCACTGTTCGGCAAGGCGCCGCCGCACCTCGATCGACGCGGCGCGAGTCTGCCGCGCCGCAACCGATTCCAGCCGACGCGCAAGCGTCCGATCCCCGTCGCGCGCGCTGCGAATCTGTTCGATCAGCACGGTGCGCACGCGCTCGATCTGCGCCGCGTCGGGCGCATCCGCGTCGACGCCGTCGATCAGCCGATCGAGCAGCCCCAGCTTCGCGAACGAGGCCATCGAATACGACATCGGCACGATCGTCTCGCCGAGTTCGTCGAGTTCTTCGACCGTGCGGCGCGTGACGCGCGCGGCTGCTTCCTTGCCCATCGCGTGGACCATCGTGCCGGGCACGTCGAGCGCGACGATGCGGTTCGCCTGATAGCCGTGCGCGAGGAACGCGCCGGACATCGCAGGACCGACGATCAGCGCGATCACCGGATGGCCGGCGTCGCGTGCGCTCGCGTAAGCGTCGACCGCGGCCGCGCAGGCGAGGTGGATGCCGAGCATTTCCTCGCGATAGCCATACGCCTGGCTTTTCACATCGACGATCGCGACGATCGGGCGGCGTGTGCCGGCGCCTCGATCCGCCTCCATGACTTCGCGCACCGCGCGCGCGAGTTGCCAGCCCTGTTCGAGTCCGACCACGTTGCTGGTCGCGCGTGGAAAGCGGTTCGCGGCATCGGGCACGACCGCGATAAAGCGCGCGGTGTCGCCGCCGAGCGGCGCATCGCTGCTCCAGACGGGCGCGGCGCTCGAAGATTCGCCGGCCAGTGCGTTGAACCAGCGCGCGCCGCGCGTGAGTGTCGTGTCGCTCATGCCTGCTCCTTGTTCGATGCATCGCCCGCTTGCCGGTTGTACACATCACGCATTGTCTCGGGCGTGACGCTCGCCGGATCGATCCGCGCGAGCCGCTGCAGGAACGTGTCGACCTGCTCGCTGCGATGCGCGGCCGGCACGCCCTGCGCGAACGCGGCGAGCACGGCGGCGCGCACCGCGTCGGCATCGTCATCAACCAGGGTATCGGCGAGCGCGCTCGCGACGCGCTGCTCGCCGCCGATCAGTTGCCACACGCGGCGGCGATCGCTCGCATCGAGCTCTTCAATACCGGCTTCCTGCTCGATCACTTCGGGTCCGTTCATGCCGAGCCGTCCCTGCCTGGTCACGATCAGATACGAGCACAGCGCGGCCGCGAGCGACATGCCGCCAAAACAGCCGACCATCCCCGCGATCACGCCGACCACCGGCACGTGCCGGCGCAGCGCGACGATCGCCGCCTGAATCTCGGCGATCACCGCGAGCCCGAGGTTCGCTTCCTGCAACCGCACGCCGCCGGTCTCGAACAGCACGACCGGGCGCACGAGCTTGCCGCGCTCGCAATCGCGCCGCGCCATCTCGAGCGCCGCGGCGATCTTGCTGCCCGACACTTCGCCGATGCTGCCGCCCTGGAACGCCGCTTCGATCGCCGCGACCACGGCCGGTTCGCCGTCGATCGTGCCGCGCGCGATCACACAGCCGTCGTCGGCCTGGCAGACGATGCCCTGCATGGGCAGCCACGGCGACGCGATGCGGTCGAACGGTCCGAGCAGTTCGCGGAAGCTGCCCGCGTCGAGCAGCGAACGGGCGCGCTCGCGCGCGGGCAGTTCGATGAAGCTCTCGTGCAGCAGCGGTGCGCGGTGAATGCTGGTGCGCGTGCTCATACGCTGTCTCCTTCCTCGGCCGCTTCGACCGCTTCCGCGAGCCGCAGCGCGACCACGCCCGGCGTCGCGCCGAAGTCGTTGATCTCGATGTTCGCAGCGCCGTCGTAGCGCGTGAAGAAGCGGTCGAGCACGCTCTTCCAGATGTGGCTGTAGCCGTCGACGCTGGTGCGCACGACCACGTGCGCAGCAAGCGCCGAGCCGCCTGCATCGGCGGCGGGCGACAGCAGCACTTCCAGATCGCCCGAGCCGACTACGCCGACGTGCGCGCGGGTCGTGACGGCGCGTTGCGCCGGATAGTCGAAGGTCAGATGTTCCATGAGACTCAGCTCCGGCTGGCGTCGCGATGCGCCAGCATGTCGAGAAAGAGGGTGGCGGCGAGCAGATCGGCCGCGCCGCCAGGCGATGCGTTCAGCGCCAGCAGTTCGCGTTCGAGCGCGTCGAGCGCGACGCGGCCCGCGGCTGTCGAACTGCCGCCCGCGTCGAGCACGCGTCGTGCGCCGCGCTGCCCCGCATGCAAGCCGGCGAGGCCCGCGCGATGCAGCAGGCAGGTGTCGTCGAGCGTGCTCATGATCGCGAGCAAGGCGTCGATGCGCGCGGTGTTTTCGTCGATGCCGCGCGCGCGCGCCGCGCGTAATGCGGGCAGGCCGACGTCGAGCGCGTGCGGGAAGCCGTCCTGCGCTTCGCGCCGCGCGCCGCCGACCTGATAGCGTCGACGCGCGCGTTCGCCGTGGCTATCGGACGAAGCGGCGAAGCGGTCCGGGAAGCAGGCGATCTGCGCGGCCAAAGTGCAGACGCGCGAGGTATCCAGAGGGTTCGGCGCGCCAGGTCCGTGCGTACGCATCGAGGCACTCAAAGACGTTTCGAGCGCGACGCCCGCAACGAGCAAGCCGATGATCCAGATCGCGCCGCGATGCGCGTTGCTACCGCCGGTCGCCTGCATCATGTCCAGTTCGCCCGCGCGGCCGATCTGCGCGAGTTCGGCGCGCAGCAGCGCCGACGGTTCGCCGCGGCGGCGCGCGGTGCGCGCGAGCGCCGCGAACGTCGGTTCGAGCGCGTGCGCGGAGCGCCGCATGATCGCGAGATCGAGGTCGCGATGCGCGCCGCTGCCGCGCCGGTCGACGAGCGCGGGCTTCGGCGTGAGCTCGGCCTCGTCGATCAGCGCGGTGATCGCGTCGCGCGCGAGTTGCGCGTCGGAAAACGGCGCCCCCTTGGGCGATGTGCCGCACGCATCGCGCAGGACAGAAACAGGCGGCGCGTCCAACCGTTCGAGAACAGCAGCAGTGGACGCCATCGTCACCAGCTCCGGAAGCGCGCGGGCGGCGCGTACAGTCCGCCCGACCACGTGACCAGATCGTCGATGCTGCGCGCCGCGAGCAGCGAACGCTTCGCTTCGCCGCGCCGAATGCTGAGATCTTCCGGATACGCGACGATGCCGCGCCGGCGCAACTCGGCGGTTTTCTCGGGTTTTGCGCGCAGGCCGATCGGCGTGACACCGGCCACCGCCGCGATCGCCGCGCGCCGCTCGTCGATGCCTTCGGCCTTGTGCAGATGCGCGATGCCTTCCTCGGTGACCACATGGCTCACGTCGTCGCCGTAAATCATCACCGGCGCGATCGGCATGCCGTTTTTCGCGCCGACGGCGATCGCGTCGAGTTCATCGACGAAGGTCGGCTCGCCGCCTTTCTTGTACGTTTCCGCGAGTTGCACGACGAGCTTCTGGCCGCGCGACACCGCGCCGAAGCCCTTCAACAGCTTCAGCCACGCCTCGCTCGCATGACGCCGGCCGCGCGGATCGTGGCCCATGTTCGGCGCGCCGCCGAAACCGGCGAGCCGTCCGCGCGTGACTGTCGACGAATTCGCGTCCGCGTCGATCTGCAGCGTCGAGCCGATGAACAGATCGACGCCGTATTGGCCGGCCAACTGACACAGCACGCGGTTCGAGCGCAGGCTGCCGTCGTTGCCGGTGAAGAACACATCGGGGCGCGCCTCGATATACGCCTCCATACCGACCTCGCTGCCGAAGCAATGGATGCTGTCGACCCAGCCCGATTCGATCGCGGGGATCATCGTAGGGTGCGGGTTGAGTGTCCAGTTGCGGCAGATCTTGCCTTTGAGGCCGAGCGCTTCGCCGTAGGTGGGCAGCAGCAGTTCGATCGCCGCGGTATCGAAGCCGATGCCGTGATTGAGCGACGTGACGCCATACGGCTCGTAGATGCCGCGTATCACCATCATCGCGGTCAGCACCTGCAAGTCGCCGATATGACGGGGATCGCGCGTGAACAGCGGCTCGACCGCGAACGGCCGGTCCGCCTGCACGACCACGTCGACCCAGGAACCCGGAATGTCGACGCGCGGCAACTCGTCGACGATCTCGTTGACCTGCACGATCACGATGCCGTGACGGAACGCGGCGGCTTCGGCGATGGTCGGCGTGTCCTCGGTGTTCGGGCCGGTGTACAGATTGCCGTGACGGTCGGCCTTGTCCGCGCACAGCAGCGCGACGTGCGGCGTCAGGTCGACGAACATGCGCGCGTACAACTCGACATACGTATAAATTGCGCCGATTTCCAGCTGGCCGTCTTCGAGCAGTTGCGCGACGCGCAGACTCTGCGGCCCCGCGAACGAGAAATCGACCTTGTGCGCGATGCCGCGCTCGAACAGCGTCAAGTGTTCAGGACGACTGATGCTCGAAATCAGCAGATGCACGTCGTGCAGCTTTTGCGGATCGACCTTCGCGAGCGAGCGCGACAGGAAGTCGGCCTGTTTCTGGTTGTCGCCTTCAAGCGCGACGCGCTCGCCGGGCTGGATCAGCGTTTCGAGCGCATCGACGATGCGGTGCGTGGGCAGCACGCCGTCTTCGAGCCACGGCGCGATCGCCGCGAGGCGGCGGTTCTTCTCGTCGCGACGGGTCGTCCACGAGCGGGCAGTGGACCGCGATGCGGCGGCTTCGGCGGGGTGGTTCATCGGCTCGGTCATCGGCTCATTCATCGGCTCATTCATCGGTTCGTTCAGCTCCCGGTGTGGACGCGCGGGCGTCGGCCGCGCGGCTTCGGTTGATGCGCCAGCGCTTCTTCGCGCGCGCGCTCGGTCAGGAAACGATGCAGAAGCTCGCCGGTGCCGAGCAGATGCGCGACCACCAGCGACTGCGCGGTCGCGATATCGCGGCGCTCGACGGCGTCGAGCAGCGCGGCGTGCTCACTGTCGGACTCGCCCTTGTACGACGGCAAGCCGAACTTCAGCCGCAGATAGCGTTCGCCGCGCCGGTGCAGCAAGCCGATCATGTCCTGCAACTGCGGCCGGCCGGCGGGCGCGTACAGACACATATGGAACGCGGCATTGCGCTTCACGTATAGCGACGGGTCCTCTTCGCGCTCGGCGGCGCTGCACAACTGCGCGGCTTCGCGCAGCGTCGCCGCGGTGTGATTCGGAATCGCGAGGCCGAGCGCGAGACTTTCGAGCGCCGAGCGGATCTCGTAGATCTCGCGCGCCTCGCTGGCGGACAAAGGCGCGACCGTCGCGCCTTTGTGGACGGCTGCGCGCGCCCAGCCCTCGCTTTCCAGCTGGCGCAGCGCCTCGCGCACGGGAATCGCGCTGACGGAGAAGTGCCGGGCGATCGCGTCCTGGCGCAATGGTGCGCCGGGCGCGAGCGTGCCGTCGACGATCGCCGCGCGCAGCGCCTCCGCAATCATGTGCGAGGTGCTTTCGCGGGGTGCCGCGGCCGGAAGAAACGAGCCGGGCACGAGCGCGTCCAGGGGAAAACCTTCAGTTGCGTCGGTCATAGTATCAAATATTATATATAAAAAGACGCGTATTTCAGCGCGGGCAAACCCGGAAGGGTCTTCACCCACGGTCCCGGCAATTTCCCCGCGCCGCCCTCTGAATCAGTTGTACGAGGACATCGCCGATCAATCAACGTCGTCGATCCAACCCCAAGCGCGCCCGTCGTTTTTCGTTACGTTCAACCATCGTAGGCTGGAGGAGCAAGATGAATACAGTGACCGACCGACGAGCGCTCGCGCGTCAGCGCACACCGCTCAATCGTTCGCAGATCGCAGGGTTTTGGGGCGCGTGGGCCGGCTGGACGCTCGACGGCATGGACTCGTTCATTTACGCGCTGGTGCTCACGCCAGCGCTGACCGAGTTGCTGCCGCGTTCGGGCTTCGCGGCCACGCCGTCGAATGTCGGCCTTGCGGGATCGATCCTGTTTGCGCTGTTCCTGGTCGGTTGGGGGCTGTCGTTCATCTGGGGACCGCTCGCCGATCGCTTCGGCCGCACCAAGGTGCTCGCCGCGACGATCTTCACGTTCGCAATTTTCACCGGGCTTGCCGCGACCTCGACCAATGTGTGGCAGCTCGGTATTTATCGCTTCATCGCGGGCGTCGGCATCGGTGGGGAATGGGCGCTTGCGGGCACCTACGTGGCCGAAGCGTGGCCCGAGGATCGCCGCAAGATGGGCGCCGGTTATCTGCAGACCGGCTACTACGCGGGCTTCTTTCTCGCGGCCGCGCTCAATTACACGATCGGCGTGCACTTCGGCTGGCGCGCGATGTTCCTGACCGGCGCGGTGCCGGTCGTCGTCGCGATTCTGATTCTGCTGCGCGTGAAGGAGCCGGAGAAGTGGCAGAAGGCCGACGCCAAGACAGTGCGCGTGAAGCCGCTGCGCGAGATCATGGGGCCGGCCTACAGACGTCGCACATGGGTCGCGTGCATTCTGCTGACCATCGCGATCATCGGACTCTGGGCGGGTGCGGTCTACGAGCCGTCGGCGGTGATCCAGCTCGCGGCGCGCGCCGGCATGTCGAAGGGCGATTCGATTCGCACGGCGTCGCTGGCTACCGGCCTGCTGTCGATCGGCACGATCCTCGGCTGTCTCGCGCTGCCGCCGATGGCCGAGCGCATCGGCCGCAAAATGACGTTGGCGGTGTATTTCGCTGGGATGGCGGTGTCGATCGCGGCGAGCTTCGGCTGGGCGTTCTATCTGCCGAACGGGCTCGCGCCGTTCATCGCGTGGCTGTTCGTGCTGGGCTTTTTCGGCGGCAACTTCGCGTTGTTCAGCCTGTGGCTGCCCGAGCAGTTCGAAACCCGCGTACGCGCGACCGCGTTTGCGTTCTGCACGTCGTTTGGACGCTTCGTCGGCGCGGGCGTCAACTTTCTGCTAGGCGCGGCGGTGCTGCATATGCAGACGCTCGGTGTGCCGGTCGCGTTGACCGCGCTCGCCTTCGTGCTAGGCCTGTTCGTGATTCCGTTCGCGCCGGAGACGAAGGGTGAGACGCTGCCGCAGTGAGCACCAGGCGGGCGGCGCGCGTTATTTCGCGTGACTGCGCGCGTGACTGCGCGCCCGCCCGGCCGGATGCAGCAGCGTCAGCAACGGCCAGCCGAGATTGACGCCGAGACTCGCGGCGACGATCAGCGCCATGCCGGCCAGTTGCGCCAGCGACAGCGCCCGGGCATACACGAGCGCATCCACGACGATCGCGGTCAGCGGATAAACGAACAGCAGCACCGCGATTACCGGCGTGCTGAGCTTCGGCAGCGCGCCGTAAATCAGCACGTACGACAATCCCGTGTGCAGCACGCCCATGCCGATCAGCCAGAACCACTGCATCGGCCCGATATGCGTGAGCGTCAAAGGCGCGATGAACGGCGCGATCAGCGGCAGGCAGATCACGCCGACCGCGCATTGCATGAGCGTCAGCAGATGCGGGCGCATGTCGCCGAGGCTTTTCGCGATCAGCGTGACGCTCGCGTACAGCAGCGAGCCGAGCAGCGCTTCGCTCAAGCCGATCAGGTAGCTGGTGTGGCCCTGCAGATTGCCGGCCGCGATGACGCCCGACGCGAGCACGAGCCCGACGAACGCCGTCGCGATCCAGCCGAGCCGGTCCGCCCCGAGCCGTTCGTTAAAGAGCGCCGCGCCGATCAGCACGACCCAGAACGGCTGCACATGAAACACGACGGTCGCGACCGCGATGCTGGTGCGATGAATCGCGTCGAAAAAGCCGACCCATTGCGTAACCATCAGCACGCCGGAAATCAGCGCGAGCGCGACCGTGCGGCGCGTGAACTGCGCGCGCGTGAAAAAGCCCTTCCACGCGCAATAAGCGGCGAGCGACAGAAAGCCGAACAGGCAGCGGAAGAACACGAGCGTCAGCGCATCGAGCCGCGCCTCCTCGACGAAAACGCCGATCGTGCCCATCAGCAGCCCGCCGCTCGCCAGCGTGATCGCGCCTTGTTGACGTGAGGTGAGGGGCATGCGCAACGACTCCTTGAGATGATGCCTGCGAGTATTGCGCCGCTTGCGGGCTTATCACAAACGAATTAAATTGAGCAATTCCATAAGCCCGGTTGATAAATCGTGAACCCTGAATTCGACGTCGATCTGTTGCGCAGCTTCGTGGCGGTCGTGGAGGCGGGCAGCTTCACGAAGGCGGCGGCGAGCGTGCATCGCTCGCAGGCGGCGGTCAGCATGCAGATCAAGCGGCTCGAAACGATGCTCGGCACGACGCTGTTCGCCCGCAACACGCGCAACCTGTCGCTGACACGGCCCGGCAACACGCTGCTCGAATACGCGCGGCGCGCGCTCGCGTTGCAGGAGGAGGCGTGGTCGGCGATCGTGCGGCCCGAGGTGACCGGGCGCGTGGTGCTCGGCGCGCCGGACGACTATGTGTCGTCGCTGCTGTCGCCGGTGTTGCGGCGTTTCGCAACGCTGTACCCGCGCGTCGAGATCGAGATCGTCTGCGCGCAGAGCACGGCGCTTGCGCCGATGCTCGCCGACAACAAGATCGACCTCGCATTCGTCACGCGCGACCGCAAGCTGCGCGGCGAATTCGTGCGCAGCGAGCCGATGGTGTGGGTTGGGGCGTCGGTCGATACGCCGGTGTTGAAGGCGTCGCCGTTGCCGGTGGGGTTGTACGAGCCTGGCTGCGTCGCGCGCCAGCATACGCTCGCCGCGCTGGATGGCGCGCGCATCCGCTATCGCGCGGCGTTCAGCAGCGCGAGCCTGATGGGACTCGTCGCGACCGTGGATGCCGGTTTGTCGGTGATTGCGCTGACGCGTTGCAGCGTGCCGCCGCGGCTCGCGATTCTCGGCGACGCGCAAGGCCTGCCGAAAATCGCGCCGCTCGAAATTGTCGTCGCACGCAGCGCGAAATCGGATCGGCCGACCTGCGATTATCTGGCGCAGCAGATGGTGCAGGATCTGTCGTTGCGGTAGCCGAGCGTGCCAGCCCTGGTCACCCTTCAAGCCCGCGTATAGGCGGTCACTTCACCCTCGACCGCTAGCCGCACGCGCTCGCCCGGACGCGGGCACAGATAACCGGGCACGCGTGCGCGCACCATCGTCTGCGTGGCGGACTGCAATTGCAGCGCGACGCTCGCGTCCTGCCCCTGGAAGATCACATCGGTGACGAGCGCATCGTGCGCGGCACCCGTGCGCGCGGTTTCGTCGGCGCGCAGCAGACGGATCTGCTCGGGACGCAGCATCACGTCGACCGCGCCGTTGCCGACGGGCGCGGCCAGTGCTAGTTCGCCGAGCTCGCAGCTCGCGCGATCCTGTTGCGCGACGCCCGGCAACAACACCGCCTCGCCGATGAACGACGCAAGCTCGCGCGTCACCGGACGGCGGTACAGCGCTTCGGGCGTCGCGGTCTGGATCAGCCTTCCGTTCCACAGCACCGCGACCTCATGCCCGAGCGACAACGCCTCGGACTGATCGTGCGTGACCAGCACGGCAGTCGCGCCAGCCGCGGCCAGCGCATTCGCGACCGCCTGACGCGTCTCGACGCGCAACGCGGCGTCGAGCGACGAGAACGGCTCGTCGAGCATGACCAGCGTCGGCGCGGGTGCGAGTGCGCGGGCGAGCGCAACACGCTGCTGCTGACCGCCCGACAACTGCTGCGGCGCGCGTTCGCCGAAATGCGCGGGCAGACCCACCAGCTCCAGCAACTCGGCCACGCGATGGCGCGCGCGACGCTGCGTGCGCGACAGGCCGAACACGATGTTGTCCGCGACCGACAGATGCGGAAACAGCGCGCCTTCCTGCGGCACATAGCCGATGCGGCGTTGCTCCGACGGCACGTGCAGGTTGTCGCCGACGACACGTCGGCCGTCGATCTCGACACTGCCGCCGTCCGCGCGCTCGAAGCCGCACAAGAGCCGCAGCAGCGTGGTCTTGCCGCTGCCCGAGGGCCCCAGCAACGCGAGCAGCGTGCCGGGCTCGACCGAAAGATCGATGCCGTGCAGCACGGGATGACCGTCGAACGATTTCTGCAGTCCGCGGATACGAAGTTCGCTCATGGAATCCCGAAGAAAGTCGAACCAAAAGCAGCGATGAAAAAGCCGACGCGTGTCGGGTCAGCCGCGCTCGCCGAGCAGCGCCGAGCGGCCGAGCAGCGCGAACAGCAGTCCCGACGCGCACAGAGAGATGCCGGTCAGCAGCGCCGCATACGGCGCGGCGGCGGCGAACGCCATCGTCGACGTGTCGGCCCACACCTGGGTCGCGAGCGTTTGCGTGTCGAGCGGCGACAGCAGCAGCGTCGCGTTCAGCTCGGTGACGACCGAGATGAACACCATCGCGGCGGCCGCGCCGAGCCCGGGACCCGCGAGCGGCAGCACGACGCGCACGAGTGTTTGCGTCCAGTTCAGGCCGAGCGCGCGCGCGGTTTCCTCGAGGCGCGGCTGCGCCTGCATGAACGCCGCGCGCACGCTGACCAGCGCGACCGGCATGAACAGAATCGCGTAGGCGACGATCAGCAGCGTAGCGCTTTGATAAAGCGGCCGCAGCGCATGCACCGCGAGCGACACGATCGCGAGCGCAATCACGAGCCCCGGCACGCCTTGCGCGAGAAACACGGCGCGCTCGAACAGCGTCGCGAAACGGGTCGGGTAACGCACCAGCAGAAATGCGAGCGGCACCACGAGCAACGTGGTCAGCACGGCGGCGGCGAGGCCGAAACCGAGCGAAGACATCGTCGCGTTCCACAGCAATTCGGGCGAGACATCGGCGGGCGTCACCGCGGCCGCGCCCGGCTGCGTGAGCCAGAAGCCGATCATGCCGAGCGGCACGCCGAGCGTCGCGAGCGTCAGCAGCGCAAAGCCCGCGACGACGAGCCAGCGCCAGGCACCGAGCTCGTAGCGCAACACCGGGCGGCGCGTGCCGCGATCGACGCGCTCGTAGCGCGCCGCGCCGCGCACGCGAAACTCGAATGCAAGCACGACGAGGCAGATCACGATCAGCAGACACGCGAGCAGCGATGCGCCGCCGGCGTCGAAGCTGGTGCGGAATTCCGCGTAGATCTGCGTGGTGAAGGTATGAAAGCGCAGCAGCGTGAACGCGCCGAACTCCGACAGCACGCCGAGCGCGACCAGCAGCATGCCGCCGAGCAGCGCCGGCCGCAGTTGCGGCAGCACGACGCGCACGAAGCTGGTCCAGCGGTTGCAGCCGAGCGCGCGGGCGCTTTCCTCGAGTGCCGGGTCCATGCCGCGCAGCGCGGCGGCGACCGGCAGATAGACGAGCGGAAAATACGCGCAGGTCAAGACGAGCAGCGCGCCGTTGAAATCCTGCAAGTCCTCGCTCAACGACACCCACGCGTAGCTCGAAATGAAAGCCGGCATCGCGAGCGGCGCGGCGCATAGCACGGCCCACGCGCGCCGCCCCGGCAGATGCGTGCGTTCGACGAACCACGCGGCGGCCGTGCCGATCACCGCGCAAACGAGAGTAGTGGTGACGGCGATCAACACCGTATTGACGAGCAGCTCGCCGACGAGCGGCCGCCAGATCAGATCGAGCGCGTCGCCGATGCCGAAGCTCGCCGCGCGCCAGAACGTAAACGCAATCGGCAGCAGCACCAGCAAAGCGCTGAGTGCCGCCGCCGCAAGCAGGCCGCGCGGCGCGCGCGTGCGTGCACGCGCCGGGGCAGGGGGGACAGCCGGCGGACCGGCTGACAGGGCTTCGCTCATTTACAGCAGGCCTGCCCGACGCAGCAGTTTGCCCGCCTGGCTATCGTCGCCGAGCTGCTGGATCGTCAGCGTGGGCGGAGTCAGTTCGGCAAACGGTTTGAGGACCGGGTCAGGCGCGACACCCGCATGCAGCGGGTACTCGAACATCACGTGGCTATTGGCCATCAACTGCTGCGCGCGTTCGCTGACCAGGTACGCGAGAAACTTCTGTGCGCCGTCCGGGTTGTGCGCGGACTTCAGCACGCCCGCGCCCGAGACGTTGACGAGCGCGCCGGCGTCGCCGTGGCTGAAGTGGTAGATCGCGCTGCGGGTTTTCGCATCGCCGATTTCCGCATGCAGACGCGACCAGTAGTAGTTGTTGAGCAGACCGGTCGCGACCGCGCCGCGATTGACCGCGGCGACCAGGCCTTCGTCGTCGTCGAAGATCTGCGAGTTGGCTTTCAGGCCCTTCAGCCACGCGAGCGTCTGCTCGTCGCCCTTCAGTGCGAGCACCGCGCTCACGAGCGGCAGGAAGTCGGCGTCGCTCGGCGCGATGCCGACCTTGCCTTTCCATTCAGGCTTCGCGAGGTCGAACACCGATTGCGGCAGTTGCGACGGCTGCAGCTTCGCCGTGTTGTATGCGAGCACGCTCTCGCGCGCGGTCACGGCGACCCATACGCCGCTCGGCGAATTGAAGCGCGCCGGCACCGAGCCGAGCGTCGCTGCGTCGACCTTCGCGAGCAGACCCTTTTCCTCCAGCAGCATCAGCTCCGGCGAGTTCTCGGTGAAGTACACGTCGGCGGGCGAGGCCGCGCCTTCCGCGACGATCTGCGCGGCGAGCGCCGGGCCTTCGCCGTTGCGGATTTTCACCGAGATGCCCGACTGCTTTTCGAAGTCCTTCGCGAGCAGATTGACGACCTGCTCGTGCTGCGCGTTGTACAGCGTGATCGATGCCGCATGGGCCGCCGACGGCATCGTCGCGAGTGCGGTGAGCGACAGCGCGGCCACGCTGCCGAGTGCGCGCAGGCGGGAGGCAAACCAGGAATGAGCCATGTTGCAGAAGTCCGTTCAGATTGTGTTTAGTGAGAGAGGCGCTGCGCGCCCGGCGTGCTTCATGTGCTTCATCACGCTTCGAACAGCCCCGCGCCGACATACGAACCCGGCTTCGCCCCGGGCGGCACGACGAAGATCGCGCTGCCCACGTGGGTCGTGAACTGGTTCATCATGTCGAACTTCGCGAGGCGGTCGTTGATCGGGATGAAGCCGGTGCGCGGGTCGCTCTGATGCGCAATGAAAATCAGCCCCGCGTCGTACTCGGTTTCCTGACGCCACGGCGGCCAGCGCTCGATATAGAAGTTCGTGCCTTCGTTGTACGAATACGAGCGCCGCAGAATCTGCGCGCCGTTGTTGCTCGCCTGATTCGACAGACGCACGTGCGAGTTCTCCGGAATCACCGGATCGCCGTTCTTGTCCTCGGCTTTCAGGTCCACCGCGTCGAACTCGTTCTTGCTGCCGATCGGCGCGCCGCTGTACTTGTGGCGGCCGAACACCTGTTCCTGGAAGCCGAGCTCGGTGTTGTCCCAGTGTTCGAGCGTGATGCGGATGCGGCGCACGACCGTGTAGGTGCCGCCTTCCATCCACGGCGCGTCGTTGGTGGCGCGGGCCCACACGAACTGGTTCATCAGCTCGGGTTTCGCGGTCGACGGATTGTTGGTGCCGTCCTTGAAGCCCATCAGATTGCGCGGCGTCTGGCCGCGCGGACCGGACAGGAAACCGGCCTGGCCCCAGCGCATCGCTGCGACGCCGTAGGCCCGGCGCGACAGTTGGCGCACCGCGTGAAACGCGACCTGCGCATCGTTCGCGCAGGCCTGGATGAACAGGTCGCCGCCGGTCTTCTCCTTGATCAACTGATCGCCGTTGAAGCGCGGCAGATCGACGAGCGCGGCGGGGCGGCGCGACGCGAGCCCATAGCGGTCCTTGCCGTCCTTCGTGAAGAGGCCGGGGCCGAAGCCGAACGTGATGGTCAGACCGTTCGGGCCGAGGCCGAGCACGTCGCCGGAATCGGGAGCGGGCTGGTCGTCGCCGGCGGGCATCGCGAAGGCCGTGCCGCCTTGCGTCAGGCGCGCGGCCGCTTCGGTCCATGTGCGTAGCAGTGCGATCACGTCGTCGCGCTTGTCGGTGGTCAGATCGAGCGCGGCGACGTAGGTGTGGCTCTGCTGCGGCGTGACGATGCCGCCTTGATGCGGACCGTAGAACGGCTCGACCGCGAGCTGCGGATCGGCGTTCTGCGCGCTATGCGCGGGCGCCGTCGCGAGCGCTGCCGGCGAGCTCGCGAGGCCGGCGCCCAGCGATGCACCGGCGGCGACCGCCGCGCCACCCGCTTTGAGAAAGCCGCGTCGTGACGGCCGTGGGGGTTGATCGTTTGTCATGGTCACTTCACCTTCCTGCAGCCTGCGTGGGTGCCGCTTACTTCGCGAGCACCAGCGTGTTCACGTCGTCTTCGACGTAGTAGAAACCGTCGCCTTCGGGCGTCATCGCGATACCGAACAGGTCGCCGTTGCCGGGGGGCGACTGCGCCTTGTCGGTATCGATCCAGCGTGCGTATAGCTGCTTGCCGGTCGCCGGGTCGATTTCGACGACCTGGCCGTTCAGCGCGTTGGTCACGAGCAGGTGGCGGTTGGGCGCGGTGGCCATCGCGAGCGGACGATGCAGCAGGCCGTCGGCGCTCAGCTGGCGGCCGACGCCCGCGCTGGTGTCGCGCGTGAGCGGATCGTCGATCTCGGTGATGCGGTTGCCGATCGCATCGGACACGTACAGCAGTTTCTGGTCGGCCGACAGCGCGAGCCCGGTCGGCCCGACGAGGAACACGCCCTTGTCGGCCTGCGCGCCGAAGCCGCTGCCGATCACGGTTTCCTTCTTCACGACGGGCGGCTTGCCTTGCGGTACGTCGAGGTCGATGCGCAGCACGGTGGCCTGCTTGAACACGGGCGGATTGCCTTGCGCGCCGCCGACGCCGAAGCCCGCGTTGCTGACGAACAGCGTCGCGCTCGCGCCGTGATCGACGACCGCCATGTTGCCCCATGGGTCGTTGATGTTCGGCGTCGAGATCGTCGAGGCGATCTTGCCTTGCGGGTCGATCACGATCAGGCAGCCGGCGCCTTTGGTGCCGGTCGTGCCGTCGTTGCTCGGCGTGCTGCCGACGATCACCCAGCCCGACTTCAGCATCGTCATCGCGGTCGATAGGCCGATGCCGCCCGGACATTCCTTCAGATCGCGCGGCACGGTCGCGAACACCGTCATTTGTCTGGTGTCCGGGTGATAGTCGATGATCGTGCTGCCAGTGCCCTGCAGGTTCGTCGAGTTGTTGAAGTTGCCCACCAGCACGTCGCCTTGCTTCACGGTGCCCGCGCTGACCGGCGCGACCACGATCGCGTACGGGTTCTGGTCGCCGTTGTCGGGGACGGTGTTGATCAGCGTCGTGTGATGCTTGATCGTTTCAAGGAAGCCTTGCGGCTCCGCCTGCGCGGGCGCAGCCATCGTGAGGGCGGCAGCGCCGGCCATCGCGGCGAGCAGGGCGCGCGCGGCGCGCGGCGCAAACTTGCGCGTGACTGGGTTCACGGTTGGGCCTCCGTGCGGGCGCACAAAGCGGGAGTGGCGGTGACGGTCGAAAGCATGGGAAGTGCTGGTCCGGTTGCGTGGGGTGGCATCTGCTTGCGTGGATGAAAGCGCGCGGCGGGCGGCATCAGAAGTTGATATTGGTCCGCACGCCGACGACGAACGTATTGCGCAGCGACTGCGTCGGGTCGTTCGGGTTCTGGCCCGCACCGGCGTTGAACGTGTATTGCGCGTCGGCCTGCACTTGCCACCACGGATTGATCTGGTACTGGTAGGTCGCCTCGAGCGTGGTTTCGCTGGTGCGCACGCCGTACGGACTGCCGTTGAATGCCAGGAAGTCCTCGTCGAGTCCGTTCACGTGGCTGCCGACCTTGATGTAGGTCAGCGCGAGGCCGGCGCTGTCGTTGTCGCGGCCCTTGAACGGCGCCTTCAGCACGACGCCGAGATTGGCCGCGACTTGCACGAGATTGCGATCGCCCGGCGCGCCCATCACGCGCGCGAACACGCCGAGGCTGCGCGGTTCGTCGGGGTCGGGGCGCCACACCATCTGGTCGGCGACCGCATAGAAGCTGTAGTTGCCGCTGTGATTCGCGGCGATGCCGGTCGACGCAGGATTCGCGAGCGACAGTCCCATGTTGTCGAAACGCCGATCGGCGAATTTGTTGGTGTTGTACCAGACGCCGAGCTTGTAGGTGCCCGGCAGACCGCCGCCGCCCGTGCCGACCATTTCGCCGTCGGACGGCTGGTTGATCGCGTACTGCAGCTCGCCGATCCACAATGCGCCGTTATGCAGGTTGAAGTTCGTGCCGCTCATGTTGTCCGGGTTGTTGCCGAGCGGATCGCCCGAATACACACCGGCCAGCGCGGTCAACGAGGGGGTGATCTGGCCGCGCACGCGCACGCCCAGACCCGCGAGCGGATAGGCGGGACCGCCCGACGGCAGGTCGTATGAGGGCAGCGCGGGCCAGCCGAACATGGTGTTGAGGAACAGCGCCGCATACGTGCTCGTGATGAATTCCTGGTCGAGACTCTGTTGACCGATCTTCACGTCGACGCGTTTGTTGAGGAACGACTGCTGATACCAGAGCTCCCACAGACGCGTCGCGTTGTCGGCCTCGATGCCGCTCGCCGTGTTCAACGTGCCGAGCTTGTTCGCGCTCAGGTTCGAGCCGTGAATCTGTAGCGCGCTGACGTTGAAGAGGCCGCCCGGCAGGCCGAACGCCTTTTGCGTATCCATCTGCAAGGTGGCGGTGGTCAGGCCGTCGTAGTCGGCGCCGCGCGCGAGACCGCCGCGCAGATTGGCCAGCACTTCGCTGGTTTCGGTCAGCGTGAAGGTCATGCCGTACTTGCCGAGCCACGGACGCAGGCCGCCCATGTCGCCGAGCATCTGCTGACGATTCCAGAAACCGGTCCACTGGCTAGTCTGCGTCGCCTGAATGTTCAGGTCGGCTTCGGGCGCTTCCGGGTTCGCATCGGGATTGGCTTCGGCCAGCGCCGCGTGGCCGGTCAACGAGGCCCACGCGAAGGCCGTGCACAGTGCGACGCGCCGCATCGAAGGCATACGCGTACGATGAATTGCGCCGGTACTTGCCAAAGCGTCGCAAAAGGGACGCGCGTTGGCGCGCAGTCCATTGAGTTGGGCGAACTTCATCGAAATCCTTATTGGTGTTGTTTCGTCCGATGCGAAAGCAGCTGATGGCGAGATCGTACGCAGGCCATTTGCGAGAGTCAACACAAATGAGAACGATTCGCATCAATATTACTGGCATGTAAACCCGGGATTTACGGACTGCTCGTAAAGCGCAGGAAGGTGTAATTATGTAGTAATAACAGTGTAATAAAACAGTATTGATGTGGTCAGACCGAACGCGCGACAGGGTGAGGTGTCGAAGTGCACGAGTAACCCCGAAAGTCAAAGTGAGGAGGTCGAAATGAGCAAGCGCATTCTTCTGGTTTCGTTGCTGGCGAGTGGCGGTCTGTTGTTGGGCGGCGCCGCGCACGCGCAGTTGAATCTGAAGCAGTTCGGTATCGGCGGGGGCGGTGACAGCTCGGCCGGTGCCGGGGCGTCGTCGGGCGGCGTGTCGCAGCTGCTGCAGAGCTATGTTGGCGCGAACCAGCAGGTGCTGAGCGGGCAGTCGAGCCTCGCGTCGGCGATGGGCATGACGAGTGCGGCCGGCCAGGCGCAGCAGGCGGCGGGGCTGCTCAGCGGTGGCACGCCGTCGCTCAGTCAGTTGACGCAGGTCGGCAGCACACAGCAGTCGCTGTCGCAGAAGCTCACCGATGCGTTCGCAAATCATGCAAGTGGCGGCGCGTCGGCGACGCCGGTCAACAAGGAAGCGTTCACCCAGGGGCTGTCGTCGCTCGGCAAGGGAGTGAGCCAGTATTCGAGCTTGCAGTCGGGGCTTGGCAGCCTTGGTCAGATGAGTCCGTCGTCGCTGCTGCAATCGGGCCTCAATCCGCAGACCGCGCAAAGCGCTTCGTATATCGCGCAGTCGGCGCCGGGGCAGTTGCAGTCGCTGATGTCGACGCTGAGCTCGGCCGTGCAGTTCGCGTCGAGCCACGGTATTACGGTGCCGTCGATCGCGACGTCGGCGTTGAAGGGCATGTAGGCGCGTTTCGCTTCGCCTCGCGCGATCGATTCAGCGCGAAAGCGCTATGATCGCGTCGAACCCGCTACTCAACTGGAATTCCGCCGATGTCCCACTCCGTCAATCTGGAAAACTACTTCGCCCGCATCGGCTATCAGGGCCCGCGCGCCGCCACGCTCGAAGTGCTGCGGGCGATTCACCTGCTCCATCCCGCCGCGATCCCGTTCGAGAACCTGAACCCGCTGACTCGCCAGCCGGTCAGGCTCGAGCTCGAAGCGATCGAACGCAAGCTCGTGACCCAAAAACGCGGTGGCTACTGCTTCGAGCAGAACATTCTGTTCGCGAACGTGCTGATGCAACTCGGCTTCAAGATCACGCCGATGCTTGCGCGCGTCATATGGGGCCGCGAGCCCGGCACGATCTCGCCGCGTACGCACATGGTGCTGCGTCTCGATATCGACGGCGACGAATGGATCGCCGACGTCGGCTTCGGCGGCGTCACGCTGACCGCGCCGCTGCGCCTGACCGCCGGCCTTGCACAACCGATTCCGCTCGGCACGTTCCGTCTCGCCAACGCGGGGCACGACACCGTCTATCTCGAGGTGCTGGCGCCGGACGAGAGCTGGTCGCGCGTCTATCACGTCGATCTGCGCGCAGTCGAGTGGGTCGACTATGAAATCTCGAACTGGTACACGTCGACGTCGCCCGATTCGAAGTTCGTGAATAACCTGCTGGCGTGCCGCGTGCTACCCGAACTGCGCCTCGCGCTATTCAACGATCAGTTGAACGAGCGCGACGCGCAAGGGCAGATCGTCAGCGAACGGCGCCTCGCGAGTGCCGCCGAACTCGCCGACTGCCTGCGCGAGCGCTTCGGCTTGAACCTGGAGGACATCGATATCGCCGCCGTGTTCGAGCGCGTGCGCACGCGTGATGCGTCCGCATAACACCAGCCCATGAGGGAGCCGCGATGGTCGCACGTCTGATTCTGCAATCGCTGGCCTGGCTGGCGTTCATGGGCGTGCTGCTGTTCGGCGCGGCCGGCACGCTCGCGTGGCCGGCCGCGTGGTGGTATCTGCTGGAGCTGGTGGTGTTGAGCCTGTGGGTCGGCTTGTGGCTCGCGCGTCATGATCCCGCGCTGCTCGCGGAGCGGCTCGCGCCGTTCGTGCAGGCGCAGCAGAGCCGCTGGGATCGTGTGTTCATGGTCGCGATTGGAGCCGCGTGGTGCGGCTGGCTGGTCCTGATGGGCTTCGACGCGATGCGGTTTCGCTGGTCCGGGCCGCTGCCGTTGTGGCTGATGGGCTTCGGCGCACTATGCGTGTTCCTGTGCATCTTCATGTGCCGCTTCGTGTTTCGCGCGAACAGCTACGCCGCGCCGGTGGTCAAGGTTCAGGCGAGCCGCGGGCACAAGGTCGCCGACACCGGGCCTTACGCGTACGTCCGTCATCCGATGTACGCGGCCGCGCTGGTGTTCTTCGTCGGCACGCCCTTGATGCTCGGCTCGTGGTGGGGGCTTGGGGCGCTGCCCGTGATGGCGTGCGGCATGGGCTGGCGCGCGGTGCGCGAGGAGCGGCTGCTAGCCGAGCAACTCGACGGCTACACGGCGTACATGGAACGTGTGCGTTACCGTTTCGTGCCGTTTATCTGGTAGCGCGTCCAGGTGGTCTCGCCGCCGTCGAAGCGGGTAAGATGGCTCCCGGCCGCCGGAGAACCGGCCACGGTGTACCTGATGTAACACCGGCGAATCACCGATGAGGTTTGGAGTGAAAACAACTACACAGGCGCGCATCGCGCCCGCCGCACAGGCCGAGCAGAGCCAGGACGCCGCCGATCGCAACCGCGACACGCCGGTCAAGGCGATGCCCGCCTACGAGCAGATCAAACGCTACGTGCTCAAGCGCATCAGCGAAGGCGCATGGAAGCCGGGCGGACTGATTCCTTCCGAAACGGAGCTGGTCAAGGAGTTCGGCGTCGCGCGCATGACGGTGTCGCGCGCGCTGCGCGAGCTGACCGCCGAGCGCGTGCTCACGCGCGTGCAAGGCTCGGGCACCTTCGTCGCGCCGCAGCGATATGAATCGACGGTGCTGGAGATCCGCAATATCGCCGATGAAATCGCCGCGCGCGGTCATCGTCATTCGGCGCGCGTGCTGACGCTCGAACCGAGCGACGACGCCGATGCGCTCGAAGCGCTCGGTCTCGCGAGCGGTCCCGCGTTTCATTCGTGCATCGTGCACAGCGAGGAGGGCGAGCCGATTCAATACGAGGACCGTTTCGTCAATCCGAAAGTGTTCCCCGAATATCTGCAACAGGACTTCTCGGTCGAAACACCGAATCACTATATGGTGCGGCTCGCGCCCGTGCAGCGTGCCGAGTTTCGCATCTATGCGCAGAAGCCCGACGCCTATGTGCGGCGTCATCTGATGATGGATATCGGCGAGCCGTGTCTGCTGCTGTGGCGGCGCACGTGGGTCGGCGAGAACGTCGCGACGTCGGTGCGGCTATGGCATCCGGCGTCGCGGTTTCATCTGGCGGGGACCGTGTAGCCCGGTTGCTGAAGCACGCTTTATCCCTGCCGCTGCGACGTATTCGGCGAAAAGCGGCAACCAAGCCGGTAGCGCGAACCCGGATGCACGAAACGCGCGAACGTCACCGCGACGCCGCTCGTCCACGTGCGGCGTGTCAGCGTCAGGCACGGTTCCTCCGCGTGAATTTCGAGCAGCTCGGCTTCGGCGGGCGTCGGCAGCGCCGCGTCCACGACGTGTTCGAGATCGTGCATCGGCACGGCCGTCAGCAGATACTCGGACGGCTTCAGCGCCGAAAAATCGTGCTGCAGAAAATCCGGCGCGACGGCCGGATTCACATAGCGATCTTCGAGCTGCACCGGCAGGCCGTTCTCGCGATGCACGCAGACCACATGAAACACCGAAGCGCCCGGCGCCAGCCCCAATGCGTTCGACACCGTGACCGATGCGGTCTCGCGCTGCAACAGCACCATGTCGCAACGATATGCGTGGCCGCGCGAGCGGATCTCGTCGCCGATATGGGCGATCATCAATAGCGTGGATTGCGGCTTGTTCGGTGCGACGAAAGTGCCGACGCCCGATACGCGGGTGACGAGCCCCGCGTCGGCGAGCTCGCGCAGCGCGCGGTTGACCGTCATCCGCGATACGCCGAGCGTCCCGACGAGATCGAGTTCGGAGGGCAGACGATCGCCCGCCTGGCGTTCGCCCGAGTCGATGATCTGGCGGATGTGCTGCTTGACCTGCTCATAGCGCGCGGCGGGCGCCTCATCACTGCCGCGCGCGGTTCTGGCCGCGGCGCGGGCCGCGCTGGCGGAGAATTTGCCGTGAGGCTTGCTGCGAGCGGTGGTGCTCATAGGGGCTGGGTGTCGTCGGGGCCGCGCGTCCAGAACGCATTGCGGTCGAAATAGTTTTGCAGAAACTGCCGCAGACGCGGCTGCGCGGCATCGTGAAACACGTCGCGCGGCTTGCCCTGCACGGCAATGCGGCCTTGGTCGATGAACATGACCTTGTCGGCGACCTGCGCGGCGAAGCCCATTTCGTGCGTGACCACGGCCATCGTCATGCCGTCGCGCGCGAGCTGCTTCATCACCAGCAGCACTTCGCCGACGAGCTCCGGATCGAGCGCCGAAGTCGGTTCATCGAACAGCATGATGTGCGGCTCCATCGCGAGCGCGCGCGCAATCGCGACGCGCTGCTGCTGACCGCCCGACAGCTTCGCCGGATACGCATCGCCCTTGTGCGCGAGGCCGACTGTCTCCAGCATCGCGTTCGCGCGGCGGCGCGCTTCGTCGTTCGACAGGCGCCGCACGCGCAGCAGCGCTTCCATCACGTTGCCGAGCGCGGTCATGTGCGGCCACAGGTTGAACTGCTGGAACACCATGCCGACGTTGCGGCGCACGCGGTTGATCTCGCCATGCGACGCGCGCACGCGTTTGCCGTTGCGCTCGGTATAGCCGAGCAGTTCGCCTTCGATGCGCACGTCGCCGTGATCGTAGGTTTCGAGCGCGGCGAGGCAGCGCAGCAGCGTGCTCTTGCCCGAGCCCGACGGCCCGATGATGCAGACCACTTCCGAGCGCGCGATCTCGAGATCGATGCCGCGCAGCACCTCGACATCGCCGAAGCGTTTGCGCAGATCGCGCACTTCGATCAGCGGCGCGGTATTCGATGCGTTCGCCGTTGCGCTGGCGGACGGCGCGGATGATTGCGCGGGGGAGTGCATGTCGGCGATGGCGTTCATAGGGGTCCCGGAATCATGCCATGAAGCGTGCGAGGCGGGCTTCGGCCCACATGCCCGCGCGCGAGGTCAGCTCGACCAGCGCGAGATAGCACACGCACAGCACCAGCAGCGTTTCGACGAAAGCGAAGGTGGCGGAGCCGATGCCGGTCAGCACGAAGGTCAGTTCGGGCACCGTGACGATCGACAGCACGGCCGTTTCTTTGCTCAGCACGATGATCAGATTGGTCAGCGCGGGCACGATCAGCACCAGCATCTGCGGCGCCTGGATGCGTACGATCGCCTGCCAGCGTGTGAGCCCGAGACACGACGCCGCTTCGAGATGACCTTTGGGCACCGACTGGAAGCCGGAGCGGAACGCCTCGGCGAAATACGCACTGCCGTAGAGACCCAGGCCGACGATGCCGGCCGTCATCGGTTCGAGCGTGAGCCCGATCGACGGGCCGCCGTAGTACAGCAGAAACAGCTGCACCAGAAACGGCGTGCCGCGCAACAGTTCGATATAGACGCGCAGCGCGGCGCGCAGCCAGCGTCCGCAGAACAGTTGCAGCACCGCGATCAGGAAGCCGATCACGAGACCGATCGCGACCCCCGCGGCCCAGCTGCCGAGCGTCGTCGCGAGACCGGCAGCGATAGGCTGCAGGTTGTGCGTGATGACGGTCGGATCGAACGTTTGCATGGCGAGATTGGCTTAAACGTGAGTCGATTCAGGCGTGCTGCAAACGGTGCTCGGCCGCATGCGCGACGAGCGCGAGCGAACCGCAGATCACGAAGTAGATCATCCCTGCCGCGACATACGCTTCGAGCGGCCGGTAAGTGCTCGCGGCGATGTTCTGCGCGGTGCGCGTCAACTCGGCGACGCCGACCACCGAGATCAGCGAAGAAGCCTTGATCAGCAGCACCATTTCGTTGACGAGCGACGGCAGCGTCAAACGGAATGCTTGCGGCACCAGAATGCGCCGCAGCGTATCGAGCGGGGAAAGCCCGAGCATGCGCGCGGCTTCGAGATGTCCGGGCGGGATGCTTAGAAACCCGCCGCGCAGAATCTCGGCTATATACGAGGCCGAGCACAACGACACCGCGCTGATCGCGGCGACGATCGGCGACACGTTGATGCCGGCGAACGGCAACAGGTAGTAGACGAGCAGCAGCTGCACGAGCATCGGCACGCCACGAAAGAAGAACACGTAGGCACCGCCCGCGAGCCGCGCGGCGCGATGCTGCGACAGCCGCGCGGTGCATACGCCGATGCCGACGAAGAAGCCGATCACGAGCCCCGTCAGCGAAATGCCGACGGTGGCGAGCGCCGCATGCAGCAGCAGCGGCAGGCCCTGAACGAAGACGGTCGTGTTGAACATGGGTCGCGGCCGGTGGAACGGGAAGGACGACGCGTGCCGCCCACGGACGCTCAGTAGTTCGGCGTGGGCATCGTGGAAGGCATCTCCATCGCGACACCGAACCACTTCTTCTGCAACGCGGCGAGCCGGCCATCCTTCTGCATCTTCACGAGCGCGGCATTGAACGCGTCGGCGAGCGGCTTGCTGTCGGCGTCCTTACGCAATGCGTATGCGAAGTACACCTTCGCGCCGAACGGCGGCTGCACGACCGCGAACATCTCGGGGCGCTGCTTGGCGACATACGCGATGTTGGTCATCGAATTCGCCACCGCGGCGATGCGGCCTGCCGCGAGGTCCGCGTAAGCCTGATTGTTGTCGACGTACTCGCGGATTTCCGGCGGCTTCGGCAGCGTGGCCGCGTAGCTCTTCAGCTGATCGAGCTGCGCGGAGCCCTTGCCCGCGCCGATCGTTTTGCCCGCGCTATCCGCCGATTGCTTGATCGACGCATCGTTCGCGCGCTTGAGCAGCGCGTCGGTCGCATCGGCGACGGGCAGCGTGTACGTGTAGCGTTCCATGCGCGCCTTCGTGACCGTCAACGGGCCGCCGACCATATCGAACTTGCCCGCTTCGAGACCGGGCAGCACGCTCGGCCACGGCAGATCGATGAAGCGCACCTTGACGCCGATTTCCTTGCCGATCTCCGTGAACAGGTCTTTGTTGAAGCCGGCCTGCTGACCGTTCTCGAGGAAGTCGAACGGTGCGAACTGCATTTCGGTGCCGACCACCAGTTCGCCGGCTTTCTTCACTTTGGCGAGCTGGTCTTCGGCGTGCGCTGCGACGCTCGCCGCGCACAGCGCCAGCACGACCAGACCACATTTCCAGCCTGCAAGGATACGCATGGGGTTCTCCGGGGGCGAATTGGTGTTGGGTGCCGGCGTGTCGAAGTCTTCGTTGTGGACCCGCCGCGCCGACGCCGATTGCGGGCCCTGCTGGGCAGTATATACTGCGTTTCCGGCGAAAAATAAATGCTCGCGCGAGTAGAGAAAAGCCCTGATATGGAGGTACGCGAAGCAACTTGCAGCAGTGCTTTTGGCGGTATATACCACTGCAATACCGATCCTCGAAGGAGCAGCGCGATGCCCGCGACTCGCATTCCGATCATCGATGTCGCCGGCGTGCGCGCGGGCGACCGGCAGGCGCTCCGACGCGTCGCGCAAGAAATTCATGAAGCGTGTACGACGATCGGTTTTTTCTACATCGTCAATCACGGCGTACCGGAGGCGACGATCGATGCCGCCGCGCAAGCCGCGCGCACCTTCTTCGCGTTTCCGGTCGACACCAAACGACGCGCGGCCGTCAATCATCGGCATCGCGGTTTCAATGCGCTGGGCGACGCGACGATGTACCAGGCCAAGCGTCCCGACTACAAGGAGTTCTTCAGCATCGGCCTCGAACTGCCGGAAGACGATCCCGACGTGCTGGCAGGGCAAGCACTGCGCGGGCCGAACAACTGGCCGGACTTCATGCCCGGGTTGCGGCCGGTGCTGTATGACTATTACGAGGCGGTCGGCGCGTGCGGTGCCGATCTGCTGCGCGCGGTCGCGGTGAGCCTCGGCGTCGAAGAAAATTTCTTCGTGCCGCGCTACACGAAGCGCATGCAGCGCACGCAAATGGTCTACTACCCGCCGCAGCCGCCGCAATCGGATGAAGATCAGTTCGGCGTCGCGCCGCATACCGACTACGGCTGCATCACCTTGCTGTGGCAGGATCAGGTCGGCGGCCTGCAGGTGCGCGAAATCGCCAACGATACTTGGGTCGAGGCGCCGCCCATCGAAGGCAGTTTCGTCGTGAACGTCGGCGATCTGCTCGCACGCTGGACCAACGACCGCTTTCGCTCGACGCTGCATCGCGTGATCAATGCATCGGGGCGCGAGCGCTATTCGATCGCGACGTTCTACGATCCGACCTATGGCGCGCTCGTCGATCCGCGTGAGCTGGGTGCGAGCGACGCGCAAAGCAAATATCAGCCGGTCGCCGCGGGTGACTATATCCTCGGCCGCATCAACGATTCGATGGGCTATCGCAAGAAGCTCGCCGCTACGGCACGGTAAGGAACTCCTGCATGACAGAGCAGAGCATCACCGAAGACAAGAGAACCCGGACCGCAAGCGCGACCGCGCCGCTCGCGACGACACTCGAGGCGTTGCGCGCCGCGCTCGGCGCCGACGCGGTGCGCGTCGGCGAACAGATCGGCGAACACGCGATGACCGACTGGACGCGCCACGAGCCGACACGTCCGGCGGCGTTGCTGCTGCCGCGCACGACCGACGAGGTATCGCGCGCGCTCGCGATCTGCCACGCCGCGCATCAGCCAGTGGTGCCACAAGGCGGCATGACCGGACTCGCGGGCGGCGCGATCGCGCGCGCCAACGATATCGCGTTGTCGCTGGAACGCTTGAGCGGTGTCGAAGAACTCGACGCGGCGTCGGCCACACTGACCGTGCGTGCCGGCACCACGTTGCAGGCCGCGCAGGAAGCCGCCGAGCAAGCAGGCTTCGAACTCGCGCTCGATCTCGGCGCGCGCGGCTCATGCCAGATCGGCGGCAATCTGGCGACCAACGCGGGCGGCAATCGCGTGATCCAGTCCGGCACCGCGCGCGATCAGGTGCTCGGTCTCGAAGTGGTGCTCGCGAATGGCGACGTGCTCAGTTCGCTCGGCAAGATGGTCAAGAACAACACCGGCTATGACCTGAAGCACTGGTTCATCGGTTCGGAGGGCACGCTCGGCGTGATCACGCGCGCGGTGCTGCGGCTGCATCCGCGACGCGCGGCGCGTCATACGGCGCTCGTCGCGCTGAACGATTACGATGCCGCCGTGAGCCTGCTGCGCCGTCTGGCGACGCGCTTCGGCAACGACATCGGCGCGTTCGAGATCATGTGGCCGGACTTCTACGATTTCGGCGTGAAGCTGACCGGCGCGCGTTCACCGTTCGACGCCGCGTATCCGCTCTATGCGTTGATCGAGCATGCGGGCTTCGATGCCGACGACGCTGGCGACCGCTTCGCGCAAGCGCTGAGCGATGCGCTACAGGCGGGCGCGCTGCGCGACGCGGTGATCGCGCAGTCGGTCGCCGATGCGCGCGCGCTATGGGCGATCCGCGAGTGCACCGCGGAGTTTCCGCTCAAGCTCGACCCGATCAACTTCGACGTGAGTCTGCCGATCGGCGAGATCGGCAGGTTCGTCGACCGTTGCCGCGCGGCGCTCGATCAGCGCTGGCCCGGCAACGAAGCGTATTTCTTCGGGCATATCGGTGATTCGAATCTGCATCTGACCGTTGATGGCCATTCGATTCCGGGCGTCGATCATCACTCGGTCTATGCGTTTGTCTACGAGATGCTGGGGCCGCTGCGCGGGTCGGTGTCGGCGGAGCATGGCATCGGAACGCTCAAGCGCGAGTTCCTGCCGATTTCACGCTCGCCAGCCGAGCTTGCCGCGATGGTCGCGATCAAGCATGCGCTCGATCCGCACGGCATCCTGAATCCGGGCAAGCTGTTCTGATACTGATGGAGGCGGCGCGTGCGCCGCCTGATCGCTCAGTGCGCGGCGACCGGATCGAGCCCGGTTGCACGAACCGTTTCCTGTGCGGCCGGCGACGCCGAGCCGCTTGAACATCGCGCTGAATATAGACGCCGCTTGCGCTGTCCGAGTAGGCGATCGACTTCGCACGGTGCATCGGCGATGCCGCGCCGTCAGTGCGCGTTCAAATAGCTGACGATCAGCGGATAAACGTCGACCGCCGCGTTCTTGCCGAAGATGCAGTCGATATGTCCATAGCCCGGAATCAGATGCCGCTCGTACGGCTGCTCGGGGAAGCGCTCGCGCAGCAGGTCGTAAGTGCGTTCGGTGCTGACCGGCAGATAGGTTTCGTTCTTCTCCCCGTGAATGAAGCCGATCGGCAGACGCATGCCCTCGAGTCCTTTCACGCCGTTTGCACCGCTCAGATACACGTCGTCGCCGCGCGCATCGACGACATGGCCCGCGCGCACCATCGTGGCCAGATGCTGGAACACGGCCATGTCGTGAATGCCGAACAGTTCCTGCAGGTTCGCATGCAGCGTCTCGTTCAGCTTGTCGTGCTCGTAGAGCAGGCCATACAGGAACGTCGCGCGATGACAGATCGCATTGCCGCAGCCCTCGTCGTGATCGACCGGATAGAGACGCAGCGCTTCGTCGAACAGGTTCGCGGGCCACGAATCTTCCTGCGTATAGGCAGTGAGGTCGCGGATGCGCAGATGCTGCATCAGGTCGGGAATATGCAAGCCGGCCTTGATCCGTTGCAGCGTGCCCGGAACCGGATGTGCGGACACCTGCGAAATCACCGCCGAGCGCACGCCCTCGAGTCCATATAGCAGCGACATGCTGAGCGCGAGGCCGCCCAGGCAGTGGCCGAGTACCTGGATGTTCGGCGCGCCGGTCACCTCGCGAATCTTCGCGACCGCGGCGGGAATGTCCTCGCGCGCGACCATGTCGACGTTGGCCGGCACGAGCACGCTCGGCAGTTCGATGCTGACGCGCAGATCGACGAGCCATACGTCGTAGCCCGACGCGTATAGATATTCGACGAGGTTGGTCGATATCAGATCGGTCGAGAAAATGCGGCTCGAGACGCCCGAGCCGTGGATCAGCAGGATCGGCTTCGACTCTTTGTCCGCGTCGGGATCGAAGTAGCGCGTGAGCTTGAGCCGCGTGCGGTCCGGTGTATCGAAGTAGGTGATCTGCGGCGCCGGCGCGCGCAGCGTGCGCTTGGCGCGCGGCGGCGTGTAGGGATCGTAGAACTGCAGCGGCGCGGCGATGCCGCCGTATTCGGTGAACAGCACGCCCGCGAAGAATTTGCCGAACTTCAGCGTCCATTCGAGGCGCGTCTTCAGGTCGGGCGCGTGCGTGACTTCGAGCGTGCGCTGCTGCTTGAGGAAGTTCTCCGGCGTGATGACGAGCGTGGCGGTGCCCACGACGGGCGCATCGTCGTTATTCGACGCGCGTATCTCCGCATACAGCGTGTTGGTCTGCTCCCATAGGTTGATCGGCGACGTGCGCGTGATGATCTTCCTGCCGGTCAGGTACCAGGTGTTGCCTTCGGCCGCGTCGAGCGTCATCCGGTAGTTCATGTTGCGCTCGTCGACGTCGGACTTGTCGACGACGAACAGGTTGAACGTGCCGTCGCTGATCGTCAGCGGTTGTGCGGAGAGGGCGCCGCAGGTCAGCGTGCCGGCGGTGCGCGCGAGGTGATTCGGGTTGCTCAGCATGTCGGCGAGATCGTCGGACTCGACCGTCAGCGTGAATTCGATCTGGCTCTTTGCAGCTTCGCCCGCCACCTCGGGCGTGTAGGTGCCGACCATCGTCTCGGTGAAGCGCAGGCCGATCTTCTGCGCGGGCGGCGTGGCGGCGGTGCCCTTCGACGCGTAATCGATCGACCAGTCGTGCGCTTTGGCCAGCAGCGCGCAGTTGCGTTCGGCGAGCGCGGAGATGGTCAGGAGCGGATTGACGCCGAGCGACATCGGCATCACCGCGCCATCCATCACGTAGAGACCGTCGTGCACCGCGGCGCCGTCCGTGCCGCTGAACACGCGGCCCAGATGATCGACCACGCCATGCGCGGCGTCCTCCGCCATGCCGCAGCCGCCGAGCGGATGCACGGTCACGGTGCGCCGGCCGGCGATCTTCGTCGAAATCGGGTTGCGCAGATATTTGCCGCCGAGCGGCCTGGTCGCCTCAATCAGCACGTCCTCGACGGTCTGCAAGATCGGCTGGCGTCCCGCGTTTTTCCATTCGATGCGCGCACGGCCTTTATCCCCGATCTTGATGCGGCCGCTTTCGTCATCGTGCGCCATCACGAGGTAGCTTTGCGTGTGATTGAGCGCACCGTGGTACGGGCCGCGGATCAGGCTCTCGATCGCGCGCGCGTCGTAGGCCATGCGCTCGAGCAGCGACGGGGCGCCGGCCGCATCCACGCCTTCGAGCGGCGCGACCGCGCCGAGCATGCCGACGAGCGCTTCGCCGACCGGGCCGGCCAGCGAGCCTTCCTCGATCACATAGCCATCCCCGACGTTTTTCTCGGCGGCGCGATTGTCGATCAGGCCGGTGATGGTCGGCCCGACCGGAGGAATCTGCCCTGGCTTGTGCTCGCCCCAGCCGACGCCGTTGATCGGGTCCTTCGTGTTGTACGCGAAGGCGAGCACGTCGCCGTTGCCGGTGAAGTGCTGGCCGAGCATCTCCGACGTGCTCAAGCCGGTGGCACGCGAGCGCAGCAGCAGCGCGGTCGAGCCGATCGTGCCCGCCGCGACGATGACGATATCGGCCAGCACGAACAGATCGGGCGCGTCGTAGCTTTCGCGGCCGAGCTTCACGAGCTGGAAGTTGACCTTCCATTGCTGGGTGTCGGGATCGCGCAGCACCGAATGCACGGCCGTGCCGGCGAAAATCTGCGCGCCGTGGGCGACCGCGTCGGGCAGATAGTTCATGTGGGTCGAGTTCTTCGCGTCGTAGTTGCAACCGGAGTTGCAATCGCCGCAACCGACGCAGCGCTGCTGCTCGACGCCCGCCGCGTTTGGGCCGGTCTCGAACGTGACCGTGATCGGCGGACGGCTGAAGCGGTCCGCCATGCCGAGCGCCTGCGCCGATTTTTCGAGTGCCTGCAGCTTCGGCAGCGGCGGGAAGTCGTCGGGGACCGGCGACGGCGACAGCATTGTCCGGGCGAGCGCATAGCCGTCGTCGCGTCCGGCTTTGTCGGCGCGCAGCGCGGCGGGCCAGCGCGGGTCGTCCCACAGGCGCGGATCGGCCTCGAGCGCGACGTTCGCATTGATCAGCGACGTGCCGCCGAGCCCGCAGCCCACCACCGCGTTGACGTCCTCGTTCACGTGCACTTCGAGCAACGCGAGCGGCGAACCGATCTGCGCCTCGGCCGTGTTGTACTGGATATTCTCGACGCCCTGTACGGGCGTGCGCGGATACTCGCCGGCCATGAATTCGCGGCCGCGCTCGAGCACGCATACGCGACGGCCCGCGCGCGCCATGCGGCTCGCGGCGATCGCGCCGCCGTAGCCCGAACCAATCACCACCACCTCGTAATGCCGTTGCAGCGCCGTCGGCGCGCTTGATAAGCGGTTCATCAGGACCACCTCGTCTGGAATCGGATGCGGGGAAAGGAAGCGCGGCTTCGGAACAAAGACGGCGTGCTGCGGCAGCTTTTTTATCGTAGGCGGAATATCGCTGCAAAAAAAGCGAATGCAAAAAATGCGCGCCATGAAGGGGCGCGCCGAAGTCGTAGCGTGCGACGTTCAGGGCGGCATGACCGGCCGGCCATTGCCGGGTGTACCTGGCCGTACGGGCATGCGCTCTTACTCCGCTTCTTATGTGGCCTGTTGGTTCTCCGAACTATTACGCGGCCACTTCATTGCATTCGCTATCGCTCGATTCCGCCGCGAGCAGATTCAGCGCGACCAGAATCGCCGCGCGGTTGTCGACGTCGATCTCGATGCCGAGCGCGTCGGTGAGCCAGCGGCCGATCTTGGTGTTGGAAAATTCCGCGGCGCCGGCCGTCTTTTTCATCGTGACGCCGAGTTTGACGGCGCGATAGTGATAAGAGGGCACTCGATGCTGCGCCGCCACCGCCGAAAGCCCGCCTTTGCCTTCCGAGCACCAGCCGAGGCTGCCGGCCAGCACGATCCGCTCGGGTTCGTCGAGCCCTTCGATGAACTCGCGCGCCGCGCGCCGCACCTGCTGTTCGTCGAGGCCGTATTGCAGCAGCACGCTTTCCACCGGGTCTTCGAGCGCGTGCGCGTGCAGATCGATTTCCTGCGCGACGCCCTCGGTCTCCATCGACACGTTGCGCTGATGGCACGCGCTGCGCAGGCAGTCGATCAGATAGCGGCGGAAATACGCGCACACCGCGTAGCTGTTGGACGGCGCGCTGTCGGCGCAGGCGTTCGTTTCGGTGTGGCCGGGCGCAAGGCGCAACACCTTCGCGTAGATGAACTGCGCGACCAGTTCTTCCTTGTCCTCGCCGAGCGCCTGCAGTTCGAGCGGGTGATAGGTCCGCAACGCGCGCTTGACCAGTTCGACCATCGACACCATTTCGTCCGCGGAGAGCCGGGTGCGTTTGCGCCACAGGTCCGGCAGGATCGCGTCGTCGAGTTGGCGGGCGAACTCGTAGCTCGGGACTGCGCCCATGGAAACCTCCGTCACGGTTGGCAGGGAGCGCGGTGAGCCGCGGCGCGTGGACCGCGAAGCGGGGAAGTTGCCTGTGATGCCGCGCTGAAACGTGAATGCAGTATGGTTCGCGGCAAGGCCTTCGCCTATATGGAAGAAGTGTTAGCTGATGGGTAAACTGCCGGGTAAACCTTCTGACGGATTGCCGACGGTTCGCCTGAAGCGTGCGCATTCGCCGTAGAATGAACCGCGCGGGCGGCGCGTTTGGTCGCCCGGTTCGACCCGCGGTTTTCCCGGGGCACCGCCGCTTGGCCAGTGCTTCGTCTCAACGAAGTTGCGATGCCCCCGCGATCAAACTGCGTGGGATCGGATCAGGCGCTAAAGCGCTAACGCCGATCGACAGAGGAGAGCGCCCCATGCGGGCCGACCCGATCCAGCGTGCCATCGACGAAGACCTCGTGCGCGTGCTCTACGCGCAGGACCCGATCGCGTTCTTTTCGCACTGGTTTTCGATCGCGGTGCTGGTAGCCATCTACTGGCCGCATGTGCCGGCGCCGCCGTTGTTTATCGCGTGCTTCCTTTTTTATGCGCTCGCCAATTGCGCGGGCCTCGCGCTGTGGATTTGCAATCGCCGCTACCCGCAGCTGGCGTCGCCGCGCGACTGGATCTATCTGCACGCGCTGCGTGGCGTGCTTCTTTACAGCGGACCGGGCTTCGCGGTGTGGTTCGCGTTCCAGAGTCCGCAAACCGATCTGCCGCTATTGCATACCGTGCTGCTGGTGACGCTCGCGGCCGGCGTGTTCATGTCGAATGGGTTCGATCTCCTCAATTTTTCGACGTCGATTCCGTTTCTGCTGCTGCCGTCGATCGTGCTGCATTTCGGTTCGCATACGTTCGATCGCACGATTCTCGCGATCGTGCTCGCGTTCTTCTTCTGCGCGATCAACGTGTACGCGATGAGCTATCGCAAGCTGTTTCGCCAGGTCGTGCAGGCGCGTGTCGATCAGCAGTACCTCGCGGAATCGCTGGCCGCGCAAAAGCGCGTCGCCGAGGAAGCGAGTCTCGCGAAGACGCGCTTTTTCGCGGCGGCGAGCCACGATCTGCGCCAGCCGCTGCATGCGATCGGCCTGCTTGCGGCGTCGCTGAACGACCCGGCGGCGACGCCCGAGCAGCACGCGAAGACGGCCGGGCACATCGTCTATAACGTCGAGGCGCTCAATCAGCTGTTCAACCAGGTGCTCGATCTCGCGCGGCTAGAAAGCGGGGTGACCCAGGTGATCCGGTTGCACTTCCGGCTCTCCGAGCTGTTCGAGCGGGTCGGCAGCCAGTATCGTCCGCAGG
This sequence comes from Paraburkholderia sp. BR14374, assembly GCF_040948685.1. NCBI lineage: Bacteria > Pseudomonadati > Pseudomonadota > Betaproteobacteria > Burkholderiales > Burkholderiaceae > Paraburkholderia > Paraburkholderia sp. BR14374. Next base: position 119,502 of record NZ_JBFPKF010000016.1, on the reverse strand, counting down.
CCGCGGCGAAGGGGCTCGCGCTGCGCATCGCGCCGACTTCGATGGTCGTCTACGACGATCCTGTGCTGCTCGAACGGGTGTTGAGCAATCTGTTGTCGAACGCGGTGCGTTATACCGAGCAAGGCGCGATCTGGCTCGGCTTCCGGCGCGCGGGGCGACAAAAGGGCGGCTATATCGAGGTGCGCGATTCGGGCGTCGGCATTGCGCCGGAGGAGCATCAGCGCATTTTCGAGGAGTTTTACCAGGTCGAGAATCCGCAGCGCGACGCGCGTCAGGGGCATGGGCTCGGATTGCCGACCGTCAGGCGGCTGGTCGGCCTGCTCGGCGGCGAGTTGCAGCTGCGCTCGGCGCCGGGGCGCGGCTCGGTGTTTCGCTTTGCGGTGCAGGCGGGCGACGCGAGCGGCATCGTCGCGAGTCTGAACGATTCGGTTGCGCGCGGCCCGGCTTCGCTGGGGCGGCGCGTGCTGTGCATCGACGACGAGCCGTCGATACTCGAAGGCCTCGCGAGCCTGCTCGAGCGCTGGGGCTGCGAGGTGCGCGGCGCGCGCGACGAAGCCGGTGCGCTCGCCGCGCTCGCGGACGGCTTCGTGCCCGACGCGGTGCTGTGCGACTACCAGCTCGCCAATCGTCGCACCGGCGCGCAGGCGCTGAGCGCGATGCGCGGCGCGCTCGCGCGCGAGGGGCACGGCAATGTGGTCACGCTGCTGATCACCGGCGATATGGCGTCGGCGGAGCTGGCGGCGCTCGCGTTGCAGGGAATTCCAGTGCTGCACAAGCCGGTGACGCCGGCGCGGTTGCGGCGCACGCTGGAAATGCTGTGGCAGCAGACGGAACTCGACAAGGGGCGGCTGGCGGGCCCAGTAGTGTTGGGAGACGGGGCGGCACAGGTTGGTTCAGCGCAGTCGCGCGTGGGGGGCGGCTCGCCGCAAACGGAAGCGGGCTCCGGGGCGCAAAGCGAAACGCAGCCTTAGCAACGCGGAATCAGCGACGGTTGGCGCTGCGGCGCAGCGCTACAGCGTTTTCCCCGCCTCCAGCCATCCATTGATTACCGCGATCGCCGTCGAGCGGTTATGCACGCCGAGCGCGCGGAAGATCACCGACAGATGCACCTTCACGGTACCCTCGGCGACGCCGAGATCGCGCGCGATCATCTTGTTGGTCCAGCCGCGATGCACGAGCCGCATGATGTCCTGCTGACGCGGTGACAGATTCTCCAGCAAATGCTGCTGGTGCGGCTGCAGCGACGGCACCGGCCTGAGCGGTTCGGTCTGCGCGGCGGCGCTCGGGGGCGGCGCTGCTGCCGATGCATCCGCTTCTGCACCCGCGCAGCCGGCCGCCTGCGTCTCGCGCGTGCCGAGCAGACTCAGCGCTTCCATCGGCACATAAGCGCCACCGGACAGCACCAGTTCGATTGCCTTCAGCATCACGCTGGCGGGCTGGCGCTTCGGCACGAAGCCGAGCGCGCCGGCCGCGAGCACCGCGCGCATCTCGTCGGGCGATTCTTCAGCGGACAGCACCACGACCGGCAGCGCCGGATTCGCCTTCAGCAGCGATTCGAGCGACGTCGCGCCGCTCATCCCCGGCATATGCAGATCGACGATCGCCAGATCGTGATTGGCGTCGGGGCGTGCGGCGGTCGCAAGGGTTTCCCAGCTGTCGGCTTCGTCGAACTGGGCGTCGGGATCGAAGCCGCGCAGCATGCCTTTGACGCCTTGCCGGATCAGTTCATGGTCGTCGGCTACAAGAAACTTCATGATGTCTCCGCGAGTCGAGCCAGTCCGTTGAGGGCTGCCGCCGATGCGCATTCCGCCGTTGCGGGCTGCGCACTTGCAGCGTAAATAACTGCGGTACTCATGACACACATCATGGCCGGTCTTCCGCGCTTCTTGGTCGATCTCAGGGACCCCGGACGAGCCGATCCGATTGCCGTTCTCTCGTGCTGCGATTCGCATCCGGCATCGTTCCAACTCGCCAGGGTCCCGCTCCCTTGCCGTGCCGCGCGCCGCTCAGCAGGGCTGCGACGCGCATGGCCGGCTGCCGGCATCGTTCGATGCGCTTCGTGATGTTAAGGCAGGTCTCCCGCGCATAGGTTCCGGCTTGCTACGTAGACGAGCCGTGCGCAGCTTTTTTTGAAGCGCTGGCGGGCGATCCGAGAGGTTATGCCCACTGGATCGACACGGGTTCGCGCGCCGCTATCTGACCGCAAACAGCGTCGCTTTCATCAGAAGCTTGAAGGCGAAACCGAGCGACATCGCCGCGGCCACGCCGAAGCACCAGAGCGCGATGAACCAGAGCCAGCCCGGCAGCTTGCGGCCGGGCGCTGCCGCATTGGCAGCCGGAGCCGACGCGCGGACACTCAGCTTTTCAGTGGTAGTGATGTTGGTCGCCATGACGCACCTTACCTCGAAAGACCCAGTAACCCATCGTCGTATAGGCGACGATGATCGGCAGGATCACCGCCGCGCCGGCCAGCGTGAACGTCTGGCTCGTGCGTGGCGCGGCGGCTTCCCATAGCGTGAGGCTCGACGGAATCGCGTACGGCCACAGGCTCACCAGCAACCCGAGATAGCCGAGCAGCACGAGCGCCAGCGCGAGCACGAACGGCGTGTTGTGGTGGCGCGCGCGCACCGCGCGATGCATGAAGAACGCGCAGATCGCGACGAGGAACGGCACCGGCAGCAGACGATAGAAGATCCCGTCATGGAACCAGCGTTGCGCGATGCCCGCATCCATCAGCGGCGTCCATAGGCTCACGAGCACGATGAAGCCGAGCAGCACCAGCGTCAGCGGCCAGACCACGCGATGCAGCCGGCGCTGCAGGTCGCCTTCGGTCTTCGCGACGAGCCAGCAGCAGCCGAGCAGCGCGTAGGTCGCGACGAGCCCGAGGCCCGTCAGCAGGCTGAACGGCGTGAGCCAGCCGAACGCGTCGCCGGCATACGCGCCATCGACGACCGGAATACCTTGCAGGAAAGCGCCGAGCACGATGCCCTGGAAAAACGTCGCGCCCGCCGAGCCGCCGATGAACGCGAGGTCCCACAGGTGCCTCGTGCGACGCGACTTCGCGCGGATCTCGAACGACACGCCGCGAAAGATCAGGCACACCAGCATGAACACGAGGGGCAGATAGAGCGCTGACAGCACGGTCGAGTAGACGACCGGAAACACCGCGAACAGCGCGGCGCCGCCGAGCACGAGCCAGGTTTCGTTGCCGTCCCACACTGGCGCGACCGTGTTCATCATCAGGTCGCGTTCTTTCTCGTCGGGGAAGAACGGAAAGACGATGCCGATGCCGAGGTCGAAGCCGTCCAGCACGACGTACATGAAAAGGCCCAACGCGATGATCGCGGCCCAAACGACGGTTACGTCCATATTCTTTCTCTCGTAGCGTGGGTTAGACGACGTCGATCATCCGATCGGCGGCGGACAGCGGGCGGCGCGCGGTCTGTGCGGGCGTCGGCTGCGGCGTGTCGTGCGGCGTGTCGTGCGGCTTGCCGCCAGGCAGTGCGGGACCCGAGCGCATCAGCTTCAGCATGTAGTAGATGCCGGTGCCGAACACGAGGAAGTAGACGGCCACGAACGTCATCAGCGACAGACCGACCTGCTGCGTGGTCAGCGGCGACACCGCCTGCGACGTGCGCATCACGCCGTACACGACCCACGGCTGACGGCCCGCTTCGGTGGTGACCCAACCGGCCAGCAGCGTGATGAAGCCGCTCGGCCCCATCGCGACGCATAGCCGCTGGAACCACTTCGCTTCGAATAGTCGCCCGCAACGGTGCAGCACCCAGGCCGCGATCGACATCGCGATCATCAGCACGCCGAGGCCGGCCATGATGCGGAAGCTCCAGAACACCACGGTCGAATCCGGCCGGTCCTGCGGCGGAAATTCCTTCAGGCCGCGGATTTCGCCGTCCCAGCTATGCGTGAGGATCAGGCTGCCGAGGTGCGGGATCGACACCGCGTAGTGCGTGGTTTCGGTCTTCATGTCGGGGATGCCGAACAGGTTCAGCGCGGTGCCGCCTTTTTCGGTGTCCCAGATGCCTTCGATCGCCGCGATCTTCGCCGGCTGATATTCGCGCGTGTTCAGGCCATGCTGATCGCCGACGAATGCCTGGATCGGCGTCAGAATCAGCAGCAGCCACAGCGCCATCGAGAACATCTTCTTGACGGCGGGATCGCGTCGGCCGCGCAGCAGATGCCACGCGCCGACCGCCGCGACCACCAGCCCCGCGACGATGAACGCCGCCAGCGCCATATGCGCGAGCCGGTACGGGAACGACGGATTGAAGATGATCTTGAACCAGTCGAGCGGCACGACATGGCCGTCGACGACCTCGAAGCCCTGCGGCGTCTGCATCCAGCTATTGGACGCGAGAATCCAGAAGGTCGAGATCAGCGTGCCGATCGCGACCATCAGCGTCGCGCCGAAGTGCGCGCGCCGACTCACGCGCTGCCAGCCGAACAGCATGATGCCGAGGAAGCCCGCTTCGAGAAAGAATGCGGTCATCACCTCGTACATCAGCAGCGGACCGGTGACGGGCCCGGCGAAACTCGAGAAGCCGGACCAGTTGGTGCCGAACTGATAGGCCATCACGACACCGGAGACGACGCCCATGCCGAAGGCCACTGCGAAGATCTTCGACCAGAACAGACAAAGATCTTTGTAGTAGGCCTTGCCGGTTTTCAGCCAACGCCATTCGAGGACCGCAATGAAGCTGGCGAGACCGATGCTGAGCGCGGGGAAAACGATGTGAAAAGAGACCGTGAACGCGAATTGAATGCGCGCGAGATCGAATGCCGATAGTGCCGAGTTCATGATCCTGTTGTGCGTGATGGCCGCGTGAGCGGAATGACGCGCATCGACCGATATCGGTGCGCACTGCGCGGGGCAGATGGCGCAAGAGTAGGGGATCGAAACAAAATGTGTTGCAATGCGCTGTGCGTCAAAAAACCGCCTTGTTTTATGCGAAATACGCTAATCGATGAGGCAAGCCGTTGATGAGTCTCAAGTTTCCTTTAGCGGCCGATGCATGGCCGCATGTGAGTCGTTGCGGGTGCTGCGTCAATCGACCGCGCTGCAGCAATGCTTGTTGCGCGGCCTTGCGCGACAAGGTAGAAAGCGGTGCCCGTCATCGGCCGACAATCGATCCATCCAAACCGACTTCGTCGGCTCGCGCGCTAGTCAGGCGATTTTTTTATCTCTACGATTCGGCCGTTTCCGTAGTTCCGTTATTCCGCTTCATCCACCTGCCGGCGACGGCAAACTTCAACGACAAGGAGTTAGCAGATGAGCACGATCAGGACGAAAGACGGTACTTCGATTTTCTACAAGGACTGGGGCAAGGGTCGCCCGGTCGTGTTTTCGCACGGCTGGCCGCTGACCGCCGATGCGTGGGATGCGCAGATGCTGTTTCTCGGCAGCAAGGGCTTTCGGGTGATCGCGCATGACCGGCGCGGCCACGGCCGCTCGGAGCAGCCGTGGGACGGCAACGAGATGGACACCTACGCCGATGACCTCGCCGCACTGATCGAACATCTCGACTTGCAGGACGCGACGCTGGTCGGCCATTCGACGGGCGGCGGCGAAGTCGCGCATTACATCGGCCGGCACGGCACGGGGCGTGTCGCGAAGGCCGTGCTGATCGGTGCGGTGCCGCCGCTGATGCTGAAGACCGCCGATAACCCGCTCGGCCTGCCGATCGATGTGTTCGATGGCATCCGCAAGGGCGTCCTCGACGATCGCTCGCAGTTCTTCAAGGATCTGGCCGTGCCGTTCTATGGCTATAACCGCGAGGGCGCGAAGGTGTCGCAGGGCGTGATCGATTCGTTCTGGCGCCAGGGCATGGCCGGCTCGATCAAGGGGCTGTACGACTGCATCAAGCAGTTCTCCGAAGTCGACTACACCGAAGATCTGAAGAAGATCGACGTGCCGACCCTGGTGCTGCACGGCGACGACGACCAGATCGTGCCGATCGACGCAGCCGGCCGACGCACCGCGGAGATCGTCAAGAACGCGACGTTGAAGGTCTATGCGGGCGGCCAGCACGGCATGTGCACCGTGGAGGCCGACAAGGTCAATGCCGACCTGCTCGAATTCATCGGCGCTTAAGCGATCAGAAACGCGCAATAAGGTGATTTTTGACCGCGCGGGCGGCGCATGGACGCCGCCCGCGCCGAATGCCAGGCGACCGCAGGCGTCAGGCGAATCCACTTCTTGAACAAAAAAGCAGCTTTGGTTATACGATGTCACATGAATCCGGCATTCGTATGTCTTTGTTTTTTAAGAGGCTGCGAAACTGGTCCTACGTAGTTTAAGGGTAAATGCGGAGTTGAAATCCGCTGGTTCATCGTCGATAGTACGTTATCGTACAACTCGGGCGTGTTATGCGACGCGCACAGCGCGATCCGCCGGCCGCTCAAACCGCTGTCTGTTCTCTGTAGACGTCGCGCGCGGCGCAGTTAAAGGAACCCCTATGAAGAAGATTGCCCTGAGTGGCGCCGGCGGCCAGCTCGGCTCCGTGGTACGGGCTGAATTCGTCGCGCGGGGCGTGCCGTTGCGCTCGGCCGCTGGCTCGAAAGTGCTGACGCCGCTCGTCGAAGGCGAAGACGTGATGAACGGCGACCTGCGCGATCCGGCGGTCGTCGACCGTCTGCTGAACGGCGTAGACGTGCTGATCCATTTCGCCGGCACGAGCGTCGAGCGTCCGCTGCCCGAGATCATCGAGAACAACCTGCGCGGCCTCGTCGAAGTCTACGAAGGCGCGCGCCGCAACGGCGTGAAGCGCATCGTGTTCGCGAGCTCGAACCACGCGATCGGCATGTATCCGGTCACCGAGCATCTGAGCCTCGACTGCGAACTGCGCCCGGACGGCTTCTATGGTCTGTCGAAGGTGTGGGGCGAAGCGCTCGCGCGCATGTACTGGGACAAGCACGGCATCGAAAGCGTGTGCGTGCGCATTGGCAGCTGCCTCGAGCGTCCGACCGAGCAGCGTCACCTGAGCACCTGGTTCGGCCACAAGGACCTGATGCATTTTCTCGATCGCTGCATCGAAGCGGAAGAGGTCGGCTTCATGACCATCTGGGGCGTGTCGGCCAATACGCGCAGCTGGTGGGACAACAGCGTCGGCGCCGCGCGTCTCGGCTACGAGCCGAAGCAGAACGCCGAAGACTACGCCGAAGACATCCTGTCGCGCCCGAATCCGCTCGATGAACTGGGCCAGCGCTTCCAGGGCGGCGGCTTCGTCGGCATCGACTATTCGCGCAAGGACTAAGTCCCGGGCAGTTCGACGGGCAATGCATCACGAGGAGATGGAGTGGTGAAGATCAAGGGTATTCGCTGGTGGATGGTCGCGCTGGTCGCGGCCGGCCTGATCATCAATTACCTGGCGCGCAACACGTTGTCGGTCGCGGCGCCGACGATGATGAAGGAGCTCGACATCACGACCGAGCAGTACGCGCACGTGGTCGTGGCGTGGCAGCTCTGCTATGCGTTCATGCAGCCGGTCGCCGGTTTCGTGCTCGACACGATCGGCACCAAGATCGGCTTCGCGGTGTTCGCGCTGGCGTGGTCGGTGGCTTGCGCGGCGGCGGCATGGGCGACGGGCTGGCGTAGCCTCGCGGTGTTCCGCGGTCTCCTCGGACTCGCCGAATCGGCGGGTATTCCGGCTGGCGTGAAGGCGACGAGCGAGTGGTTCCCAGCGAAGGAGCGTTCGGTTGCGATCGGCTGGTTCAATATCGGCTCGTCGATCGGCGCGCTGCTCGCGCCGCCGCTTGTCGTGTGGGCGCTGTTTCACGGCCGCTGGGAACTTGCGTTCGTGATCGTCGGCGTCGCGGGCATCGTGTGGAGCTTGCTGTGGATCATCGTCTACAAGCATCCGCGCAACCAGAAGCTGCTGGGCAACGCCGAGCGCGACTACATTCTGAGCGGCCAGGAAGCGAAGCATCACGATGACATCAACACGCCGAAGAGCAACTGGCGCGCGATGCTCGCGAGCCGCGATTTCTGGGCGATCGGTATTCCTCGGATTCTGTCCGAGCCGGCATGGCAAACGTTCAATGCGTAGATTCCGCTGTACATGATGACCGAGCGTCACATGAACCTGAAGGAAGTCGCGATGTTCGCGTGGATGCCGTTCCTCGCCGCCGATATCGGCTGCGTGCTCGGCGGTTATCTGAGCCCGCTGTTTCACAAGTACGCAAAAGTGTCGCTGTTCACGTCGCGCAAGATGGTGTTCGTGGTCGGTGCGCTGTTCATGATCGGGCCGGCGTGCGTCGGTCTCGTCGAAAGCCCGTACATGGCGGTGGCGCTGCTGTGCGTCGGTGGCTTCGCGCACCAGACGCTGTCGGGCGCACTGTACGCGATCACGTCGGATATGTTCGGCAAGCACGAAGTCGCGACCGCGACGGGCATGGGCGGCATGGCTGGGTATCTGGGCGCCGCGGCGTTCACCACGCTGTTCGGTGTGCTCGTCACGCAGATCGGCTACAGCCCGCTATTCGTCGTGCTGGCGGTGTTTGATCTGATTGCCGCGGTCGTGGTGTGTCTGATGGCTAGGAGTTCGGAGAAGATGCCGGAGCCGCAGTGGGTGTCGTCCGATGCGGTGGCGGCGAAGTAAGGCGAAGTGGGGGCGGCTTGTGTGGGCCGATCCGGCGAAAGAAACGGCGCTCATGAGGTGGGCGCCGTTTTTTTTGGTCGGTTGTGCGGCCGTTTTCGAGTTGGCGATGTCGCGCCGTGAGTGTTGCAGCCGGCAAGCAGACTAGTCGCCCAGTAGACGGTTTTAATTCTTCTTAGAAGGATGTGGGAGCACCGGGACAAACTACTCGATGAGAAGCCTCTTTAATTCGTCAAGAAATGAGGCGGTCGTGTAGCCCCATAGTTTGGGAGAAAAATCTTGACCATAGGCATCTTTGAACGCTGAGTCCAAATCGTCCCGGTGTTCGCCCATAAATGAATTGATTTCATGAACCATCTCGAGATGGCTCTCCCGGGGGCAGTCTCTCTTGTAGCAAGAGATGATTTCGGGAATCGTATCTCCCCATATTTCAAAGTCCTCATTCAGGTATGCACCAAACAGCTGATACATTTTGGGGTAGCGGGTTGATAGCATAGATTTCTCTATTTAATGTAAGCAGTAACGATATAGTATGGCATTCCGTTGTAGGTTTGATATTTCAGAACGACTACAACCTCATTCATGGGCGTCAGTTTTCCTGTCTCCCTCGTTATGCCATAGCCGACGTTACCCGCCACGCGCCGCGTCAGAGCGAGAGGCCCGCCTCTGCCCGAATACTGCGCCCATTCCCGAATGATGGTCGCATTGGCGCGCATGACTTCTGAGATGGCCGATTCGGCCCGTTCAAGGTTTGTGAACGACGAAACCTTCTCTCGACGCGGCTCGCGGTTGAGTCGTTCTCGCAACTGCGCTTCGGTCCGTCCGACATGCTTCAAGAGCGTGTGTCCGCCAATCCCGCTCCCTGCTTTCGCTTCGTGCATGTCCAGACTGATCCGGCCCATCGCGATACGCGAAGCCCGTATAGCCTTGATCGAACTAGCAAAGCCAAACGGCACGACCATATCGAGCCACAGACCGATATTGTTCGCCATATCGGGACTGGCCTTCATCGCTTCCGCGAGTTTTGTCGTGCCCTGTTGGGTTAGCGTCGCCGTATCTCGCGCCGTCCAGATCTGACGCAAGCCAGCGGCCGCCGTATCCGAGCCATGTACGCCGAACACAACGCATCCAGCCTTGCTCGCCATGGTCGGTTCAGGCATCACACACAGCGCGCCGGCCCCGACCATTTCCAGCAAACCGCCGACAAGTTGCAATCCGCCCCATAACCGGTTGGAAAGCATTTCGCTGTGGCTGATCGATTGGCGGGTCAGCACCGCCGCCAGTTGCGGCGCACTCAGCACGACACGCACGCCGTCTCCATCTTGTTCGCGCGACATTTGGTTTTCCTCTGTGATTGTTCGAGGCCGCCAACGTAGCAGTCGACCAAAGGGACAGGAAATGGGCGATGGATGATTCTTGTGTCCCATTAATCCGATGAGCTGCGAGTCATTGACTGCATATCGCTCGTGGTCATGCACTAGCCACGCGGCTTAACGCACCGGAGCAGACGGCAATCCGAGGAGACACGGGGCGGGGAGTCGCCATCGCCAAACATGATACGAACGTGTCGCGTCACGCGGCGAAAGAGCCCTACGGCCCGGAAGAGGGAAAGGGCATCACGTGCGAACTACGCACGCCCCCAGAAATGCAAAATGCAATCGAGCCGTCCATCGGTCACATGAACACCGACGGACAACCCGATTGCAACGATTTCGAACCTACATCAAATCACGCAGTCTTCTGCCCAATCTCATGATTCGCGAGCACTTCGAGCGCGCGCACCATCGCCGAGTGGTCCCACGCCTTGCCGCCGTGCGCGACGCACGCATTGAACAGCGCCTGGCAGGTGGCGGTGTTCGGCAGCGACACGCCGAGCGCCTGCGCGGTCGACAGCGCGAGGTTCAGATCCTTCTGGTGCAGCTCGATGCGAAAGCCCGGATCGAACGTGCGCCTGGTCATGCGCTCGCCGTGCACTTCGAGAATGCGCGACGACGCAAAGCCGCCCATCAGCGCCTCACGCACGCGCGCCGGATCGACACCCGCCTTCGACGCGAGCAGCAGCGCTTCGCCGACCGCTTCGATGGTCGCCGCGACGATCACCTGGTTGGCCACCTTGCACACCTGGCCCGCGCCCACCGCGCCGATCAGCGTGACGTTCTTGCCCATCATGTCGAACATGGGCTTCACGCTGTCGAACGTGGCCTGTTCGCCGCCGACCATGATGGTCAGCGAGCCGGCCTTCGCGCCGACTTCGCCGCCCGAGACCGGCGCGTCAAGATAGTCGGCGCCGGTTTCGCGCACGCGCGCCGCGAACTCGCGGGTCGCCATCGGCGAGATCGAGCTCATGTCGACGACGGTCTGGCCGGCGCGCAGCGCGCTCGCGAGGCCGTTCTCGCCGAACAGCACGCGTTCGACGTCCGGCGTGTCCGGCACCATGACGAAGATCACGTCCGCGTTGGCTGCGACCGCGGCGGGGTTGTCGCATGCGACGGCGCCGGCCTGCGTCAGTTCCGCGGGCACGCCGCTACGCGTGAACGCTGCCAGCGACACGCCGTTTTTCAGAAGGTTGGCGGCCATGGGCTTGCCCATGATGCCGAGTCCGATAAAGCCTGCTTTTTTCATGGAATGCTCCGAAGATATCGTGGCGGCCGCGTTCAAGCTTCGCCCGCCGGTTTCTGCATGAAGTGTTTCTGCGCCGCTTGAGCGGCGCCCTTGAGCAGCCCGAGATCCGCGCAGACGGCGACGACGCGCGCGCCCATCGACAGATAACGTTCCGCGTCGGCTTGCACCGGCGCGAGAATGCCGCTCGACTTGCCTGCCGCCCGCGCGCGCTCGAACACATGCGCGATCGCCTGCTGCACGTCCGGATGGCTCGCGTTGCCGAGGTGGCCATACGATGCCGCGAGGTCGGACGGACCGATGAAGACCGCGTCGATGCCGTCCACCGCGAGAATGCTGTCGATCGCCTCGACTGCCTTGCGGCTTTCGATCTGCGGGATCACGCAGATATTGTCGTTGGCGAGCGCAAAGTAGTCGGGCACGGTGCCATAGCGGTTGCCGCGATGGCCGACCGACACGCCGCGGATGCCCTGCGGCGGATAGCGCGTTGCCGCGACCGCGCGGGCCGCGTCGTCAGCACTGTCGACGAACGGCACGAGAAAGTTCGAGAAGCCGCTGTCGAGGAATCGTTTGATCACGACGCTGTCGTTAGCCGGTGGTCGGACGACCGGCGCGCTGCCGCTGTCCTTGAGCGCCATCAACTGGGGGATCAGCGTGAGCACGTCGTTGGGCGCGTGTTCGGCGTCCAGCAGCATCCAGTCGAAGCCGACCGTGCCCAGCAGTTCAGTGGCGATCGGGCTGGCAAGCGATGCCCAACAGCCGATCTGGATTTTTCCCTCGCGTACCGCGCGCCGGAAGCGGTTGGGCAAGGATTCGTAAGGCGTGACGGCGGGCATGCGGTGTCTCCTCGAACTACGATGGACCGGGAACAAGGCTTCGACGACCGCGATAAACCACGCAGAATGCGAGGTTATAAGTCGTCGTATGACCGTGCCAGATTAGCACTGAGCTCCTTGGTTGTAACGGTCGTGTAAACCCGAATGAGCCTGTCCGACAAGCGTTTCGGGTTGCGTGGAGTCCCCGCAATGTTGTAGGATGACCTATATCCGAAGCCTTCATTCAAGGAAAGCCAAAATGCCCATCACCGGTGAAATGCTGATCGGTCGCAAAGCAGTGCGCGGCGAAGAAAAACCGCTGCGCGCGTTCAATCCTGCCACGGGTTCCGAGATTGCCGAGCCGGTGTTCGGCAGCGGCACGGTCGAGAACGTCGAGCAGGCCTGCGCGCTCGCGCAGCAGGCGTTCGACGCCTACCGTCAACTGCCGCTCGCAGTGCGCGCCGAGTTTCTGGATCGTATCGCGGACGGCATCACCGGGCTCGGCGACGAGCTGATCGAACGCGCGATGGCGGAATCGGGCCTGCCCAAGGCGCGTCTGGACGGCGAACGCGGCCGCACCACCGGCCAGCTGAAGCTGTTCGCGCAAACCGTGCGTGCGGGCCAGTGGCTCAACGCCACGCTCGATTCGCCGCTGCCGGAACGCAAGCCGTTGCCGCGCTCGGATCTGCGCATGCAAAAGATCGCGCTCGGCCCGGTCGCCGTGTTCGGCGCGAGCAACTTCCCGCTCGCGTTCTCGGTGGCGGGTGGCGACACCGCCGCGGCGCTCGCTGCCGGCTGCCCGGTCGTCGTGAAGGCGCATCGCGCGCACCTCGGCACCTCGGAGCTGGTCGGTCGTGTGATCCAGCGCGTCGCGCAGGAAATGGATCTGCCCGAAGGCGTGTTCTCGATGATCGTCGGCGCGGGTAACTCGGTCGGCGAGGCGCTGGTTGCGCATCCGGCCATCAAGGCGGTCGGCTTCACCGGTTCGCGCGCGGGCGGCACGTCGCTGATGCGCGTCGCGGCGGCACGTCCGGAGCCGATCCCCGTCTACGCCGAAATGAGCAGCATCAACCCGGTGTTTTTGCTGCCGAACGCTCTGACGGCACGCGGCGACAGCATCGCGCGCGGTTTCGTCGACTCGCTCGTGCTCGGCGCGGGCCAGTTCTGCACGAACCCGGGTCTCGCAATCGCGATCGACAGCGACGCGCTGAAGGGCTTCGTCGCGACGGCATCGGAGGCGCTCGCCGCCAAGCCGGCGCAGACCATGCTGACTTCGGGCATCCACGCCGCGTATCAAGACGGCGAAGGCAAGCTGGCTGCAACCAGGGGTGTCGAAGTCGTGGCACGCGGCGTCGCCGCTACTGGCCCGACCCAGGCTTGCGCGGCGCTGTTCGTGACCGACGCGCAGACGTTCCTCGCGAACCCGGCGCTCGAAGACGAAGTGTTCGGCCCGGTGTCTACGATCATCCGCTGCAAGGACGAGCAGGAAATGCTGAAGGTCGCCGAGCACTTCGCCGGCCAACTAACCGCGACGCTGCAGATGGACAGCGCCGACGTGGCGGCTGCGAAGAAGCTGGTGCCGATTCTCGAGCGCAAGGCCGGCCGCATTCTGGTCAACGGTTTCCCGACCGGCGTCGAAGTGTGTCACGCGATGGTCCACGGCGGCCCGTTCCCGGCAACGTCGGACAGCCGCGCGACCTCGGTCGGCACCACCTCGATCGACCGCTTCCTGCGCCCGGTCTGCTACCAGGACTTCCCGGCCGAGCTGCTGCCGCAAACGCTGGCCGACGGCAACCCGCTGGAACTGTGGCGTCGTCGCGATGGCGAACTCACGCGCGGTTAATCGTGTGACGCCGTCCTGAACGGATGCGCGCCTGGTGCCAATATGTTCGTGGGCGCGCATGGAAGGGAAGGGCAGTTGCAATCACAAAAAAATGGCCGGGAATTTTCCCGGCCGTTTTTTTTTCGCCCGCGTGCTTCGTGAAAATCAGCTGTTCGCGTCGTTCGCTTCATTCGCGCGACGCAGCCGTTCGCGGCTATTCGACAGATGCATGCGCATCGCCGCGCGCGCGCCTTCAGCGTCGTGCCGGCTGATCGCCTCGAGGATGCTTTCATGCTCGAGGTTCACGAGCGACAGATATGCATCAGGATCGGCGCGCGCGATGCCGGCCGAGTCGAGCCGGTTGCGCGGAATCAGTGCGCTGCCCATCTGCGACAGGATGTCGACGAAATAGCGGTTGCCGGTTGCGCGCGCGACCGAGATGTGGAACTGCAGGTCGGCCTCCACGCTGTCGAGTCCGTTGTGACGCGTGGCTTCGATCGCGTCGAGCGCGGTACGCATGTGCGCGAGGTCGTCCGGCTTCGCGCGTTGCGCGGCAAGACCGGCGCATTCGGTTTCGAGGCTGATGCGCAGTTCCAGAATGGACAGCACGTCGCGCAGCGTGGTGGCGGGCACCATGTCGATGCCGAGTTTTTCGCGCTGCGGTTCGAGCACGAAGCTGCCGATACCGTGCCGCGTCTCGATGATTTTGCCTGCCTGCAGGCGGGAGATCGCCTCGCGGATCACCGTGCGGCTCACGCTGAGCGTGTTCATCAGCTGCGATTCGGTCGGGAGTTTGTCGCCCGGCTTCAGCACGTTGGCCGCGATCTGCTCGGTGACGTAATTGACGACGAACTCGGCAAGATTGCGAGCGCGTCGTGGCGGTGCCGCGGATGCTAGTGGTGTAGCCATCGAAAACGCTCCTTGTTTGAAAAATCGCGGGGAATCCTGCATTTTTATTATATCGTCGTCTGACGACTGATTATATAAGCGCCGGATCGAATTCGGCGCGATTGTCACGTATACCGGCGGATGCCCAATGTTTGGCGCCTCGGTGCGCATGGCTCGCGCGAGGCGCCGGGCGTCCGCCGCCCGGAAGTACGATAACCGGAACGATAACGGAGCCTATAACGGGCTCACGCCGAGCGCAACTCGACTCGCCGGATGTCCTTGACGATCACCAGATAGCTGATCACCGTCATCAGGGCGTTCGCGCCGACGAACACCAGCGCGCCATTGAACGAGCCCGAACGCGCGACCAGATAACCGATCACGATCGGCGTCACGATGCCGGCGATGTTGCCGAACATATTGAAGATCGCGCCGGACAGACCGAGCGCTTCCTTCGGCGCCGTATCGGCGACGACGGCCCAGCCGAGCGCGCCGATGCCCTTGCCAAAGAACGCGAGCGACATCAGCGCGACGACGATCCAGTCGGTCGACACGTAGTTGCAGCCGATGATGCAGGTCGACAGCAGCATGCCGCCGACGATCGGCACCTTGCGCGCGACGGTCAGCGACCAGCCGCGGCGGATCAACCCGTCCGACAGCACGCCGCCGAGCACGCCGCCGAGAAAGCCGCAGATCGCCGGCAGCGAGGCCACGAGGCCCGCTTTCAGGATCGTCATGCCACGCGCCTGCACGAGGTAGATCGGAAACCACGTCAGGAAGAAGTAGGTCAGCACGTTGATGCAGTACTGCGCGAGATAGACGCCGAGCAGCATGCGGTTACCGAGCAACTGACGCAGGAGCGTCCAGCCGCCGGTCTTCGACACGTCGTCCGGACGCGTCTTGCGCGCGCCGCTGACGAGGCCGCCGCCTTGCTCGATGTACTCGAGCTCGGCGCGCGACACGCCCGGGTGATCGGCGGGATTCTTCATGACCTTCAGCCAGGTCAGCGCGAGCAGCAGCCCGACCACTCCCATCACGACGTAGACCGTCTCCCAGCCGAACGCATGCGTGAGCCACGCCATCAGCGGCGTGAACACGACCGCCGCGAAGTATTGCGCGGCGTTGAAGATCGCCGACGCGGTGCCGCGCTCGTTGGTCGGGAACCAGCTCGCAACGACCTTCGCGTTCGCCGGAAACGCCGGCGACTCCGCCGCGCCCATCACGAAGCGCAGCACGAACAGCGCGGTGATCGCCGCACCGGCGCTGCCGAGCAGGCCGACCGAGCTTTGCAGCAGCGTGAACAGCGACCACGAGAAGATGCTCGCCGCGTACACGCGGCGCGCGCCGAAACGGTCGAGCAGCCAGCCGGCCGGCAGTTGCGACAGCACGTAGGCCCAGCTGAATGCGGAAAATATATAGCCCATGCGGATCGCGTCGAGGCTGAACGCGGTGCGCATCGCGGAACCCGTGACGGACAGCGTCGCGCGGTCGGCATAGTTGAGGGTGGTGATCACGAAGATCAGCGCCAGAATCCCGTAGCGGACCTTGGTGCGTGCCGCGCTAGGGGCGGCGTCGGTGGAACTGGCCGTGCGGCTCAAGTCCATGGGTCATCTCCTGTATTGTTGGGCGAGGTGTGGTCTCCAAGCCAGGCGGTCCGCAGACCACCTGCCTGTCGCGCAAATGCACGAACGCCCGGCAACGTTGCCGTGCCGGGCGTTCGCAACGGGGCCGTCTATGCAGCCCTCGTCGATGAGGCTCGCGAGCTTCTTCGCTCGAAGCCCGACGCCGGTGCGTTACTGCGGTCCGAGCTTCTTGATCAGCGCGTCGAGCTGTTCCAGTTCTTCCGGCGTCAGGTCGGTCAGCGGTGCGCGCACCGGACCTGCGTCGTGGCCGACCAGCTTCGCGCCAGCCTTGACGATGCTTACCGCATAGCCTGCGCGGCGGTTGCGGATCTTCAGGTACGGCAGGAAGAATTCGTCGATCAGCCTGCCGGTCGTTGCGTGGTCGTCAGCGGCGATCGCGCGGTAGAACTCCATCGCCGTCTTCGGGATGAAGTTGAACACCGCCGACGAGTACACCGGCACGCCCAGCGCCTTGTAAGCGGCAGCGTAGACTTCCGCAGTCGGCAGGCCGCCGAGGTACGAGAAGCGCTCGCCGAGGCGGCGGCGGATCGTCACCATGTTTTCGATCTCGCCCACGCCGTCCTTGAAGCCGATCAGGTTCGGGCAACGGTCGGCCAGACGCTCGAGCATGTCGGCGTTGAGCTTCGAGTTCGCGCGGTTGTAAATGATCACGCCCATGCCCGGAACGGCCTGGCAGACCTCTTCGGCGTGCGCGGCGATACCGTCCTGGCTTGCTTCGGTCAGGTAGTGCGGCATCAGCAGGATGCCGTGCGCGCCGAGGCGCTGCGCTTCCTTCGCGTAGGCGATCGCCACGCGGGTCGGGCCGCCTGCGCCGGCGAGGATCGGTACCTTGCCCTTGCAGACTTCGACCGCGGTCTTGACGACTTGCGTGTAGTCGTCTTGCGTCAGCGAGAAGAATTCGCCCGTGCCGCCGGCGACGAACAGCGCCGAAGCGCCGTACGGAGCGAGCCATTCGAGGCGCTCTGCGTAGGTGTTGGCGCGGAAGTCGCCGTTAGCGTCGAAGTCGGTGACGGGGAAGGACAGGAGGCCTTCCGAAACGATCTGCTTGAGTTCCTGCGGTGTCGTCATGATCTAAATATCCCGGCGTCGGATGGGGTCGTTAGTAGGATCCAACTAGTACGACAGACGTCGTACTAGTAGAAAATCTTGGAAAACAGATTTCTTATACGTCATCGTACAACAACGAATCCCGTAACTCAACGGGGTTTTCACGGCATAATGCTGTCTATAGGGTAAATACGGAACATCCGACCAAACTCTAGCGTTGTAGGATGACGTATGATTGCTGGAGAAGCAGGCCTGTCACGCCTCAAGGATTTATCAATGGAACAAACTCCGCTCTACATCCGCGTTCATCCCAATGACAATGTCGCGATCGTCGTCAACGACGGCGGTTTGGGTGAGGGCGCGGTATTTG
The DNA here is from genome assembly GCF_040948685.1 of Paraburkholderia sp. BR14374. NCBI lineage: Bacteria > Pseudomonadati > Pseudomonadota > Betaproteobacteria > Burkholderiales > Burkholderiaceae > Paraburkholderia > Paraburkholderia sp. BR14374. The sequence continues at coordinate 101,686 of NZ_JBFPKF010000016.1, read as the reverse complement.
CCGATGGGCTCAGGCTGCGCGAGCGTGTGCCGCAGGGCCACAAGGTCGCGCTGGCCGATTTCGCCGAAGGCGACGAGGTCATCCGCTACAACGTCGTGATCGGTTATGCGCTGAAGCCGCTGCCGAAGGGCAGCTGGATCAACGAGCACGTGATCCGCATGCCGAGCCCGCCCGGACTCGAAGACCTGCCGATCGCCACGACCAGGGCGCCGGACATGCCGCCGCTCGAAGGCTACACGTTCGAGGGCTACCGTAACTCGGACGGCTCGGTGGGCACGCGCAACATCCTCGCGATCACGACCACGGTGCAGTGCGTCGCCGACGTCGTGCAACACGCGGTCACGCGCATCAAGGCCGAGCTGCTGCCGAAATATCCGAATGTCGACGATGTCGTGAGCCTCGGCCACACCTACGGCTGCGGCGTCGCGATCGACGCGCCCGACGCGATGGTGCCGATCCGCACCGTGCGCAACATCGCGCTGAACCCGAACTTCGGCGGCGAAGTGATGATGGTGAGCCTCGGCTGCGAGAAGCTGCAGCCGGAGCGTCTGATGCCGCCGGGTACGATCCCGATCGCCGCGGCAGCGGTGGTCGACGACGTCGCCGACATCGGCGATGTCGCGCTGGACCAGAACGGCGACGTCGTGGTGCTGCAGGACGAATCGCACGTCGGCTTCCAGTCGATGATCACGTCGATCATGAGGATGGCCGAAGGGCATCTGAAGCGCCTGAACAACCGTCGTCGCGAAACCTGTCCGGCGTCGGATCTGGTGATCGGCGTGCAGTGCGGCGGCAGCGACGCGTTCTCGGGCCTGACCGCGAACCCGGCCGTCGGCTTCGCGACCGACCTGCTGGTGCGCGCCGGGGCGACCGTGATGTTCTCGGAAGTCACCGAAGTGCGCGACGGCGTCGATCAGCTGACCGCGCGCGCGGCCAACGCGGACGTCGCGGCGGCGATCATCCGCGAGATGCAGTGGTACGACGATTACCTGAAGCGCGGCGGCGCGGACCGCAGTGCGAACACGACGCCCGGCAACAAGAAGGGCGGCCTGTCGAACATTGTCGAAAAGGCGATGGGCTCGATCATCAAGTCGGGCAACTCGGCGATCTCCGGCGTGCTGTCGCCCGGTGAGAAGGTCAATCAGAAGGGCCTGATCTACGCGGCGACGCCGGCCAGCGACTTCATCTGCGGCACGCTGCAGGTCGCTTCGGGCATCACGCTGCACGTGTTCACGACCGGCCGCGGCACGCCGTACAGCCTCGCCGAAGTGCCGGTCATCAAGGTGGCGACGCGTTCGGACCTCGCGCGTCGCTGGCATGATCTGATGGACATCAACGCCGGCACGATCGCGACCGGTCAGTCCAGCATCGAGGAGGTGGGCTGGGAGCTGTTCCGCCTGATGCTCGATGTCGCGAGCGGCCGCAAGGAAACCTGCGCGGAGAAGCTCGGGCTGCACAATGCGTTGACCCTCTTCAACCCGGCGCCGGTGACCTGATCAGGCGACCCGCACCATCCAATCTCAGGCGAGCGCCGGTCCAACCGGCGCTCGCTTTTCCGTTCAGAAGACCCGATCGCAATCACAACAGCAAAGAGACATGACCGATTTGAACGTTGACCGCTCCGCGGCAAAGAAACCCTTCCGCCGTCTGCTGCTCACTGGCGCCGCGGGCAACCTCGGCAAGCAACTGCGTCCCGCGCTCGCGCAGTGGGCCGACATCGTGCGCGTATCCGATATCGCGCCGCTCGGCGAAGTCGCCGCGCACGAGGAAGCCGCCGTCGTCGATCTCGCCGATGCAGCGGCCGTGCACGCGCTGCTCGAAGGCGTGGACGCGGTGGTGCATCTCGGCGGCATTTCCGTCGAAGCGCCGTTCGAAGACATCCTCGAAGCGAATATCCGCGGCCTGTACAACGTGTACTCGTCGGCGCAAAAGCACGGCGTGAAGCGCATCGTCTACGCGAGCTCGAATCACGCGGTGGGTTTCCATCCGGTGACGTCGGTGCTCGGCACCGACGCGCCGCTGCGTCCTGACGGCATGTATGGCGTGTCGAAGTGCTTCGGCGAATCGCTGTCGCGCTACTACTTCGACCGCTTCGGCCTCGAAACCGTGTGTCTGCGGATCGGCTCGTCGTTCGAGCAGCCGAAGACCGCGCGCATGCTCGTCACGTATCTGAGCTACCGCGATTTCATCGAGCTCGTGCGCTGCTCGCTGTTCACGAACCGCGTCGGCCACGCGATCGTCTACGGCGTGTCGAACAACCGCACCGCGTGGGTCGACAACACGAACGCAGCGTTCCTCGGCTACCGTCCGCAAGACAGCTCGGCGCAGTTCGAACACCTGTTCCCGCCGAGCGCCCCCGACACGCGCTTCGACGACCCGACCCAGCTGTACCAGGGCGGCCCGTTCGTGCTCGCCGGTCCGATGGAGCCGAAGCGGGAGCCTAAATAATGAGCGCGAATCCGCAAGTGGAACGCTTCGAAGCCGCCGGTCCGTTGCCTGCGGCCACCGGTGAAAGTCCGGTCTGGCGCGCGGCCGAGCAGGCGTTGTACTGGGTCGATATTCCGGCGAAGAAAATCGTGCGCGGCTCGCTCGAAACTGGCAAGCGCACCGAATGGCTACTGCCGGAGCAGGTTGCCTGTATCGCGTTCGATCACGCTGGCACCGTGCTCGCCGGCTGCGAGACCGGCTTGTTCGCGGTCGCGCTCGCCGACGCGTCGAATGCGCGGGGCGGCGAGCCGCTGACAGCGTCGCTGCGCAAGCTCGCGGCGCCTGAATTCCCGCATGGCGGCATGCGTTTCAACGACGGCCGTTGCGATAGGCAAGGGCGCTTCTGGGCCGGCACCATGGTGATGGACATGGCGGCGGCGATCCCGGGCGGCGCGCTGTACCGCTTCGATGAGAAGGGCGTGCTGTCGGCGCCGGTCGTCGATTCGCTGATCACGCAGAACGGCCTCGGCTGGTCGCCGGACGGCACGACGATGTATCTGTCGGACTCGCATCCGCTGCGCCGGCTGATCTGGGCGTTCGACTACGACGTCGACACCGGCGAGCCGCGCAACCGCCGCGTGTTCGCCGATCTGCATCACTATTCGGGCCGTCCGGACGGCGCGGCCGTCGATGCGGACGGCTGCTACTGGATTTGCGCGAACGACGCCGGCCTGCTGCTGCGTTTCACGCCGCAGGGCAAGCTCGACCGGCAGATTCCGGTGCCGGCCATCAAGCCTGCGATGTGCGCGTTCGGCGGCCGCGATCTCGATACCTTGTTCGTCACGTCGATTCGCCCGGCCAACGGCGCGAGCGAGCACGACGGCCATGTGTTCGCGCTGCGGCCAGGCGTGAGCGGGCTGCCGGAGCCCGAATTTGCGGGCCAACTGTAATCTTTCTTACATGAGACATGCGCCGGGAAGAAGTTTTTCTCCCGGCGTTTTCATTTTCGCCGTCGTTCGTGTGGCCCTTTATTCGTCACTCGTCATACAACATTGGGCGGGAAGACATGTTCGCGCATCTTTGTTCGACAAAAGTACAACAATTCCGGAGAGCCATGCCAATTCGCTCTCACTCGGCGCCACACGGCGCGGGGCTTGGCGGCGTGCGATGCCGGTCATACATGCCGGCGCTTTTCTCGATGCGGGTAAATACCGTCTGTACAAGTTAAAACCCCTTTTATAGACTTCGTATGTCGTCGTACAACATATAAGTCCAAACAAACGGCTTTCTGTGTTTGTGTGACAAGTGCAATTCAGTAGGTTTTCAGGTCAGTTGCGCGGCTTTGGTCGATGCCGCATGCATGTCGGAAGCCGGCCGGCGTGATTGAAATAAGTAGTCGAGTTGTCGATTGGAGTGCTGGGTCAACTGTGCCGGGGAAGTTGCACAGCCAGTACGGCCAGCGCCCGCACCTGCGAAGGCGGCGGGCGCGAAGCCCTAGACGCGTCAAAACCATGTCACATCCGCTGTCGCTGGGATGGTCCATTTTTCAAGGAATGTCACGATGAACAAGAAGTTTGCCTCTTCCCGTGTTTCGATGATCGTCGCAGCTGCGGCGTTGGCGTTCAGCACGATGTCGGCTGAAGCACGCGTGTTCCGCGTTGCCGATGTGCACGGCGACACCTTCCCGACCAACATGGCCGTGAAGTACATGGGCGAGCAGATCAGCAAGGCGACCGACGGCAAGGACTCCGTGAAGGTGTTCGGCAACAGCGCGCTCGGCTCGGAAAACGACACGATCGACCAGGTTCGTATCGGTGCGCTCGACATGACGCGCGCGAACGGTGCTGCGTTCAACGAAATCGTGCCGGAATCGATGATCCCGTCGCTGCCGTTCCTGTTCCGCGACGTCGATCATTTCCGCAAGGTCATGTACGGTCCGGAAGGCCAAAAGATCCTCGACGCGTTCACCGCGAAGGGCATGATCGCGCTGACGTTCTACGAGAGCGGCGCACGCTCGATGTACGCGAAGAAGGCGATCAAGTCGCCGGCAGACATGAAGGGCCTGAAGGTTCGCGTGCAGCCGTCGGACCTGATGGTCGACGAAATCAAGGCAATGGGCGGCACGCCGACGCCGATGCCGTTCTCGGAAGTCTATACGGGCCTGAAAACCGGCCTCGTCGACGGCGCCGAAAACAACATCCCGTCGTACGAAGAAACCAAGCACTTCGAAGTCGCTCAGGTCTACTCGGAAACCCAGCATTCGATGACCCCCGAAGTGCTGGTGTTCTCGAAGAAGGTGTGGGACACCCTGTCGCCGCAAGAGCAGCAGATCATCAAGAAGGCCGCGGCTGACTCGGTGCCGTACTACCAGAAGCTGTGGACCGCGCGTGAAGCCGACGCGCAGAAGACCGTCACGAAGGGCGGCGCAACGGTGGTCGCGGCTTCGCAGATCGACCGTGCGGCTTTCGTGAAGGTGATGCAGCCTGTGTGGACGAAGTACGAAAAGACCCCGCAGATGAAGCAGATCGTCGACGAGATCCAGGCAATCAAGTAAGTCTCGCGTTCCGGGCGCAATCAGCAATAGCAACGTTTGTCGCAGCAGCGGCGTGAATGGTCCGCGAGGAAACTCGCGAGCCATTCCGCCGCGCAGTTTCGCGCGCGCGGATCGCCTCGGGACGGCTGAATTTCAAGCACAGGTCGGACGTAAGCAAGGACAGGGTAATGAGTTTCCTGAAACGCCCAAATGATTTTCTTTTTCGCGTGCTGCTGGTCGTGGCGTCGGTCAGCCTCGCCGCACTTTGCCTGCTCGTGATTTATAGCGTGGTGATGCGCTACGTGTTTAGCGACGCACCCGATTACGTTGAGCCCATCGCATTGTTGCTGGTGATCCTGATCGCGATGTTCGGCGCCGCATTGAAGGTTCGCGAGGGCGGTCACATCGGACTCGACTCGCTCGTCAAGACATTGCCCGAGAAGGGCCAGGTGATCGCGAAAGGGATTCAGCACCTCTGCCTGATTGCTTTCGCGGTGGCCGTTTTCGTCGGTTGCTTCGAGATGGCGGAAACCACGATGGGCGACCGCATTCCGATCATCGGCGTGCCGGAAGGCGTGCGCTACTGCATCCCGATCTTCGCGAGCGTGTGTATCGCGTTGTTCTCGATCGAGCATCTGCTCGAGCTCTTTGCCGGGAAACGGGAAGAGCCAGCGCTCGAACTCTCCGCCACGGAATAAAAGTAGAGCCATCATGGAACTTGCCCTCCTTACCGTCAGTTTTCTGGTTTTCCTCTTTCTAGGGGTTCCGGTTTCATTCGCGCTAGGCCTGTCCTGCGTCCTGACGTATCTGTTCGAAGGTCTGCCGACCGCGACCGCGATGCAGTCGATGATCTCCGGCATGAACGGTTTCTCGTTCCTCGCGGTGCCGTTCTTCATCTTCTCCGGCGAGCTGATGCTCCACGGCGGCATCGCCGACCGCATCCTGCGCTTCGCGCAGGCCACGGTCGGCCATTTCCGCGGCGGCCTCGGCATGGCCAACGTGGTCGCCTGTACGCTGTTCGGCGGCGTGTCGGGTTCGCCGACCGCGGATACGTCGGCAATGGGCGGCGTGGTGATCCCGCTGATGAAGCGCGAAGGCTATAGCGCCGCCTACGCGGTCAACGTGACCACGCACTCGTCCCTCGCCGGCGCGCTGATGCCGACGTCGACCAACATGATCATCTACGCGTTCGCGGCGCAAGGCGTAAGCGGCGTGCTGAACGGCAAGCAGATGAGCGGCGTGTCGATCGGCGATCTGCTGTTCTCGGGTCTGTTGCCGGTGCTGTGGGTGATGGGCCTCGTGCTGATCGCCGCTTACTGGCAGGCCGTCAAGTTCGGCTATCCACGCCGTCCCGACGGTTCGACCCAACTGCAGCGTTTCCCGGGCTGGATGGCGGTGCTGCGTACGTTCATCGGCGCGGTGCCGGGTCTGATGGTCATCGCGATCATTCTGTTCTGCGTGGCGCGCGGTATCGCCACTGCGACAGAGGCGGCCGCGATCGCCGTGGGTTATTCGCTGATTTTGACCATCGTCGTGTATCGCACGCTGACGCTGAAGAAGCTCGGCCATGCGCTCGGCAAGGCCGCGAAAACGACCGGAGTGGTGCTGCTGCTGATCGGTGTGTCGAACATGCTGCGCTTCCAGATGGCCTATCTGGAGATCCCGGACGCGATCGAACGCATGCTCGACGGCGCGACCTCGCTGCCGTGGCTGATGTTGTTGTACATCAACGTGATTCAGGTGTTCCTCGGTACGTTCGTCGACATGGCGGCGCACATCCTGATCACGACCCCGCTGTTCCTGCCGATGGCGATGCACAACGGCGTGGGCCCGGTTCAGTTCGGCATCATGATCCTGCTGAACTGCGCCTTGGGTCTCGTGCATCCGCCGATTGGCTCGGTGCAGTTCATTGGTTGCGCAATTGGCAATGTGTCGATAGGGGAAACTACTAAGGTGGCGTGGCCGTATTACCTCGCTATCTTCTCGGCCATCAATATTGTCACTTACGTACCGTGGTTCTCGACGTGGTTGCCGAGCGTCATCAACGGTCATCCGGTGTTCTGATTCAAATAAAACGTCTTACCCACACTCTGCGGCGCTTGCATAGCGCTGCTTCAAAAAGTTTTTAACAGAGGAGTAGAAATGAAAAAGACTCTCGTGGCTTCGGCAGTGGCGTTGGTCGCGCTTGGTGCACATGCTCAAAGCAGCGTGACGCTCTACGGTATTGTCGATGCTGGCTTGGGCTGGCAGAACAGCTCGACGTCGTTGAGCGCACTGGGATCGTCGAAGCCCTCGCCCGGTGGTGCTTCGAAAGTCCAAATGATCAACGGCGTCTGGGCTGGTAGCCGTTTCGGCCTGAAGGGCTCAGAAGATCTGGGCGGCGGCACGAAGGCAATTTTCCAGTTGGAACAAGGCTTTAACAGCGCAACCGGCGCGCAAGGCGTGTCGGGTCTGGCATTCAACCGCCAAGCATGGGTGGGTATGACGAACGGCCAGTTCGGTACGCTGACGGCCGGCCGCCAGTACACCTCGTACTACACGCTGCTGTCGCCGTATAGCCCGACCACGTGGCTGACCGGTTTTTACGGCGCGCACCCGGGTGATATCGACTCGCTGGATACGCTGTACCGCTCGAACAACTCGCTGGTCTATACGTCGCCGAGCTTTGGCGGCCTCACGGTCAGCGGTTCGTACTCGCTGGGCGGCAACGCAGGCAGCTTCGCCGCTGGCCAGGTTTGGAGCGTGGCAGCACAGTACCTGAACGGCCCGGTCGGCATCGCAGCAGGTATCCAGCGCATCGACAATGCGGGCATCTTCACCCCCGCCACCGCCACGGCCGCAGCCAGCACGAACTGGAATTCGGCGATGTCGAACAACGGCGCACAGCCGGCGGTCTCGGCAATCAACAACGGCTTCCAGACCGCAGCGAAGCAGCAGCGCGTCGCAGTGACGGGCGGCTACGCGTTCACCTCGGCGTTGGACGTTTCGTTCGCATACTCGAACGTTCAATACGCTGCGGGTTCGGGCTCGTTGTTCCACGGCACCCAAATCTGGAACACGGGTGGCGCAGTGCTGCACTGGAAGCCGATCTCGGTGCTGGACCTGGCCGCTGGTTATAGCTACACCCGTGCAACGTCGTCGAACGGCATTTCGGACACGGCCAGCTACAACCAGTTCAACCTGTCGCAGTACTACACCCTGTCCAAGCGCACCGGTCTGTACGCGCTGGAAGCCTATCAGCGTGCTAACGGCAAGACGCTGGCAGGCGACGGCAAGACCATCATCAACGCACAAGCAAGCATTGGTGACGGTCAGAACAGCGCGCCGGCATCGTCGCGCAGCCAGGTCGCTGTCGGCGTTGGTATCATCCACAAGTTCTAAACAGTTACTGAACACGCGGCGGCGCGTTGTTTTGCCGCCACATCGACGCGATTTTTTTCGCGTTGTAAGCCTCGAAAGCTGCGCATCTCACGTGCGCAGCTTTTTTTTTCGATGCCTCGTTTTTATGCATGGAAGCGCTGGTCTCGCCAGCGCTTTTCCGGGTCGATCAGGCCTCCGACCACAAACGCCCACCCGTCGCCCAGTTTTCGCGCTTCACGTCGGTCAGGATAATGTCGACCGAATTCGGCTCGACGCCGAGCGATTCGCAGGTGGCTTTCGTAATCGCTTCGACGAACTGGCGTTTCTGTTCCAGCGTACGGCCTTCGAAGAGTTCGATATGAAACGTGGGCATGACGTTGCTCCGTGGGGTTGAGAGTTGGGACTGGAATGAAGCGCACCGGCTCGGGCGTTCAGGAGCGATAGCCGCGATCGAGTCGATCGAGCTTGCGCAGCAGCGCAGGCCATTCGAACGCGCCTTCGATCGCGCCGCCATCGTAGAGCTGCTCCGCCGTGCGCGCGGCGACCGCGTCGCTCGGCATGATCAGCGGCGCGCCGCAGCTTGCGCCTGAATCTGGATTTCACAGGCTTTCAGCAGCGTCGCCATCAGCACATAAGCTTCGGCAACCGTGCGTCCGAGCGTCAGCGTGCCGTGATTGCGCAACAGCATCGCCGGGTGATCGGCGAGATGCGCGACGAGGCGCTCGCCTTCGGCCGGCGTGAACGCGAGGCCTTCGTAGTCGTGATATGCAAGCTGGCCGTAAAAGCGCAGCGCGTGCTGCGAAGCCGGCAGCAATCCTTCCGGCTGCGCGGACACGGCCATGCCCGCGGTGTTATGCAGATGCATCACATATGCCGCGCCATCATACGCGCGCATAAGGGCCACTATTGGCGCGGAATCCTCGGAGAGTGGAACGAGCTTCACCGTGCAACTTCCGCGCTTTCCGTGGAATTCGCAGTGACCTGTACGGCGTTCCGGCTCGACCCGCGACTGGAATGGCGGTCGTCAGGAAAGCGGACTTACGTCTCGTGCCTGACCAGCGTCGGCAATGGGTTTGCGTGTCGCCCTTGGCTGCGCCGCAGGTATCGACGAGGGGCGATCGGCAAAAGTCGGCCAGATGGCGACGTTCGAACAAAATTTGCGAATGGCCGTTCCTGAGCCGAAGCGAGACGCTCACCACACGCGCACAAGCAAGACCGACTCGATGTAATCAATAATACCGATGGTCCAGCTGACAGAATGCATCCGAACTCTGACCTTGCGAGCGTACATCACTCACTATGTTCTTGTCGGATACGTCGAGAACAGGGTGAAGTACTTGAACCGGCGAGGCTCGGCCCACATCGGCTGCGTGGCTTCGAGGTAGGGCCGGTAGTAAGGCTTCGCCAGTTGCTTGGTCTCGAAGTACTCGCGGCTCGGCCAGACTTCGTAGAGCATGAAACGCGCCGGGTCTTCCGCATCCTGCGCGTAGTCGAGCGTCAGGCATTCGGCTTCAGCGACGACAGGCACGGCGACCTTCAGCAATTCCTCCTTGAACGCATCGACGCACTCCGGCTTGATGCGAAACGTGACGAGCACGGCAATCACAATCGGTCTCCTAGTCAGATCAGCGTCAAGCCGCCGTCGATGTTCAGCGTCTGGCCGGTGACGTGGCCCGAGGCCGGCGACAGCAGCCACAGGGCGGCTTGCGCGACGTCGTCGGCCGAGGCGATCTTGCGCAGCGGATTGGCCGCGCGGATGCCGGTTACGGTCGATTCGTCGAACAGGCGCTTGGTCATCGGCGTTTCCACGTTGCCCGGATTCACGGCGTTGACGCGAATGCCCTGCGGGCCAGCTTCCATTGCCGCGACGCGTGTCAGCGCGTCGACGGCTGCCTTGCTGGCGGTATAGATGCCCGTGGCGGGAAGGCCCAGCGCGACGAGGTTCGTCGACGTGTTCACGATCGCACCGCCGCCGCGGCGCCTGAGCGCCGGCAATTGATACTTCATGGCCAGCCAGACGCCTTTCAGGTTGACGTCCATGACCCAGTCCCACGCGGTTTCGCTCAGTTCGTCGAGCGGGCCGAATTCGCCTTCGACGCCGGCGTTGTTGAATGCGTAGTCGACGCCGCCGTAGGCCTCTTCGGCGCGCTTAACGAGCCGTTCGACTTGGGTGGCGTCCGACACGTTTGCGGGGACGAAGATGGTGTCGCCGCCAGCGGCCGCGATCTCGGCCACGAGCATGGCGCCCGTGCTTTCTCGGGTGCCGGACGCGACGACTTTCATTCCCTGGCTGGCGAACAGCAGGGCGGCCGCGCGGCCGATGCCGGACGTGGCGCCGGTGACGATTGCGACTTTGTCTTGCAAGGGTGTCGACATGGGGATGATTCCTGTAGCAGTTGACGATGCGTTGTGGACGTTGCCGAACCGGAATATAGAAATCGCCTGAGCCGCTTCATAGACTGAAAAGCGGAATGCGGTGTCGCAATTCGGTCAACACCGTGGGCAGGGCCCGATTGACTGCGTCCCCGCCGGCCGGCATCGTGCGCCGATGGACAATCTGAACGACCTATATCTGTTCGTGCGTGTGGTCGAGGCGCGCGGCTTCAGCGCAGCCGAGCGCGCGACGGGCATTGCCAAGTCGCGGCTGTCGCGCCGCATCGCCGCGCTCGAAGCGCGGCTGGGCGCGCGCCTGGTCCATCGGGACACGCACAGCTTCGATCTCACGCCGCTAGGCGAGACCGTGTACCGCCACGCCCGCAACATGGTTGCCGAAGCCGAGAACGTGCGGCTCGCCGTGGACGACGCGCAGACGGAGCCGTCAGGCGTGTTGCGGGTCAACGCGTCGTTGCTGATGGGGGAAACAATCCTCGGCGGCTTTCTGGCGGAGTTCGCCAAGCGGTATCCGAAGGTGCGAATCCATCTGACGCTGACGAACCGATACGTCGACCTCATCGCCGAGCGGATCGACCTCGCGTTCCGCGCGGCGAGCGGGCCGCTCGAATCGGAAGACGTGGTTGCGCGCGAGATCGGGCTTGCGCCGAACGTGCTGGTCGCCAGCCCGGAATCGATCGCGCGTTGCGGCGATCCGGCCGACCTCGCGGCTCTCGTGGCGTTGCCTTCTCTCGCGTACGGCACGCCGCAGGCGCCGCGCAACTGGCGCTTCGTCTCGCCAGCAGGCGATCCCGTCGAGCACGCGGTCGACCCGGTCTTCATCGCCGAGAATTTCGTGGCGCTGCGCGAGGCGGCCTTGGCCGGACTCGGCTACGCTCAGCTTCCGCTCAACATTTGCGCGACGTCGATCGCGCAGGGACGGTTGGTCGAGGTCATGCGCGCGTGGTCTTCGCAGCCGGCGAAGTACTACGCGATATACCCGAGCCGGCGCGGCACGGCGCCAGCCATCCGGATGTTGATCGAATTCGTCAAAGAAAAACTGGAGATTCAGTTTCGCAGCGTGTCGGGTGCGTGACGCCTCCGAACTCGCCAGGCGGTATGCGGCAAAACGGATCGGACCACCACGCCCCACCATGCGCGGCACGCACGGCATCATCGCGAGCAGCGGCAGTGTCCCCTTTCCGTCGAACTACGGCCATAACCGTGCGCGAAATGAAGGGCGCCTCCGGGTCGAGGGTGTGTGAAAACGCATTGATCGCCTAGACTGGATTAACTCGTCCAGCATAGGTGACCGGATGAAGCGATTCATAGAAGGTGAAGATCGCAAGCAGGTGACGCTGCTGCCAGAATGCCTCGATGACTTCGTCGCTGAGGACAATCCGGTGAGGATCATTGAGGCGTTCGTTGAAGAGCTTGACCTTGAATCACTAGGCTTCGACGGCGCGACGCCGTCGACTACAGGGCGCCCGTCCTATCATCCGGCCGTGCTGTTGAAGATCTATATCTACGGCTACCTGAACCGGATTCAATCGAGCCGGCGCCTGGAACGTGAATGTCAGCGTAATGTTGAATTGATGTGGCTCACCGGCCGCCTGTCGCCGGACTTCAAGACCATAGCCGATTTCCGTCGTGATAACGGCACTGGCATTCGTAACGTCTGTCGCCGCTTCGTCGTTCTGTGTCGTGAGCTGAAACTGTTCTCGCAAGCGCTGGTTGCGATCGACGGCAGCAAGTTCAAGGCGGTCAACACTCGCGATCGCAACTTCACCGAGGGCAAGGTTGACAAGCGGCAGAAGCAGATCGAGGAGAGCATCCAGCGGTATCTGAACGCGCTGGAGACCGCCGATCGTACGCAACCCATTGAACTGGAAGCAAAGACGGCCCGCTTGCAGGACAAGATCGCGCGCTTGCGCGAGCAGATGCACAAGCTCGACCAGATCAAGGAGCAGCTCAAGACAGAGCCTGACGGGCAACTCTCGATGACCGATCCAGACGCGCGTTCCATGGCGACGAGCGGCAAAGGCTCGGGAATGGTTGGCTACAACGTACAGGTGGCAGTTGACGCCAAACACCACCTCATCGTTGCTCACGAGGTCACAAACTCTGGTAGTGACCGGGCTCAGCTCAGCCCTATTGCGAAAGCCGCGCGCGATGCGATGGGCAGACCCAGACTGCGGGCGGTCGCCGATCGTGGCTACTACAGCGCACCTCAGATCAAGGAATGCGCGGATTTCGGCATTGCAGTCATGCTCCCAAAACCCACAACTTCCAGCGCAAAGGCTCATGGCCGATTTGACAGAGCAGACTTCATCTACATTGCTCGAGACGACGAATACCAGTGTCCCGCTGGTGAACGCGCGATTTACCGCTACACCAGCGAGGAAAACGGTTTGCAAATGCGCCGGTACTGGAGCAGTGCCTGCTCGCAATGCGAAATAAAGTCACAGTGCACGCCGAGCGTCCAGCGACGAATAAGTCGGTGGGAACATGAGCCGGTTCTTGAAGCAGTCCAGCGTCGGCTCGACAGGGCACCGGACGCAATGACGATACGCAGACGGACCGTCGAACATGTCTTTGGGACGTTCAAGCACTGGATGGGCTACACGCACTTCCTGACCCGAAGGCTGCCCAATGTAGGTACCGAGATGAGCCTGAACGTACTTGCCTACAACCTTATGCGGGTGCTGCGAATCCTCGGATTCAAAAAGACCATGAAAGCGATGCGGTTAGCGGGCGTGTGAGCACTGCGCAGGTCCTAAAACTGATCCGAAAGTGCGTGATCGAGCGCACAGAGCCGTTCAATTCAATGGCGCGTCGTTGTCATATTGCCCCCGACGACAGTCGAGCGCACCGGGGCGGCGTTGGAGCCACGCGTCGTATTGCGGTTCCGCGTGTGTTTCCACACGCCCTGGGTCGGTCTATGCCCTTTGCATAGTTTGCTGTCCGTCAGGCCAAGTCAAAGCGGCGTGAGATCCAGTTCGGCCAACTGGGGACATTGGACGGTTCGGGGCACATGTCGACAATGGCGAAGAGCTGCCGAGCGGCAGCTTACCTGGAGTTCCTCGGTAATGATGCTTTCAAAGGTGAGAAGAGAGTCGTCCGCAGACCACGGCTCTCCTCCGTCAGTGCTGCTAGACTCGTCCCGATTCCCAATCAACTGCGAGGCTTTCATGTCCCGGATCGCCGTCATCGTAATCGACGTGCAGCAAAAGTTTTTCAGCGGCCAGGCGGCCGCGTATCGTGCCAACGACGTCATCGATGGCATCAATCGAGTCACGGGAGCGGCGCGCAGCAAGAATGCCCCGGTGTTTTTTGTGCAGCACGAGAGCGATGCGAACGGGCCACTGGCGCACGGCAGCGACGCGTGGCAGTTACCCGCCAGCCTGGTTCGCGAGCAGAATGACGTGACTATCTTCAAAACTGTCGGCGATTCGTTTCAAAACACTTCGCTTGCCGAGCAACTCAGGGAAAAGGATATCGACAGCGTGATGCTGTGCGGGTATGCATCGGAGTTTTGTGTGAACGCCACGGCTCGCCGGGCGGAACTACTTGGCCTGCGCACCATGATAGTGTCCGACCTTCACACGACCCATGACAAGCCGCATCTCACCGCAGACAAGATCGTCGAGCATCAGAACTTCGTTGGGGCGAATTCGTCGATGTCAGGCAGACGAGTCAGAGTCCTTGGCCTAGCGGACGTTCTGGAAACGGAGCTCCAACGGACGTGATGAAGCGTCGCGTAGACGCTCGGCACTCCGGGCCAGAACCAGCCTGTCACTTCAGGCGCTGATCGGCCAGGAAGGGACGGTCGACGTCAACGTATAGATCGTCGACAATTGACGTGCAAGTCATTGGGATGGCTTTGACCGCCGAACGTGGGCTACAGATTCGGCAGCGGTACTTTTTCGCGATGTGCTCCGTGAGCATCGGCATCGCAGGGGCCGCACCGGTGAAAGGGGAGTCGAATGACGATTGAATACTTTGCAGAGAGCAATCCCGTTACCCGAAACCTGCCGCGCTCGCTCGCGACAAAAGCCGGCGGCCTGGTGTTTGTATCCGGTCAGGTGGCCAGAAAGGAAGACGGCAGCATCGTCGATGGCGGGATAGAGGCGCAGGCGCGCCAGACATTGAAGAACGTCGCGCATGTACTGGCGCTTGCGGGTTGCACACTTGAGGACATCGTGAAAACCACCGTCTGGCTTGAAGACACCCGCGACTTCGATGAATTCAATCGCGTCTATGCAGAATTCTTCCCCGGGCACAAGCCGTCACGTTCCACCCTACAGGCGACGAACATGGTCGGCACCAAGATAGAAATCGAGGCGATCGCATTTAAGCCCTGAACTCCGCATGGCGGATCATGCGCAACCTTCAAAGTCCGCTTTTGCTTCGAGCGAGTGGCGGCTGCGGGTCGACTTGCGGCGGTGGTCGTCGGCCCGGGTTGCTAGCACGATGCGGTTGTCTTGGCGTCGGTGTAGGCGAGTTTCGCCCACGCGAACGCCTGCGGGCCCATCAGTTCCTCGCAGCAGTCCGTGTAGGCGCAGAAGTGCTCAAAGTCATCCATCGCGGTATGGCCGCGATCGTTCGGTTCAAGCGGCACCGTTTCGAGCAGATTTTCCAGCAGTTCAACGGGTTTCTGGTAGCACATGGCGCGGCCCTCCGACGTTCAACTCGGTCGACTACCACAGGCGATTTCCGCGCGAACGTCGCGGCGCACCGGAATACGGTCGAACTGCCGCAAACATAAGCCAAGCAATGCTTTCAGCGCGTTTTTAGAGTTATTTATAGTCGACACGACATCACACAGAACGCGTCGTCGCGCGCGGCATGCACGGCCGCGTGCAGCGCGAAGCCGGTAGCGTTCACCGGATGTTCGCTGGCGCCGACGATATTGCCCGCAATGTCGATTTTCACGAGATTCGACGCGCATACCTCATCGAACGCGAGGCTGAACGGATTGATCAGGAAGTGGCCCGGTTCGCCGGGCACGCTCGCGGAAATATGTGTGTAGATCAGATCGTCCCAGCCGTTGAGCGCGGCGAGTCGATAGGCGGCGGCCAGATCGATGCGGGTTTGCTGTTCCGCTTCCGACAGCGGACCGGACTCCGCGATGCGGCCGGCGGGTGAGTGGGCGAATCACATATCTATCTCCTGTCGGCCGGAGTGAGTGTTTCAGCACTGACTCCAGCGCCATGCGATTGATCGCCAAGGCAAGAAGGTTGCTGAATGGGAGGCCGCGCGACGCGGGAACCGGCTTGGGATGCTACCGCACAATGCCGCGCCGTTGGCGACAGCGCACGACCCATTCTTGCGTTACGCGCTGCGGCGCCCGAGCGACTGGATGGTCCACGTTGCGAGCACGAACGGCGCGGTCATCGTAAGCCAACCGCAATGCAGCGCGGCCGCTTGCAACAGCACCGACATCGCGATGCCGCCGAGCCTCGCTGCGTAGCCCGAGTCGGCTAGCGCGAGCGCGGTCAGCGCACCGTTGAACCCCCACAGGCCGGCGTCGAATGAAGCAACGCTCGCGCCGAGCAACAGGTGTGCCGCGCTCGCCAATGTCGCGCCGCCCAGCGCATAGAGCGCGTGTTTGCGCGAGGCGGCGGCAATCCCGAGCAGCACCAGCACGCCCGCTGGCGCGCCCGACGCGAAGCCGGTCTGCGCAACGCCCGCGAGCACGCCGCTGACGAACCGCATCGCGTCGAGCGGATGAGCGGCGTCGGGACCCGCCGACAAGGAACGGCTCGCGATCAGCGGCAACCATAGCCACGTGACGATCAGGCACGGACTCGACAGATAACCGAGCCCACGCACACGCAACCAGCGCGACCACGGTCGCAGCAGCCATGCGGTGGACGTCGCCGCAAGAATCGCGACGGCCGACGCGCGCGCCGGATCGCCGATGAAGCTGAACGCGGCGAGGCCCGCGAGCGCGCCGTTGAAGCCGGGCAGGCCAGCAACCAAGTCGGCGTCGGCCGAACCGGCGAGCATCGCGCTGACGTTGGCCGCGATCGCGCCGAGCAGCGCGGCGCACACGAGACGCGGCTCGCTCACCAGCCACGCGCCGAGCATGCACGCGCCGGTCGCGGCGTTCGATTGCAGCACGATCTGGCCGAGACTGCGCAGCAGCGTGCGCAGCGGGGCGCTGAACGAGGAAGAGGGGGCTTCGGTCGCGGCGGCGTGCATCGGCGGCGGGTTCGGAGTCACGACAAACCGCGAGCATAGTCGAGCGGCCAACATTCAGGCATCTCGCGCGTTGATACTGGCTATTTGCCGGCCGTAAGCGCCTGGGTCGGGATTGACTCGCGCGCGCACTTTCGCGCTACGATGAAAGGCCGGCGCGCCCACTGCGCCGTTTCGCGAGGAGACGCCGATGCGTGAATTACGATGGGCCTCGGAAGAGGGCGACGGCATCGAACATCTGGTATTCGATGCGCGCGACGACGGCTTCGCCGTGGAAAGCGTCGTGATCGGGCAGCGCTATGGCAAGGCGTACGGGCTGCATTACACGGTGCGCTGCGACGCGCGTTGGCGCACGCGCTATGCGCACCTGAAGATCGTCGGCGGCGGCGAGCTGGAATTGCATGGCGATGGCGAAGGCCATTGGCACGACGGGCACGGCCTCGCGCTGAGTGCGATCGAGGGCTGCATCGATATCGATATCGCCGCGACGCCGTACACCAATACGTTGCCGATCCGCCGGCTGAAACTGGCCGAGGGCGAACGTCAACCGATCGAAGTCGCGTACATCTCGACGCCGGACTTGCAGGTTACGCGCGCCGAGCAGGCATACACGTGCATCGAGTTGAATGGCGAGTACCGCTACGAAGGCATTTTTCGCGAGTTCACCGCCAATATGCGCGTGGATAGCGATGGCCTCGTGATCGACTATCCGACCTTGTTCGCGCGTTTGCCGCGCGCGCGTTAGGTTTAGTCTTCGGCGTCGCGGTTGCTACGCCGCGCCGTGCGCGCGGCGGCCTACCCGTGCGTGCCGCCTGCCGCGTTTGAAACGTCGTCGGGCCCGGTCGATGCGCCGCGGCCGAGCGTGCGTTGCATCAGTGTCGTATCGAGCCAGCGGCCGTGCTTGTAGCCGACCGCCTTCAACGTGCCGGTCAGCTCGAAGCCGAGCTGCGTATGCAATGAGAGCGAGCCGCCGCTGCCGCCATCGGCGATCACCGCGATCATCTGACGCCACGGTCCGGTCTCGCAACGATCGATCAGCGCCTGCAGCAGCAAGCGTCCGATGCCGCGTCCGCGATATGCGTCGTTCACGTAGATCGAGTCTTCGATCGTGTTGCGATAGGCGGCGCGCGGGCGATACGGCGTCGCATAGCAATAGCCGGCGACCTCGCCGTCGATCTCCGCGACCATATACGGCAGTCCGTGGCTGCGCACGCTTGCGAGCCGCGCGCGCAAGTCGTCGACGGACGGCGGGGTTTCTTCGAACGACGCGACACCGGTCAGCACGTGATGCGCATAGATCGCCTGGATCGCGGGGAGGTCAGCTTCGGTGGCGTCGCGGATCAGCGGGGCGTCGAGCGGAGGGCGGGGTGAACTCATGCGTGGTCCGGTCGTGGCAGGCTCAGTTTGGTGGAAGCCTTCACTATGCCTGTGGCCGGCGCGGATTTGAAGCGGGTCAAAGATCGAATTGGTCGAACTCGCTCTGCAACTCGCGATTGCGCGCCACGCGTTCGTCGATAGCCGGCCCGCGCCGTTCGACGACCGCCGAGATCAGCAGGTTGAACAGGCACGTCAGCGGCGCGAGCGAATCCCAGAACTGACCGACGTCGGTCTTCACCTGCAGCAGGTCGCCGTCGAAATCGCGCGCCCACGGACAGTAGATATCGGTGACGAGCGCTAACGGCAGACCGCGTTGCGAGGCCGCCTGGCAATAGCGTCGCGCGATCGTCGAATAGGCGCGCGTGTCGGTGACGATCAGATACGGCGTGCTGAACTCCGAGTTCAACGAATCGACGTAGGAACCCGACATGCCATCCGAATAGAACACGCGCGGGCGGATGTATTCGAGGTAGCTGTAAAACGCGTTGCTGATACCGCGCGTCGACTGGATGCCGAGGATATATACCGCATCGGCGTTCGCGATGCGCTCGGCGACGCGCGCGAAGGCCGGCGAGCGCGCGAGTTCGTATATGTGCTGGATCGCGCCGATCTCGAGCTCGAGCGATTGGGCGAGCGCCGCGTCGCGCGGCGAAGCGCCGTCAGCGACGCCCGGTTCATGCGGCTCACGGGTTTGCGTGCTGTCGCTTGGGCCACGGCGGAACGCGTCGAGCCGGTCCGTAATCAGCCAGGGCCGCTGCTGCGTGCCGCGCAGCTCGCGTTTCAGATCGTCGAGATTGCGATAGCCGACGCTGCGCAGGAAGCGGCCGACCGAAATGCCGCTGGTGCCGGCTTGCTGCGCGATCTGGTCGGCGGTCTCGAGGCCGAGCCGGTCGAGGTTCGCGAGCATGTAGCTGGCGACGCGTTTCGATGTCGGCGTGAGTTCGGCAAAACGGGCTTCGACGGTTTGGGCAAAAGCGGTCGTCATCGTCAGTCGCGGCGCAAGGCGCTGGTTGTGCCAATCTGCGAAATGATGACATATCGACCCACGACTCGCGCGATTCGATCCTGAAAAAAGACGGTTCGCCGTGCGCTGGTCGAGCCGCGTCAGGCCGCCCGCCGCGCCGGCGCCGCGCGCGAAAAATGCCGAGCGCCCGCCACGCAGGCGACCACGATCACGGTGACGATGATCATCGACGGCGGGACCTGTTCGTGCAGCAGCACGCCGGCGAGCAGAAGCCCGAAAAACGGCTGCAGCAACTGTAGTTGACCGACCGCCGCGATACCGCCGAGCGCGAGTCCGCGGTACCAGAACACGAAGCCGATCAGCATGCTGAACAGCGACACATACGCGAGTCCCCACAGCGCGGCGGCGCCGACACCGTCGAACGACACGGGGCGCGTCCACCAGGCGAGCGGCAGCATCAATGGCAGCGACAGCACGAGCGCCCACGAAATCACCTGCCAGCCGCCGAGGTGACGCGACAGCCGCGCGCCTTCCGCGTAGCCCAGCCCGCACACGATGATCGCCGCGAGCATCAGCGCGTCGCCGAGCGGCGACGCGCTGATGCCGTGCCGCAACGCGAACGCGGCCACCGCCGCGCTGCCGAGCGCCGAGAACAGCCAGAACGCCGGCTGCGGCCGCTCGCCGCCGCGCAGCACGCCGAAGATCGCGGTGGCGAGCGGCAGCAAACCGATGAACACGACCGCATGCGCAGCGCTCACATGCCGCAGCGCCAGCGCGGTCAGCAACGGAAAACCGACCACGACGCCGAGCGCGACCACCACGAGCGGCAGCAGATCGCGGCGCTGTGGGCGCGTCTCGCGGAACACCAGCAACAATAGAAGACCGAGAACGCCCGCGATCGTCGCGCGCGCCACGGTCAGAAACACCGGATCGAGCCCCTGCACGGCAAGCCGCGTGGCCGGCAGCGAACCACTGAAAATCAGCACGCCTGCGAAACCGCTGAGCCAGCCGTTGGTGGTCTTGTCCATTGCGTACATCCCTGCGCTCAAAGAGTCACATGATGCGCGCCGCCGCCATAAACGTTAAGCTACAGATCAGTACAATTCGCACAAACTGTACCGAACATGGAGCAGTACAGATGGCGGGAAGCGACAGCAACGAGACGGTGCCGGGCACGCGCGTCGGCCTCGTGATGGACAATCTGCGCGAGCGCATCGCGAGCCGCTCGCTGATGCCGGGCGCGCGCGTCCCGTCGATTCGCGCGATGACCGACACGCTCGGCGTGTCGAAGTCGACCGTGGTGGAAGCCTACGACCGTCTCGTCGCGGAAGGGGTGATCGTCGCGCGGCGCGGCTCAGGGTTCTTCGTGTCGGGCCATGCGCCGCCGCTGGCGCTCGCCGATCTCGGCCCCCGGCTCGATCGCGAGGTCGATCCGCTGTGGCTCACGCGGCAGTCGCTGGAGACCGGCTCGAAAGCGCTGAAGCCAGGCTGCGGCTGGATGCCGGCTTCGTGGCTGCCGGAAGACGGGGTGCGGCGCGCGCTGCGTGCGGTCGCCCGTGATCCGCAGTCACTGCTCGCCGACTACGCGAGCCCGGCCGGCTTGCCGGCGCTGCGTCAGCAGCTTGCGTGGCGGCTCTCCGCGCACGGCGTCGATGCGCCGCCCGAGCAGATCCTGCTGACCGACGGCGGCACCCATGCGCTCGATCTCGTGTGCCGCTTCCTGCTCGAACCGGGCGATACGGTGTTGATCGACGATCCGTGCTACTTCAATTTTCAGGCGCTGCTGCGCGCGCATCGCGTGCGGATTGCGAGCGTGCCGTACACGCCGCAGGGACCGGATCTCGCGGCGTTCGAGCGCGTTCTGGTCGAGCAGCGTCCGCGGCTCTACGTGACCAACTCGGCGATCCACAATCCGACCGGCGCGACGCTCGCGCCGGCCGTCGCGCACAGGCTGCTGAAGCTCGCTGGGGAGCACGATCTGCTGATCGTCGAGGACGACATCTTCGCGGACTTCGAAGACGAACCTGCGCCGCGACTCGCCGCGTTCGACGGACTCTCTCGAGTCGTGTCGATCGGCAGTTTTTCGAAGACGCTGTCGGCGGCGGTGCGCTGCGGCTATATCGCCGCGCGAGCCGAATGGGTCGAACCGCTGATCGATCTGAAGCTCGCGACGTCGTTCGGCAACGGCCAACTCGCCGCGAGCGTCGTGCATCGGATGCTGGTCGACGGTACCTATCGGCGTCATCTCGAGGCGATGCGCGCGAAGCTGGCCGATGCGATGGGAGAGACCATCAGGCGACTCGGCTATGGGGGCCTCGATATCTGGACACGGCCGCGCGCGGGCCTGTTCGTGTGGGCGCGCTTGCCCGAGGCGCTCGATGCCGCCGACATCGCCCGTCATGCGTTGACGGCGGGCGTCGTGCTCGCGCCGGGCAACGTGTTCAGCGCGTCGCAAGCGGCGGCGGGCTTTCTGCGTTTCAACGTGTCGCAATGCAATCGCCCGAAGGTGTACGAGGCGTTGCAACGGGCGATGGATGCGTGCGCGGTGTCGGCCGACGCAGGGCGCGAGCGCGTCTGAAACGAACTAATCGAATCAGGCGCGCGCGGTCCTAGCTACGGCGTTATTTGCACAGCAGAAGCATCCGCTCCTGTTCCGAGCAGGGCGTGTGCGGTTTCGGCGCGGGTTGCGCGGCCGCCGCGCTCATCGCCGCGGTGCGGTTCGCGAGACACGCGCGCAGGTGCTTCTCGACCGGACCGTAGTACTTCCACCCGCGTACGAGCGTCGGCAATTCGAGCTTCACCTGTTTCCATTTCGGATGGCCGTGCTCCTGCAGATTGTCGAAGTTCGCGCACAACGAGTCGGCGAAATGATTCAGATTGCTGACGGTGTCGCGCAAGCCATAGTCGTAGGTGACCAGAAACGCTTTGACCGTGAGGCCCGGCACGTCTTCCTTCAGCCAGCCTGGATAGCTGCTCTGACGGATCGTCGTCGGAAAGTAGGTCTGCTTTGCGCGGTTCGTCTCCGGCGCGTTGGGATCGGCGGGCAGCAGACGCAGTTGTGACAGCAGGTCGGGCTTCATGCTGGTGAATAGATTCGCGGGTTGCCCGACCACGATGATCGCGACGTCGATTTTCTTCACGATCAGCGCGGCCAGCGCGTCCTCGTTGCTCAGATGCACGACGTTCTGCTCGGGAATCGGCTGGCCGAACATAAGGCGGTAGAGCGTCGTCGCCGACTGCGCGGTGCCGCTGCCCAGCAGGCCGACGCTGATGGTCTTGTCCTTGATGTCGGCAAGCGTTTTCAGCGGCGAATCCGCCCGCACGACGACGTTAATTTCCTCGTCGTAGAGCGGCATGATCAGTCGCAACGGCCGGATCGTCGTGCCCGCATCGGGATTGCCCGTGTTGGCCATGTCGATGAACGCCTGGTACACGTCGGACTGCACGAGCGCGAGCTTCACGCCGGGCTCGAAACGCATGCGCTGCACGTTCTCGGCCGAGCCTTTCGACGCCACCACTTCGAGGTCGATGCCGACCGGCTGGGCCACCCATTTCGACAGGTCGTTGCCGATCTGGATATAAGTGCCGCGCTCAGGCCCGGTGACGATCTTGTAGTGGGCCGGTTCCGCGCCGGCCAGCGAACACACGACCAGTACCACCAGCCCCAGCCAGCCCGCGAGAAGTCTCTTCAGCATGGTCATTCTACCTATCGGTCAGGTTGATCCCGCTTCACGCGTGGCGCGTGGAAGCACCAGTGATCCGGTTGCCATGTCATGTTCAAACTGCTGTCAGGGCCGCTCCGTCTGTTGCCGCTCAGAGGGCGAATGATTATGTGGGAATCGGCACAGACGGCGGCCATTCGATCTGGTATGCGAAGCAATGTTTTTGCGCGACGGCGGAGTCGTTCGCGTCTCCGCGATCCTGAGCGGAGGGTTGCGTCGCGCTTGAGCGCTAGTTGCTCCGCGGCGTCGCGGTTCCTACGACGCCGGCGTTCGTTGCCGTCGCGGCAAGCGTGCCGTGCTCCAGCATGCCGGCGGGCAGCGGTACCTGCAATTGCGCCTGCGCGAGCGGCGCGCCCGGTGCGGCGTCCGTTGCCGCATGCGGCGGAGTCAGCGGCGCCCAGCCGGTCTCGCGAATCACGCGCTCGAGGATCACTTTCGCCGCGTCGTTGCTGCTGTCGATCGCGAGCGCCTCGTTCGCGTGCTGACGCGCGCACGGCCACGACTGCTGCGCGACGCAGACCTGCGCGGCCTGCAGCGCGGTATCGCGACGCTGGACGAGCGGCCGCATCTGATCGGCCAGAACCTGCGCATCGCTGTTTCCCGGTTGTAACGTTTGCGCGGCAACGAGAGCGGCCTGCGCGGCGGACAGGTCGTTGGCGCGGAACGCGGTCCTCGCGACCTGCAACGCCTGTGCGGCGTCGTGGAATGGCGTCGCGGGCCGCACGGGCGTCGTGGCCAGCGGCGGCATGACAGGCGGCGCAGCCGGTGTCGCTGGAATGACGGGAACCGCGGGCACGACGGGCGCGGGTTTCGCCGCCAGTTCGCTCACGGGCGGAGGCGCAGGCCTGGCCGCGGCCGGCGGGTGCGCGGTCTGTGCTTGAGCCATCACCGGCGCGGACGCAAGCGGCGCGATCATGCCGGTCGTCGTTGTCCGTACATCCTGAGTGATCTGCTCGACGCCCTTATCTTCCGATTCGCCACCGTCGCTGAATAACATATAAGCGATATACGCCAGGCCGATCGCGATGACCGCGCCGATCACGTATAGCACGCGCCAGATCGTCTGCGCAGTGTTGCGCGGCGCGTACATCGGATCTTCGTAAGGTGGGATGGCGGTGTCGGCCGACACGAGCGCCGTGTGCATGATCGGCTCGCTCTGCAACAGAGATTCGGACGCCATCGCGGCCGAGGCGATGACGGGCTCATCCCGTGTGCCGAACTCGTCGTCGAAGCGGGGCAGCGGCTTGTGCGTGGCGCTCGCGCGGCTGCCTGGAATACCGGTGCGGATGTGCGGATCGTCTTGCTCGAACGGATGCGCAGCGCCACAGTAGGGGCAGGCGTCGACTTGTCGGTACAGTGCGCCGCCGCAGCGTTTGCAGGGCGTGGGGAAACTTTGGCCGGTTGCTGTCTGGGTGGACATGCCGTGGACCCACCTTTGGAAAACGATGCCGTAAAGGCATGCTCCGGATCGTGTTGAGGCAGGAGCCTTGTCCGCGGAATCACGATCCACATGCGCCGGAGGTCGCGGAGACGTAGGCCGCGCCTGCGTTTCCACGGTTTCCAATATGTGATGTTTCACGGGGGACGTCAACGCGGTAGGCCCCTGGATTGTGTGCGCTACCGCTCATTCGGAGGTATGAAGAAACTTTGCCGATACGCTCAAAAACGAATGTATGTGTCTGTTGTTTCACGACAAATGCACGGGCGCACCCCATTTAGTGAGCGCGACAAAAAAACAACGAGGCCGACGCGCTGCGCGTGCGGCCTCGTGATCGCCCGGCTGTTGGATGCTTGACGGTAAGCGTTTGCATCAGCATCCGGATCAGGCGCAGAAGAACGCTCAGTGCCTGCGCAACGGATGATCCTTCAGCAGCCATGCCAGCGCGAAGGCGAGCACCACGACGCATGCGGCCGACAGATACACGGTATGCAACGCGCCAGCGAACGCATGCAGATAGTCATTGCGCAATGCTTCGGGTAGCTGATGAATCGCGGCGGGACCCAGGGCCTGCGGAAGTTCGGTATCGGGCGGGATCAGCTTTTCGAGGCGTGCGGCGAGTCCGTTCGAAAACACCGCACCGAAACCGGCCACGCCGATCGAGCCGCCGATCGAGCGAAACAGCGTGACGCCCGACGTCGCCACCCCCATATGCTTGAACTCGACGGTGTTCTGGACCGCGAGGACCAGCACCTGCATCACCATGCCGAGGCCACAGCCGAGCAGGCCCATGTACAGATACATCACATGAATCGGCGTATCGATCTGCAGGCGCGCGAGCAGCAGCATCGCCACGGAGACGAGGAACGTGCCAATGATCGGGAACAGCCGATACTTGCCGATCTTGCTGATCAGACGGCCCGTCACCATCGACAGAATGAACAGGCCGCCCATCATCGGCAGCATCTGCATGCCGGCTTGCGACGGCGTGGAGCCCTTCACGACCTGCAGATAGAGCGGAATGAACGTAACGGAGCCGAACAGCGATACACCGATGATGAAGCTCACGAGGCTGCTGATCAGAAACGTGCGCTGCTTGAACAGTCCGAGCGGCATGATCGGCTCGACCGCGCTGCGCTCTTCGTGAATGAAGCCCCAGATCGCTACGAGGCCCATGCCGAGCGTGAACCACAGTTGTGGCGAGGTCCACGGCAGGATCGTGCCGCCCTGGCTCGTGAACAGGATGATGCAGGTCAGCGCGCCGGCGAGAAAAGCGGCGCCCATGTAGTCGATCGTGTGCTTGACGTGGCGCACGTGCGGCTTGAACACCGCGCCGATCACGATCAGCGACAGGATGCCGAGCGGCAGGTTGATGTAGAAGATCCAACGCCAGGTCAGATGCTCGACCAGAAAGCCGCCGAGCAACGGACCGATGACGGTGGCGAGACCGAAGATGCCGCCGAACACGCCCTGATAGCGGCCGCGCTCAGCGGGCGGAATCACGTCCGCGATCGCCGCCATCGTCACGACGAGCAGGCCGCCGCCGCCGAGGCCTTGCAGCGCGCGCAGCACGATCAGCTGACTCATGTTTTGCGCGATGCCACACAGCGCCGAGCCGACGAGAAAGATGACGATCGCCGTCTGCAGCACGATCTTGCGGCCGAACAGGTCGCCGAACTTGCCGTACAGCGGCACGACGATCGTCGAGCTGAGCAGGTAGGCGGTCACGACCCACGACAGGTTATTGAGCCCGCCCAGATCGCCGACGATGGTGGGCAGCGCGGTCGACACGATCGTCTGGTCGAGCGCGGCGAGCAGCATGACCAGCAGCAGCGCCGGAAACAGCAGCCGGATCGGCGGATGATCGGCTGCGTCTGCGGCCGAGGCCTGGCGGGGTTCCTCGGGCGCGGAGTCGACGGACAGGGTCGTAGCGGGTTGTTCCATGGCGGCAACGCGTTGAAATTAATTAACTGAACGATTAATATAGGCGACATCGCCTCTCACGTCAAATTCAATGCAATGACAAGGATCTCGTCTGATGACGCCGCGGCGGACCACGTCGTGACAGATGCGGGGCCACCCGCGCGAATTGCCGCGAAAAAGCGTGGCGCGTCGAAGCCCAAACTCGAGGCGACGCAAGCGGATACGCAAACCGCGAATCTCACAAGCGGCGCGCCAACCGGGTCGCCCGCCCGCCGCCCCGGCCGGCCGACGGGCGCCGCGCGCGGCCCAGAGCAACGTGCGCGCTTGCTCGAAGCTGCGCTGACGTTGTTCGCAAGGCAGGGCATCGTCGAGACATCGCTCGGTGAGATCGCCCGCGAGGCCGGCTTCACACCCGCGATGGTGCACTACTACTTCAAGACACGCGATCAACTGCTCGATGTGCTGATCGACGAGTGTTTCGCGCCGTTGCGCGCAAGCCTCGGCCTGCCCTTCCAGGAAAATCCCGACGATCCGGTCGCGGCGATCACGCAGTTCACCGAGCAGCTCGTGCAGATCGCGAGCGATAACCCGTGGTTCGCGTCGCTATGGATTCGCGAAGTGATCAGCGACGGCGGTCTGCTGCGCCAGCGCATGCATGAGCGTTTCGGCTTCGCACATCAGAAGGAGTTGCTGCTGGCGATCGCGCGTTGGCAGAAGGAGGGGCGCCTGAATGCATCGCTCGAACCCGCGCTCGTATTCGTCACGCTGCTCGGCATGACGATTCTGCCGCTCGCCACCTCGAAGCTGTGGCGTAATGATCCGTTGCGCCGCAATATCGGCGGCGCGGAGATCGCACGACATGCGGTGGCGTTGCTGGTGCAGGGCATCGGGCCCGCCAAGGGCGCTTGAACCGGCGGCCGGTGTGGTGCACCGGTCGCCGTGTCGTTTGAAAAGGCCCCTAGATTTTGCGGTTTTTCTTCCACTCGTCGAACGCCGCCTTCGTCTCGTCGTTCGGCGGATAGGTGCCGGGTAGCGCGGCGCCGGCACGAATCCTTTCGGTCAGAAACGCTTCGAGCCGTTCCTGCTCGTTCGCGGCTTGCGCGACGTCGTCGGCCATCTTCAGCGGAATCACGACGACCCCATCCCCATCGCCGACGATCACGTCGCCCGGAAACACCGCGACGCCGCCACAGCCGATCGGCACGTTGATGTCGACGGCGTGATGGCGGATCAGATTGGGCGGCGCGCTCGCGCCGGCGCAAAACACCGGCATGTCGAGCGCGGCGATCGTCGCGCTGTCGCGCACCGGCCCGTCGGACACCATGCCGGCCACGCCGCGCACCTGCAAACGCAGCGACAGAATCGAACCGAACGACGCGCTGCCGCGCTCGCCGCGGCAATCCTGCACGAGCACATGGCCCGGCGGAATGGTCTCGACGCATTTGCGTTGCGCGTACTCAGGGTCCGCGAATAGCTCCAGCACGTCGATGTCTTCGCGCGACGGGATATTGCGCAGCGTGAACGCCGGCCCAACCAGATTCGCGCCGCGGCGCGGACCGAGCGGTGCGACGCCCTGCATGAAGGTATTGCGCAGACCGCGCTTGAATAGCTGCGTGGTCAGCGTGGCGGTGCTGACGTGACGAAGGATCTCGAGCGTCGCGGTGCAAAGCGCGGACGATGTGGCGGACATGGTGTCGGGTGGCCTCGGGTTAGGATGAGTGGAGAGTGGACATCGATAGACGCGTGCGGACGGCCGCGAACCGAAGCATGCCGCGCATGCGCGCCCACGATGATAGCGCCGCGGCGCCAACGGTTAGCGGGTAAGCGCCAATTCATCTTTGTGTCATCGACACGCGCGACCCGGCCCCTCTTCACGTGACGCGAACCCCTGCGTGGAGGCACGCGACATGCTTGCAGAGTCGTCGGATGCGAGCGGCGCAACACGAACGACAGCGCCGCGTCGCGCAAACAATACGAAGGACGGAATCGAGACCGGGCGGAGAAGGCCGTACGAACGGGGTTCATGCGAACCGCGCCGGAACATCGGGTGCCGGCAATCGGCGAGCCGCGGAAAAACTGCGGACACTCAGCAGCTAAATCGCGGCATGCGTCGAGCGCCGTTTTTTCATCGACGTGCAATTTTGGCGCGTTACCGTGCGCACGCGTTGTACTCGGGAAGGTGCTCAGCAATGTTTTACAATCGCGGACCTGTCTGCAACTCGGCGTGCGAAATCGAGTCGGAACCATGGACAGCAACACATCGGCCGCGCAAATCGGCGGCAATCAGCAGACTGAAACATTGGCCACTTCCGATGGCCTAACCGGTTTTCCAGAGCAACAACATACGATGAATGCAGCATTGAGGCTCGATCAGGCCACGATCGTGCTGGTAGAGGACGACCCCGACAGCCGGGAATCGTTGACCTTGCTACTCGAGGCGGAAGGCGCGAAGGTATGCGCGGTCGCCGATGCGGAAGAGGGTGTCGTGGCGGCGATGGAGTTGCTTCCCGACGCGGTCGTTTGCGACCTCGACTTGCCGACCATGGATGGCTTCTATCTGATCCAGCGGCTACGCGATCACGAGATTTGCGGCGGCCATTCACCCGCGGTGGCGGTGGCGCTGACCGGCCATACCGACGACGCATATCGCCTGCGGAGCATCGGCGAAGGCTTCCAGCATTTCATGACCAAACCCGCGTTGCCCGAAGCGCTCGTGACGTTGCTGCGCGACGCGATCGACGCCCGCGCGGCGGGGTGATCGCCGCTTCGTAGCGGGCTCGCAGCGGGCTTTCGTGGAGAGCGAGTAGTAGCAGGCCGGCGCGCGGTGGGAAGACGTCGTTTCGCGGAACAGCGCGCGGCCATCGACGCTTCGCAGCGCATCACACCGCGTTGCGCACCTGACGCGTAGCGCGCCGCTATTTCGCCGCGGCCACCGGCGCGGCTTCGCCAGCCATTGCGGCCGCCTGACAGGCCGCACAGAGGCCCTTCAACTCGATTTCGTCGCTCGCGAGCCGATAGCCCGCGTCTTCGATCTGCGCGATCAGGGCCTGACGCAGCTTCGGTTGATGCAGCTCCGTGACGCTGCCGCATTGCTGGCATACGACGAGAATGCCGTGCTGGCATTGCGTCAGATCATGGCAGACGGTGAACGCATTGATCGACTCGATCCGATGCACGAGTCCCGCCGACAGCAAAAAATCCAACGCGCGATAGACGGTTGGCGGCGCCGAGCCCGGGTGAATCTGGCGCATTTCGTCGAGCAGTGAATAGGCCTTGGTCGCGCGTCCCGAGTTCAGCAGCAGTTCGAGCACCTTGCGCCGGATCGGCGTGAGTTTTTCGCCGCGTTCGCGGCAATATTGCTCGGCCAGTGCGAGAGCCGCTTCCTGCGACGGCTGATGCACGTCGTGATGCACATGATGCTCGTGCGCATCGGCGGTGGAGGCGGCAGGTGCGGGAGTGACCGGATGGCCGGTTGCGGCGGGGTTGGCGGCGGGCTTGGCGGTTTTCATGCGTCGATTATAGAGGCATGCGGGGTGGGTCGCCGCGCCGGTCGGGGGATCGGCGCGGCACAGGCGCGGCACAGGCGCGCGGGCGGCGCTTACGAAGTCGCCAACGAACCGGCCGTTCAGGTCAACGGAAAATCCACGTACTTCTTGAAGCCGGTGCGCGTCGTCAGACGCGAATACCAGCGCTCCAGACTCGGCAGCGGCGGCCGCTGCAAACCGTCGAGGCCGAACCAGCGCTTCGCGTACGCGCCGATCACGATATCGGCGAGCGTGAACTTTTCGCCTTCGAGAAAGAAGCGGCCCTGCAGATGTGTGTCGAGCAGGCGCCACAGCACGGTGACCGCTTTCACGTCGGCGGCGAGTTTGGCAGCGTCGCGCTCGGCCTCCGGCGTGCGCACGAGCGACCAGAAAACAGGACGTTCCACCGGCTGCAGCGTCGACAGCGACCAGTCCAGCCAGCGGTCGATGCTCGCGCGCAGTTTCGGCTCGGCCGGATACAGCAGGCTCGATTCGCCGTATTGCATCGCCAGATAGCGCAGGATCGAGTTGGATTCCCACAGCACGAAGTCGTCGTCGACCAGCGTCGGGATCTTGCCGGTCGGGTTCATCGCGAGATAGTCGGGTTCGTTGTTGCGGCCGAATTGCAGGCCCGCGTCGATGCGGTCGAATGGCAGTACGAGTTCGTCGCAGCACCACAAAACTTTCTGGACGTTGACTGAATTGGTACGTCCCCAGATCGTAATCATCCGGTAAATCCTTTTCTCTTACGGTTGGCAAGCCGCGCCTCGCGCGCGGCGTTCAGCCAGTTACGATACACGATGCGCGAAGCTTTGCGCGGCATCCGAACGGCGCTCTGCGCGCGAGGCGGCACCCAGCCTCGCGGACGCGACGCCCGCCACCGCGTTGCGTACAATGACCGCACCCCGAATCGCGCACTGAGCCGACACGCGTGGACTCACGCATCCAAACCCAATAAGGCATCGCATGGCCCGCATTGTTCCCGACGACTGGAAGAGCCTCGAAGCGACCGGCGCGGCGGCGCGCGAACGCGAAACGCTCGCGCTGCTCGAACATGCACTGCCCGACGATTACACCGTCTATCACGGCGTGCATTGGACTCGCCTGAACCAGAACTTCTCGGTATTCGGCGAGGCCGACTTCGTGATCGTGAGTCCCGCCGGGCGTCTGATGATCGTCGAGCAGAAGACCGGCTTTCTGCGTGAAACGCCGAAGGGGCTCGTCAAGCTGTATCTGCAGACCGAGCGCAACGTCGCGATCGCGCTCGCGCATACGATCGAGAGTCTGCACCGGCGTTTTACCGCGGCGTTCGGCGCCGGCACGTATTTCATCGAGGAACTGCCGTACTGTCCCGATCACATCGTCAAGGATGCGGCGATCGCCGGCGTGAATCCCGCGCGCATCGTCGACGCGACGCGGCGCGAACGGCTCGCGGCGATCATCCGCGAAGCGCTGCCGGCCGATGAGCCGCGCCTTCCCAGCGCATCGAAAATCCATCACTTTCTCGCCGACGAACTCGCGCTGGCACCCGACACGAGCGCGCTCGTCGGCCAGGCGGGCACGCTCGTCACGCGCCTGTCGGGCGGACTCGCCACGTGGGCCCGGCGGCTCGAATTCGCGCCGTTCCGTTTGCGCGTGGTCGGCACGGCGGGCTCCGGCAAGACGCAACTCGCGGTGCAGGTGATGAAGGACGCCGTCGCGCGCGGCGAGCGGCCGTTGTACGTGTGCTTCAACCGGCCACTCGCCGATCACATTGCGCGGGTCGCGCCGCCGGAGGCGAAGGTCGCGAACTATCACCAGCTGTGCGACTGGATCATGCGCGACGCGGGCCGCGCGCCCGATTTCCAGTCCGCGCAGGTATTCGATCAACTGGAGGCTGGATTCGCCGACACGCCGATCGAGCCGCGCTGGCAGTTCGACGTGCTGATCGTCGATGAAGGGCAGGATTTCGAGCAGTCGTGGATTGCCTCGCTCGAGCGGCTGCTGCGGCCGGGCGGCGCGTGGTGGTGGCTCGAAGACCCGCTGCAGAATCTGTACATGCGCGAGCCGGTGTCGTTACCCGGCTGGGCCACGCTGAAGGAAACCACCAATTACCGCAGTCCGCGTGACATCCTCGACTATCTGCGCGATGTGGTCGGCTCGTCGGTGCCGCTTGCCGCGGCGCTCGCGTCGGGCAGTCCGTTCGACGGCTCAGACGTTTCGGTGTCGGTCTACGACGAAGCGCAGGCCGCTGAAAGCAGTATCGACGCGACCAAGCGCGCGATAACCCACGCGCTCGGGCTCGGCTTTCGCAAGCAGGACATCGTGGTGCTGTCGTTCCGCGGCAGGGACGGTTCGGCGATGAGCGCGCTCGATCATCTCGGACCGCATCGGCTGCGCAGCTTCACCGGCAAATACGATCTGTTCGGCAACCCGGAGTATCGCGACGGCGACGTGCTGTTCGAATCGATCTACCGCTTCAAGGGGCAGGCGGCGCCGTGCGTGATCTTCACCGAGATCGACTTCGACGCGTTCGACGAACGCGTCGCGCGCAAGCTGTTCGTCGGCGCGACGCGCGCGACGATGAAGCTGATCGTCGTCGCGTCGCAGCGGGCCGCGCGTCATTTGCAGTTGCGCGAGGGGAAGGACAAGTAGAGCGCTGAGCTCGGCTCAACTCCACGCCCTTGCGCTCACCAGCATCCCCGTGCGCGTCAGCGCATCCCACCAGATCACGCGCAACAAAGGCGCCTGCTGCGCGATCAGCAGCGCCTGCACCGGATCGCTTTCGACGAAGTGCGTGACACCCGAGCGCAGCGCCGCGCTTGCCTTGTGCGCGGCCGCGCCGGAGGGGCTGTCGTCATGCAGGCCGGGCGCGCGCATCACCAGTTGCAGATGAGCGAAGCCGTGTCGCGCGAGCCACGCTTCGGTGCGCGCGCGATCCATCTCCGGGCGGCCCGTGATGATCGTGCGCACGTGTTGCAGGTCGATGCCGGGCAGCACCTCGAACGGCAGCAGCGCGTCGCGCTCGGCGAGCGCGCCGGCAAGGTCTTCGTCGTAGCGCGCGAGCGGTACGTCGGGCAGCAGGATGCCGTCGAGGTCGATTGCGTAAGCCGCGTATTCGTGGTCGTTGGCCATCGCCGGCGCGGTGCCGGCTTCGACGCGTGCCCAGTCGTCGCGGTAGCGCTCGGTGTACGCCTGGCGCTCCCATGGAAAGAGGGCGAAGTAGCCGCGCGCGTCGATCGCGTAGTCGGGCTGCACGCGGCTCAGTTCATCGACCGCGGCGGTCAGCGTTTTGACTTCGAGCCCGTGCGACTGCAGGAACGCGATGCAATCGGCGAGCGTAAAACCGCGTCCGGCGATGTCCTCGCACAACAGCACTTTCGAGCCGGCGGCCGGGATCGGCAGCGTCGAATCCCATGCGACCGCGCGCGTCTGGCGATCGTAGCGCAGGAACGCGACCGGCGCGCCGACCGCGTGCGACACCATCAGCGCGAGCGGCGCGCCGCCGCGCAGAATGCCGAGCGCCATCGTGAAACGCTCGGCGAGCAACTCGGGTTGCAGCGATTCGATCCAGTGATCGAGCTGTTCGTACGTCAGGGGCAAGACCGGCTTGTTCATGACTATCGGGCTTTTGAGTCAGCGCATTTTGGCGATATTATGCATGCGGGTCAAAGGTCGCGTGTCGGGGTGGCACGCGTTTGACTGCACGGTATGGCGCAACACTTCGCGTGGCATAAGATCGGCTGACCGTGGCGCCGCCCACGGTCCGGCGAATCAACTAAAACGGATAAAAAAAGCAAATGGCCAACCTGATTGCAACGCCGCGCAATGCAGCCGGCGAAACCGGTGTGCCCTCGCGGATGCGCTGGCTAGCGGGGCTCGCGGGACTGATCGTCGGGCTTACCGTCTGTGGCGCGCATGCCCAGCCGGGCGTGCGGCAGTCGCCGGCGCTGGCGCTCGACGTCGAGGGCAAGATCGCCAACACCAACGACGCCGCGCATCGCAGCTATCACTTCGACGAGGCTCAACTGCTCGCGCTGCCCGTGCATACGATCACGACTTCGACCACCTGGACACCGCGCTCGACGTTCGCCGGTCCCAGGCTCGCCGACATCCTGAAGGCCGTCGGCGCGCGCGGCAGCGAAATCGAGCTTCACACGTACGACGATTACACCTACACGGTGCCGGTCGCGGACTGCGAACGCTACGGCGTGATCGTCGCGTACAGCATGAACGGCCAGCGCCTGAAACTCAGCGACTTCGGGCCGCTGTTTCTGATCTATCCGCGCGACGCTTTTCCGGATGAACTGACTGGCGCGGTCGGCGACTCGAAATTCGTATGGCAGATCAAGGCCCTCATCGTCAAATAGCGCGTCGTCCGTGGCGGCGCGCGATGTACGTGCTGATCTGGCTGATGGCGCTCGCCGCGCCCGTCGGCGCGATCGGCTACCTGCTGTATGCGAACCTGTTGAACCCGCGCGCGACCGAGCAGTTGACCGGCACCTACGATGGTTTCTACTGGGACGCCGCACAACTGCAGATCGCCTACGCTCGCTTCGAGAACCAGCTGCTGCTGTATCAGTCCGGCGCCGACGACGACTATCAGCGGTTGCTGCTGCGCTTCCAACTGCTGCAATCGAAGCTGCGCGTGATGGCCGGCTCGACGCAGCGGCTCTCCGCGCAGCTCGCTCTGTTGCAACGGCAGATCGACGAAATCAGGACGCTCGAGAATGTGCTCGACGACATCCAGCCCGAGATGGACGTACTGCCGCGCGACCGCACCCGTGCCGCGCGGATCGACGCGCAGCTGCGCCAGCACTGGAGCGAGGTCAACGATCTTGCGCTGTCGCGCCGTTTCGCCGATGTCGCCGACCGCGAAGCGATGAACCGCGATTTCATCGACAAACGCCGCCTCCTTTTCGCGGGTGGTCTGGTGCTGCTGTTGCTGTCGGCGGCGGCGACGCTGCTGCTCGTGCTCAACGGCCGGCGCCGCACGCGGCTCATGCGCCAGCAGCGCGCGGCGCTGGAAGCCGAGCATCAGGCAAGCCGCGCGGCGCGCGAGGCGAGCCTCGCGAAGGATGCGTTTCTCGGCATGATCAGCCATGAGCTGCGCACGCCGTTGCATGCGATCGTGTCGTCGGTGGAACTGCTCGGCTTCCACTATCACACGGAGGCCGACCGCAAGGTGATCCAGCGGCTCGAAACCGCGGCGCGCCATCTCGAAGCGCAGATGAAGGACCTGACCGACTACGCGCGCCTCGGCGCCGGCAAGCTCGAACTGCGGCACCAGCATTTCGAGCCGCGCGAGCTGCTGGCATCGATCGTCGATGAACACACGATGTCCGCCAAGGCGCGCGGCCTGAAGCTCGAAAGCGAGGCGAGCGGCGCGAGCGGGCTCGTCGAGTCGGACCCGCACCGCATCCGGCAGATCGTCAACAACCTCGTCACCAACGCGATCCGCTACACCGAGACCGGCACGGTGCGCGTCGAGCTGCGCCAGCAGCCGGCGCTGCTGGTTTTCGTCGTCAGCGATACGGGACCGGGCGTGCCGTCCGAGCAGATCCCGCTGATCTTCGAGGAGTTCACTCAGCTCGACGCGAAGCGCTCGCGCCGTTTCGAAGGCGCCGGCATGGGGCTCACGATCGTGCAAGGGCTCGTCAAGCTGTTCGGCGGCACGGTGGAAGTCGCGAGCACGGTCGGCGAGGGCACCCGCTTCACGGTGACGATTCCGGTCGTGCCGGTCGCCACCGTCGAGCCGGCCGACGTCGCGGCGCAAGCCGAGCCGGACGGCGCGCAACCGTGCGTGCTGATCATCGACGATAACAGCCTGATCCGCGAGTCACTCAGCGAAATGGTCGCGCACATGGGCTACGACTCGCTCGCACTCGGCAACGCGAACGACGCGCTCGCGTGGCTCGATACACACCGGTGCGAAGTGGTGCTGCTCGATCTGCATATGCCGGGGCGCGACGGCTACACGTTTCTCGAGGACTTCGCGGTGCGCGGTGGACCGTCGGCGGGCGTGCCGGTGATCGTGGTCAGCGCGTACGCGCCGGAGGTCGTGCGGGATGATGAAGGTGGGGTGACTGGCGCGCCGTCGGTGTTCGAGGCGCTGTTAAAGCCGGTCCATTACGAGGATCTGAAGCACGCGCTGCAGCGCGCGCTGGCGGCGCGGCATCAGGCGTGAGGGCGGCGCCGCGCCCGGGGCGCGCATCGGCGCCAGCGGTTCAGGGGCGATTCAGCCGCTTCGACAGATCGGCGACGAGGATCGCCATGCGCGCGGGCTTTTCGTAGCACGCGACGTCGTAATCGCGGATCACCTCGCTGATCTCCGATTCGCTGGCCTTGCCGGTCAGCAGCTCGCCGGTCAGCACGAAGATCGGCGCGTCCGGGTTCTCCGATGCGCGCACCGCGCGAATCGCGGCCGCCGAGGTCTGCGAGCCGAACAGCCAGTCGATGATCACACCGTCGAACACCTGCGTTTGCAACTGCTCGCTGAAGGCCGCGAGCCCATAGATCGCGACCGCCGCGAAGCCGCTGCGCTCCAGATAGTCGCGCAGGTTATCGGCGCTCGCGCAATCGTCGTCGACGACCGCGATGCAAGGCTTGTCGGTTTCGGCGCGGCGCGGATAGATCTCGATCTTGTGGACTTCATAGGCGCTCTGATACAGCGCGCCATCATGTCGCGAGACACGCCATTGACCGAGCCGCGAATAGGCGACGAATTCCGGACGGCTGCCCGGTTCTAGCGCAGCGCCGACCCACGCGGTACAGGCGATTTCGGTCGCGCCGATGCAGAACACCGCCTCCTGGGCGATCGCGCCGACCACGCCCGGATCGAGCGACTGCGCGCCGAACAGCTGCGCCGCCGGTTCGTCGAATACCTCGGCGACTTTCTTGATCTGCGACAGCGTCCATGGACTATTGCCGCGCAGTTTGCGGTGCCCCTGAGAAAAACTCAGATCGAGGATGCGGCATAGCTCCGTGGTTTGCTGGCGCTTGCCGATTCCATGCCGGCTCATCAACTCGCGCACGCGCTCGGCAACCGCGATGGAGTCCGGTGAGTGTGTTTCGTTGGCCATGCTGCGTGAAAATCCGCGAGTTAAAAGGTACAGGTGGTACGCGGTCGACAGGCGCAAGCCGACCTTGCGCATGCAATGCGCATGAATCGGCCACGCGGGGACAGCAAATGTACCGTAAAAAAATTCACTGTTTATGATTTTGTCAGACCGTCGCCGAGGCCGCTAATGCAAGCGACGCAGCCGTCGCGCGGGTGACTTTTGATGCATTGAGCATCAAAAAGCATTCTACCGGTGAAACGATGACGAAACCGTAGGGAATCCACGAATGAGTTGTGCGCAAGCCAACGGTTCCGGCTTCTGGCCGCAAAGCGTTCAACTCGCCGGCATCGTGTCGAGCCGGGCCGCCGAGTTTTGAAGTCCCTTGAAAATCCGCTCGGCGACCTTGCCCGGAAAGCGCTCGGGCAACGCCGCCGACACCCGCTCGATCACGCCGGGCGTCTGCTCGATCAGACGCTGGATCAGCGGCTCGGCGTTGGCGCCGTACGAACACTTCAACGCCATCGCGTTGAAATGACGCCGCTGCACGTCGCGAAACGCATCGTGCTTGCTGCGCGACCACAGACCCATCGCAAGCCGCGCCTTGTACCACGACCACTGGTTCGGGCCATTGCCTTCGACCGGCCAGATCGACATCACGTCGTATAGCGGCGTCAGACGGTACTGGCCGCCCGCGAGCAGACGGATGCTGAAGTTCTTCGCGTGGCCGTCCGGCGCGGCCAGCATCCAGAACAGGATCTGGCTCGCGAGCAGGGTCTCGAGGTCCTGCCGCGCATCGACCGACTGCTGCAGAATCCGCGCGAGATCGAGCACGCCGGGGCCGCCCTCGTTCTCGTACTTGCGATGCGACGGCACGCCGTACACCTGGCAGAAATCTTCCTGCGGCAAACGCAATAGCCAGCTGCCGCTCGAATGCATCTGCCGGTCGAAGCGTTCGACGGCGAGCACGCGCTGCTGGCCGAAGCTGAGCACCTCCGTGTTCGCGACCGGCAGGCCGAACTCGCGCAGAATCCGCATGCACAGCCACTCGTTTTCGACCGACGTGCTCAGATCGGCGAGCCGGTTGCCGACTAGCCCCAACGGCAGCTTGAAGATATGCGTGGTCGGCGTCGCGCCGTGCGGCCGCTGCCATTGGCCGTCGTGCCACAGCAGCGCGGTTTTCTCCTGCGCGCCGGCGAGCGAGATGCGGAAGTCGTCGGGTTCGTCGGGCGCGCCGAGCGTCGGTTTGCCGACCGTTTGCGCGAGCAGCGCCTCGATGTCGTCGTCGGAGAGCGGCGTGCCTTCGATGCGCTGAACCCCGGCCGGCGCGTCGTCTTCGCCGAGCAGT
This sequence comes from Paraburkholderia sp. BR14374, assembly GCF_040948685.1. Taxonomy (NCBI): domain Bacteria; kingdom Pseudomonadati; phylum Pseudomonadota; class Betaproteobacteria; order Burkholderiales; family Burkholderiaceae; genus Paraburkholderia; species Paraburkholderia sp. BR14374. The sequence continues at coordinate 63,459 of NZ_JBFPKF010000016.1, read as the reverse complement.
TGGACCGCGCCGACGCAGTCGCGGCCGATGGCCCGCAGCAGGTCGAACGCGTCGAGCGTTTCGGTCCGGTAGCGCTGCGCGATGCGTTTGCGGATAGCGTCGCTGTCGGGCAGCAGGTTGTCGAAGTAGTTGAGCACCCGCGGCCCTTTGTGCGTCATGTTGCCGGGCGTGAACGGCAGCGACAGCGACAACGGACGACCCGCGGGCGACGCGATCCAGGCGGCGTCGTAGGCGAACTCCATCGGACCACGCGCGGGCAGGCGCCAGACGCCGACGCGCTCGCCGTTGGCCCAGACCGACAATGCCTTCGAGGCGGTTTGCCGGGCCATCTCACCACTCGACGTTCGGTGCCGGCTCGGCGCTCGGCTGATTTTTGTCGCGCAACTGCAGTTGCAGGCCGTAGGCGCCGCAGAGCGCGAGCAGCTGCGTAAGCGTGAGCCCGCTCGCATCGGTTTCGAGCGCGGAAATGCGGCTTTGGCTCACGCCGACGCGCGCGGCCGCCTCGGTCTGCGTGAAGCCGGCCTGGCGGCGGCTGGCCGCCAGCAACTGCGCGAGCTGGTCCGACGTGGTGATCAGATGGAGCATAGCGGATTATTTGCGAGACGAATAAACGCAATTTATGCGTTACACGAATATTTGTCAAATATTTGCGTGACAGATAATCGACGAATATCCGTGTGACGGATAATCGCGGAATCCGGCAGGAGCCGGCGCGTCGTCGTCCCGGCTGCGACCAGCAGCGGTGCCGAACTCACGCGGCATTGCGGACAATGGCCGCCACTGCGAAGATGACGCCCACGTCTCCAACCCGCCCAACCAATGACCACGACTTACCCGCTGCACTCGACCTTCACGCCCGCCGACCAACCGTTTCCCAGCCGCGCCGACGTCGTGATCGCGGGTGCCGGCATCATGGGCTGCGCGGCCGCTTATTACCTGGCGCGGCGCGGCCTGTCGGCGGTGGTGCTCGACAAGTCGCGGATCGCCGGGCAGCAGTCGTCGCGCGCGTGGGGCTTCGTGCGCCAGCAGGGTCGCGAAGCCGCCGAGGTGCCGCTGATGATGGCGTGTATTCCATTGTGGAAAGAACTCGAGCGTGAGCTGAATTTCGATCTCGAATGGCGCCAGGGCGGTTGCCTGTATGTCGCGACCAATGACGAAGACTGGACTTCGTTCCAGCAATGGCTCGAAGTCGCGCGTCAGTATGGCCTCGACACCCGCACGCTCGACCGCGGGCAGATCGACGCCGTCGTCACCGGCATGCAGGGGCCCGCGCTCGGCGGCCTATACACGCCGAGCGACGGTCAGGCCGAACCGCGCCGTGCGGCCGCGGCGTTCGCGGCGCGCGCGGCCGAAGCCGGCGCGCAGTTTTTCGAGGGCTGCGGCGTGGTCGGCGTCGAACGCGCGGGTGGCGCGATCGCCGGCGTGGTCACGGAGCGCGGCACGATTCGTACCTCGCGTTTGATCTGCGCGGCCGGCGCGAGCAGTTGGCGGCTCCTCAGGACGCTCGGTCTCGAACTGCCTCAGCAGGCGGTGCGCGGTACCTGCATGCGCACCAATCCGCTGCCGCCGATCACGGCGTCGACGTTCTGGGGGCACGGCCTCGGCATCCGGCAGCGCGCGAACGGCGCGATCAACCTCGCCGACGACATGCAGGTCGACGTCGACATGACGCTCGGCCATTTCCGCGCGCTCAAGTGGTTTTTGCCGGAACTGTGGACGCAGCGCGAGAAGTTCAGCTTCCATCTGAACGGCGCCTGTCTGCGCGATCTGCGCGAGCGTCTGCCGGGCGGCGTGCCCGACGCCGAACGTGTGCTTTATCCGCGCGACCCGCATCCGCAGCCTAACCCGAGCCACGCGCCGCGCGCGCTCAACAAGCTGCGCGCGCTGTTTCCGGCGTTGCGCGACGCCCAGGTGGTCGAGGCGTGGGCCGGGCTGATCGACGTGTTGCCCGACGGAATTCCTGTGATCGATGCGCCGCCGCAGGTCGCTGGCCTGACGATTGCGACCGGTTTTTGCGGACATGGGTTCGCGATGGGGCCGATCGTCGGCAAGCTGCTCGCTGAACTCAACGATGGCGGCAACGCGTCGCTCGATCTGTCGGCGTTCCGTTTGCAGCGTTTCTTTGACGGCACGATGAAGCGGCCGCGCAGCATGCTTTAACCGCGCGCAACGCAACCCGACCCGGTACAACTCAACCTGACCGATACCAGCGATGACCGAACCCGTTCTCCGCCACGCCGATGTTCCGTACTACACGCAATGGGGCAGCCCCGAGTGGGTGCGCGACATCGTCGAACAGCGGCGCGATCCGTGTGACGACCCGCACTGGCAGCGCAGCGGTTTCGCCGACCCCGAGCACTATCGTTTCTGGGCGCAACGCCTGTGCGGGCTGACGTGCCTTGAATCGGCGCTCGACTACTGGGGCATCGATCACGCGCCGCGCGCCGCATTGCTCGACGACGCGCTGCGGCACGGCGTGTATCGGCTGCGCGACGATGGCGGTGTCGAGGGGCTGATCTACCGGCCGTTCGCCGACTGGGCGGGCCCGGCCTTCGGCCTCGATATCGACGTGCTGCCGCAGGCGTCGCTCGAGGAGATCGCGGCGCGGCTCGACGCGGATACGCTCGCGATCGTGTCGGTGAGCCCCGAGATCCGCTATCCGGAGCGGCCGAACCTACAGCGGGGCGGTCATCTGATCCTGCTGCACGGCCGGGATCGCGACGGCGTGTGGTTCCATAACCCGTCGGGCGTCGCGCCGCATCAGTCCGACGTGTACCTGCCGTTCGCGACGATGTCGCGTTTCTATGCGGGGCGGGGGATGACGCTCGGCCGCTGCACGAGCTAGCTGGCGCGCTGGGCATCACGCGGCCTTCGCGATTCGGGTCTGCTTCCTGCTGAGGCAGCATCTTCGACGTGCGACCTATCGGATCTCCCATGAATCGAGCCTTCCGCCTGCTTGCTGCCAGCCTCGTCGTGCTCGACGCTGCCAGCGCCGCGCAGGCAGCAACCCGCGAAGAACAGGCCCATGCTTGCCGTCATGATGCGTTCCATTTCTGCGCCGCGGAGATTCCGCACCGGGCGAAGATCATCGCCTGCATGAAGCGGCACCTCGACGAACTGAGCCCGGCGTGTCGGGCGATGTTCGGCAACGGCAACGGTAACGGCAACGGCAAGAACGGCGACCAGAACCGCGACGGTAACGGCGGGAAGTAGCCGCCCACACGACTAGTCAATTTTCTTGCGCTCGGTTACGGTGACGCCATGCCCACTCCATCCACCATTGGACCGTCCCGCCCATGACCCGCCCGACCACGCAGATCTTCGACGCCGCCGCCACCGCGCGGCTGATGCCTTATGCGGCGCTTGTCGACGCATTGCGGCGCGCAAGCATCGACTACGCGCAACGACGCATCGTGAGCCCCGAGCGGCTCGTCGTGCCGCTGAACGCCGGCGGCATCATGCTGTCGATGCCCGCCACCGCGCCCGATCTGGCGATCCACAAGCTCGTCAACGTGTGCGCGAGCAACGGCGCTCGCCATCTGCCGACGATCCACGGCCAGGTGATGGCCTTCGATGCCGATACCGGCGAGACGCTGTTCGTCCTCGACGGTCCGACCGTGACCGGCCGTCGGACCGCGGCGATGTCGATGCTCGGCATCGCGACGTTCGCCGCGCGCACGCCGCGCGAATTCCTGCTGATCGGCACCGGCACGCAGGCGCTCAATCATCTGGAAGCGATCGGCGAACGGTTTCCCGACGCGTGCGTGTGGGTCAAGGGCAGCACGCCTGCGCGCGCCGAAGCGTTCTGCGCGGCGCAACGCGGCAAGGCGCGGGAGTTGCGGCCGCTCGCGGAAACCGGCGCGACGATTCCGGCTTCGATCGAGGTCGTGATCGCGTTGACCACGAGCAAACAGCCGGTCTACGACGAGACGGCGCGCGCCGAGCGGCTCGTGATCGGGATCGGCGCTTTCACGCCGCAGATGGTCGAGATCGGCGCGACGACGATCGCGGGCAGCGCGCTGTTCGTCGACGACGAGGCCGGCGCGAAGCACGAGGCCGGCGATTTCATCCAGGCGGGCGTCGACTGGGCGCGGGTGGGCGGGATCGCCGCGGTGCTCGGTAAGACGCAGCCGGTGCCGGCGGGACCGGTGGTATTCAAGAGCGTCGGCTGCGCGGCGTGGGATCTGGCCGCGTGCCGGGTAGCGCGAGACGCGCTGGCGCGCGGCTGACCGTCGGCAGTCCACCCGCCAAAATCACGCAAAATATCCCGAAAAAACAACCGCGTGGCGCGCAAGCTTGGCAACTTGCGCTAACCTGCGGCAGATGTTGCCGTGCAAACTATCTCAAAACGTTGCACCATAGAAGTTTGCCGGAAAAAGCGCCATACCGGACGTGAGCCATAGCCCGTCCGCCCGCCGCCGATTCCTGATCGACGCCTTCCCCCTAGACGCTGCGACCGTGCCATGAAGACCCAACAAGCTCCTGCCACACCCGACCTGCCGCTCGACATGATCATCTTCGGCGGCACCGGCGACCTGTCGTTCCGCAAGCTGCTGCCCGCGCTGTACATGGCGCATCTGCACTGCAACCTGCCGCCGGACACCCGCATTCTGACGATCGGGCGCAAGCCCTGGTCGCGCGAGGAATACATCAGCGAATTCATGGAGCAGAAGGCCAAGCCCTTCATCGACAAGAAGGCGTTCGATGCATCCGCGTGGGACAAATTTCTCGCGATTTTCGAATACGTGCGGATGGACGTCGATTCGCGCGAAGACTACCTGCGTCTGAAGGAAGCGTCGCGCGACGGCGTGAACCGCGTGTTCTATCTGGCGACGTCGCCGGATCTGTTCACCAATATCTGTGACAACCTGTCGGCGGCCGGGCTCGTCGACAGCCATTCGCGCGTGGTGCTCGAAAAGCCGCTCGGCCACGATCTCGCGTCCGCGCAGGAGATCAACAACGCGGTCGGCAAGCATTTCGAAGAATCGCAGATCTACCGGATCGACCACTACCTCGGCAAGGAAACCGTGCAGAACCTGATGGTGCTGCGCTTCGGCAATCCGATTTTCGGGCCGCTGTGGCAGGCGCCGTACATCAAGAGCGTGCAGATCACGGTGGCCGAAACGGTCGGCGTGGGCACTCGCGCGGGGTTCTACGACAAGACCGGCGCGCTGCGCGACATGGTGCAGAACCACCTGCTGCAACTGCTGTGCATCGTCGCGATGGAGCCGCCGGTGTCGCTCGATCCCGACGCGGTGCGCGACGAAAAGCTGAAGGTGCTGCGCTCGCTGCGGCCGATGACGCCCGAGGACATCGCCCGCGACACGGTGCGCGGCCAGTACACGGCGGGCGCCGTCGATGGCGAGGCGGTCAAGGGCTACCTCGAAGAAGAAAACGTGCCGGCGGGCAGCCGCGCCGAAACCTTCGTCGCATTGCGCGCGCGGATCAACAACTGGCGCTGGGCCAACGTGCCGTTCTTCCTGCGCACCGGCAAGCGGATGCAGAAGAAGCTGTCGGAGATCGTCATCGAATTCTCCGAGCTGCCGTTCTCGATCATTCCGAGCAATGGACGCACCTACGGCAATCGTCTGGTGATCCAGTTGCAGCCGGAAGAGTCGATCCAGCTGCAGGTGCTCGCGAAAGAACCCGGCAGCGGCATGCATATGCTGCCGGTGAACCTGAACCTGGACCTGCAGCAGGCGTTCACCGAGCGTCGCGCGGAAGCCTATGAGCGGCTGCTGATCGACGTGATTCGCGGACGGCTGACACACTTCATGCGCCGCGACGAACTCGAAGCGGCATGGGCGTGGGCCGAGCCGATTCTCGACGGCTGGGCGAAGTCGGGCGAGCGGCCGCGCTCGTATTCGGCGGGCACGTTCGGACCGGCGGCATCGACCTCGCTGATGACGCGGGAGAACGCCGTGTGGGCGGAGGAAGCGCAGTAATGGGCCTTTGACGGCGCGCTATTCGAGGCGGCTCGCGACGTTGCAGTGGCGTCGCGAGCCGCTTTTGCTTGCGCTGTCGTTGCGTTGATTGTTCGTCATTCACATGGCTTGCGCCTATGATGGTTTCCTTGTCCGCGTCATTCAGCGGCATTTCAAAGGAGGCATCGATGAGGCGAATTCTCGTGGCATTAATCTGGGCGGCAAGCGTGGCAATCACACTCGATCTCACGGCTTACGCCAGCACCGGTGTCAATGCCCGAAGCGATCCGCCGAAGGTGATCATCGACAGCGACTACAACACGCTCGGCGACGACGGGCAACTCGGCGTGATGGCCGCGCAATTGCAGGCGCAGGGTTCGCTGAAAGTGCTCGGCATTACCGTGGTGTCCGGCAATCAGTGGCTCAAGCAGGGTGTTGCCGATGCGTTGAAATCGGTCGAGCGGCTCGGTGTCGAACAACAGATCGGCGTGTATGCGGGCGCGAATTACGCGCTGTCGCACGACTTCACGACGATCCAGCGGGAACTGAAAGAATTCCCCGGCGGGGACGGTTACATTGGCGCATGGAGCAAGCCCGAGCCGAAATCGGCAAGCGAGCTCGTCGCGCCCCCGGATGGCTTCGCGACGCACACCAAGGTGCGAAGCCAGAGCGCGATCGACTTCATCGCCGAATCGGTGAAGCGCTATCCGGGCGAGGTGACGATCCTCGCAATCGGCCCGCTGACCAACATCGCGTTGGCCACCCGCGAGCACCCCGAAATCGTGCCGCTGATCAAACGGATCATCTACATGGGCGGCGCGATCGACGTGCGGGGCAATACCACGCCCACTGCCGAATTCAACTGGTGGTTCGATCCCGAAGCGGCGAAAACAGTGCTGCATCTGCCGATCAAACAGACGGTGATTCCGCTCGACGTAACGAATACCGTGCAAATGGACAAGGCGCTTTACGACCGCATTGCACACGATCCGGCGAAGCAGACCATCATCACGCAACTGTTCAGGACGCTGAACGGTTACGGCTACGACGGCAAGAACGGCTTCGAGACCAATCCGAACTACACGACGAACATCTGGGACACGCTGACGCTCGCGTATCTGATGCATCCGTCGTTCGCGACGCAGACCGTCGAGGAATGGGTGGATGTGGATACGGGCATCGGCGCCAACGATGGCAAGGCAACGGGCTACACGAGTTCGCCGCCGCCGGGTTTGCAGAAGATGACGATCGTCAAATGTTTTGATAATCCGGCGTTCTTCAATTTCTATGTCGATCTGTTGACGAGGCCCGTGCCGGTGCGGCCGATCGACTAAGCAACGCGCGAGCGCCGCGCGCCCGCACCCGCTTTATGCGGGATGCAGGCCGCGCAGCAACTGACGCACGCGCGACAGATCCTGCTCGACGTGGCCGGCCTTCTCGAACAGCTCTGCGAGCCAATCGACGAACGCGCGCACGCGCGGCGACACGCGGCGGTTTTTCACGTACGCGACCGAGACCGGCATCGGCACGGGTTTCCATTGCGGCAGCACTTCATGCAGCAAGCCCGAGTCGAGGTAAGGCTGTGCGGCGATGCGCGCGGGCTGGATCATGCCGAGGCCTTGCAATCCGCAGGTGAGGTACGCCTGTTCGTCGCTGACCTGCACGAAGCCGTTGAGCTTGATCTTGCGCGCTTCGCCGTCCACTTCGAAATCGAAGTCGCATTCGCGGCCGCTATGCGGCGACACGCAGTTGACCGCGACGTGCGCGCGCAGCTCGTCGAGATCGGCTGGCGTGCCGTGGCGGGCCAGATAGGCTGGACTCGCGCAGGTGACCTGATCGAGCGTGCCGAGTTGGCGCGCGACGAGATTGGAATCGGGCAATTCACCGAGCTGGATGCTGCAGTCGATTGCTTCGGAAACCATATCGACGGTGCGGTTGCTGACGCCGATCGCGAGATCGAGGTTCGGGTAGAGGGCGTGGAACTCGTCTAGCGATGGAAGCACGATTGCGCTTGCTACTGCGCTCGGCATTTCTATGCGCAGGCGGCCGGTCAGGTTGTCGGTCGAGTTGCGGATGCTGGCTTCCATTTCGTCGATGTCGGCCAGTATTTGCGCGCAGCGTTCGTAATAGGCGGCGCCTTCTGGTGTGATGCTCAGGCGGCGCGTCGTGCGGACTAATAGCGCTGTTCCTAGCAAGGCTTCCAGGTTCTGTACGATCGTCGTCGCGGTTGCGCGCGGAATGTTCAATGACTCCGCTGCGCGGGTGAAGCTGTTGGTGTCCACGATTCGGATGAATGTGCGCATTGCAGTTATTCTGTCGATCACTGGGATGCTCCAAATGAGGTTTCTCTTTTTTTGCCTGCGGCGGGTGGTTCGTCTTTGTTCTTTGCGGTGTTGGCCTTTCCTTGATTTGTTGTCGGTCTATTAGCGTTGCCCCTGTGCGGGGCGGCACCTACTTTCTTTGCTGCTGCAAAGAAAGTAGGCAAAGAAGACAGCTCAAACCGCTAATTCTTAAGCGGGCACCGTGCCCCACACGCGGCAGTGGTGCATCTGGAATCCGTACCCCCGCACATTCGACGGCAGTGACAAAGCCGTCATCCATCCCACTCCGCACTACGTGCGTCGCGGACCGGTATGCAGGGGAAACCAGTGTGTTTTTTGTGTTAGTGGGGCCATCGGCTGCGCCTCGGCGACACGCCGAACCGACCAATGGTTTGAGTACAGTGTTTCGGCGCGCGCAGCGCCGCCGGAAGAATGACAGCCTTGTCACTAACGCGGAATGTGCGAGGGCACGGATTCCAGATGCACCACTACCTCACGCGGACCGAGGGACCCGCTTATGAGCTTGCGGTTTGAGCTGTCTTCTTTGCCTACTTTCTTTGCAGCAGCAAAGAAAGTAGGTGCCGCCCCGCACAGGGGCAACGCTAATAGACCGACAAGAAATCAAGGAAAGGCCAACACCCTAAGAACAAAGAAAAAGCGCGAAGGCAAAGAAAACACAACAACAAAACAGAACCCCGCGCCGCAGGCGCAAAAACAGCCACCCGCTGCGCGGCAAACAAGCAGCTATTACTTCCGCATTGAATCCATATCAATCACAAACCTGTACTTCACATCGCTCTTGAGCATCCGCTCATAAGCCTCATTGATCTTCTGCATCGGAATCATTTCAATATCCGAAGTAATGCCATGCTCCCCGCAGAAATCGAGCATTTCCTGCGTCTCGGCAATACCGCCAATCAGCGAACCAGCAAGGCGCCGCCGCTTAAAAATCAGATTGAACACCTGCGGCGACGGATGATCGTGCTCCGGCGCACCGACCAAGGTCATCGTCGCATCCCGCTTCAGCAGATTCAAAAACGGATTCAGATCATGCTGCGCCGCCACCGTATTGAGAATGAAATCGAAGCTATTCACATGCGCTTCCATCTCCTGCGGATTCTTCGAAACAACAACTTCATGCGCGCCAAGCCGCTTCGCATCCTCGATCTTCGACGGCGACGTCGTAAACAGCACGACATGCGCGCCCATCGCCCGAGCCAGCTTCACACCCATATGGCCGAGTCCGCCGAGGCCGACAATCCCGACCTTCTTGCCCGGGCCCACGCCCCACGTGCGCAGTGGCGAATACGTGGTGATGCCCGCGCACAGCAGCGGCGCGACACCCGCGGGGTCGAGATTCTGCGGCACGCGCAGCGTGAAAGCCTCGTCGACGACGAGTTGCGTCGAATAGCCACCGTACGTGATCTGTCCGTCGACGCGATCGACACCGTTGTACGTGCCCACCCAGCCGTTCTCGCAATACTGCTCGAGACCTTCCGCGCAGCTCGAACAGGTGCGGCACGAATCGACCAGACAGCCGACCGCGACCAGTTCTCCGACCTTGTACTTCGTTACGTTCGGACCGACCGCGGTCACGCGGCCCACGATTTCGTGGCCCGGCACGACCGGGTAGATGGTGTTCTTCCATTCGTTGCGCGCCTGATGCAGGTCGGAATGGCACACGCCGCAGTACAGCACTTCCATCTGCACGTCATGGGCGCGCGGTGCGCGGCGCTGGAATTCAAATGGGGCGAGCGGCGTGGTGGCGTCGGTCGCTGCATAGGCATACGTCGTGCTCATGGGTAGCTCCAGCAAAGAGGGTGATGGCGCAACATGCGACGCGCCGGCGATGCGCAACACTGGGTTGCGGATGCGGCGGGCCGCAGCATGAACCGGAGTCGGGCGCGTGCATTGGTGGCCAACATCAGCGTCCAGCAGACTGATGGTGGCCAATTACCGGGCACGCTGCGCGCGGCGAAATGGGCGATCCGGCAGGGTTCCCATCTTAGGAGTCCGACACCCGCCGGGGAATACCTGATTGTCTTGAAGGTTTGCCTAAAACTCTGGAGGAGCAGCGCGATACACTGTTTGGTGCTAAATTTCAGGCATTATTCTCCTGGCTGTCACCATATCGTCATGTCCACTCAAGCTGTCGATTCCGTTACGAACGATGCGGCGCAGCGCCGCGTGCTCGAACTGTTCAACCTGCTCGCGCCGAATGCCGGCATTACGCGTTCGAGCCTCGAAGGCGTCGACCTGCTGCGCGCGAATCAGCCGATGGCGCGCAGGCCGGTGATGTACGAGCCGAGCATCGTGATCGTCTGCCAGGGACGCAAGCGCGGCTTTATCGGCGATCAGGTGTTCCAGTACGACGCGCAGCAGTACCTGGTGTTGTCGGTGCCGTTGCCGTTCGAATGCGAGACCGAAGCAAGCGAACAGGAGCCTTTTCTCGGCATTTCCGTGCGCGTCGATCTGACGATGGTCGCCGAGTTGCTGATGGCGCTCAATGAGACTCAGGGTATCGCGCAGCACGAACCGGCCGGCATCTACTCGACGCCGCTCGATCCCGCGCTGAGCGGCGCAGTGAAGCGTCTGATGGAAGCACTCGCAGCGCCGCTCGATGCGCGCATCCTCGCCCCTGGCATCGTGCGGGAAATCTGTTATCGCGTGTTGACCGGCGAGCAGGGCGGCGCGATTCGCGCGGCGCTCACGCACCAGAATCATTTTGGCCGCATCGCCAAGGCGCTGCGGCGCATTCATGCGGACTACCACGGCTCGCTCGATGTCGATACGCTCGCAGCCGAGGCCGGCATGAGCCTCGCTGTGTTTCATGCGCAGTTCAAGGCGGTCACCGCGACGTCGCCGATGCAGTACGTGAAGACTACGCGTCTGCATCACGCGCGTCTGTTGATGGTGCAGGATGGTTTGAATGCCGGCGCGGCCGCCGCGCGGGTCGGCTACGAAAGCGCGTCGCAGTTCAGCCGCGAGTTCAAACGGCTATTCGGCCTGAGTCCCGGCGACGAGGTCAAGCGCATGCGCGCCGCTCACGATGCGCCGCTGCCGCGCGCGCCCAAGCCGGTGCCGCGTTACGTGACCGCGGTCTAGAGTCCGCTGAACCAGTTGTAGCCCTGATCTTCCCAGTAGCCGCCGGGGTTCGTGTTGGTGACGAAGATCGCGGCGATATGCTTCGGCTTCTTGAAGCCGAGCTTGGTCGGCACGCGCAGCTTGAGCGGATAACCGTATTTGGCCGGCAGCGGCGCGTTGCGGAAAGCGAGCGTCAATTGTGTTTGCGGATGCAGCGCGGTCGCCATGTCGAGGCTCGAGTAATAGCGGTCCGCGCATTTGAAGCCCACGTAGCGCGCGCTCAGATCGGCTCCGATCATTTGGAGAAACGTGCGAAACGGCACACCGCTCCATTGCCCGATCGCGCTCCATCCCTCGATGCACACGTGGCGCGCGATCTGCGAAACCTGCGCAGGTGGCGCTCGCGCAGCCGCGCGAACCCGACGAGTATCAGCAACTCCTCGAATCGAATCTGGAGGAGCTGAATCGCTTGAGCCATATCGCGGAGAACATTCTGTTTCTCGCGCATGCGGATCATGCTGCGTCGTTGATCGAGCGGCAGCCGGTCGATCTGCATGGCGAGCTCGTCAGAATCGCCGACTATTTCGAAGGCCTGGCCGACGAACGCGGCATGCGTTTCGAAGTCGACGCCGCAGGCATCGCGTCGGCCAATCCAATGCTGTGCCGCCGCGCGATCAACAATCTGGTCGTCAACGCGGTGCGTTACGGCGCGGGCGACACGATCGTGCGCCTTCGCGGCGAGCAGGACCAGGCGGGCGCGCTGGTGACGGTCGAGAACGAGGGCGAGCCGATTCCGGCCGCGCAACTCGACCGGCTGTTCGATCGCTTCTATCGCGGCGACGCGGCGCGCAGCGCGTTCACGGAATCGAACGGACTCGGGCTCGCGATCTTGAAGGCGATCATGCATCTGCATGGCGGCAGCGCGCGCGTGGTGTGTCCGCTGCCGGGCGTGGTGCGTTTCGAGCTGCGCTTTCCGGGCGGGTGACTTGCGCGCGGGGTAGGTTCGGCGCCGCGTCAGACGCCGCCGCCTATACTTTTCAAAGCGCTTTGAAAGGATCGTTCGCTGCCGACCTCACCAGGAGTCGCATCATGGTCAAGCTCGCTTTGTATGTCCGTCTGGAAGCCAAGCCCGGCAAGGAAAAGGAAGTCGAGGCGTTTCTGCTCGGCGGCCTGCCGCTCGTCGAGCAGGAACCGGCCACCGCCGCGTGGTTCGGTCTGAAGCTCGGTCCGTCGATCTACGCCATTTTCGATGCGTTCGACGACGAAGCCGGCCGCGACGCGCATCTGAACGGCAAGGTCGCGGCCGCGTTGATGGAGAAGGCGGCCGAGCTGTTCGCGTCGCCGCCGAGCATCGTCAGGCTGGATGTGCTGGCAGCCAAGCTGCCGGGCTGAGTGAACTCGAACGTCGAGCGTTGCGCCGGCGTTGCGAACGCCTGACGCCCTCGGCCGTTACTTCGCCGCCGCCTCCACGCCCGGCTGCGCGTCGTAGTGCGCGCGCTTTTCCTCATACATCAGCAGATCGGCGCGCTGCACGCCCGCTTCCAGCCGATCGCCGCGCTGGCAGGTCGCCGCGCCCATCGAGAAGCTCAGCGGCGAGCCCGGATAGAACTGATTGTTCATCTCGACCAGCTGGCGAATCGCGTCGATCATCGCCGCGCCACCGCGCTCGTCGGTATCGGGCATCAGGATCGCGAACTCGTCGCCGCCGATCCGCGCCGCGTGGAACGGCGACTCCATCGCCTTCGCGAGCACTTCGCCGGCCCGCCGCAGCAGCGCGTCGCCGGCCGCGTGGCCGAGCTGATCGTTCACCCGCTTCAGGCCGTTCAGGTCGGCCATGATGATCGTGACGGGCCACGGTCCCTTGCGTTCCAGCCGGTTCAGTTCGTCGACGTAGAACGAGCGGTTGCGCAGCTTGGTCAGCACGTCGTGCTTGCCGAGGAATTCCAGGTAGGCCTCGGCCTTCTTGCGCGCGGTGATATCGGTCAGCGCGACGAGCACGAGATCCCAGTCCCGCTCGTGGCCGGGCAGCACCGAGAATTGCAGGTGTACGTGAACCTCGTTGCCGTCGAGTGAATAGTTGAGCACCTCGCGCTGCTGGAACAGCTTGTTGTCCCACAGGTCGATCAACTGCTCGCGGAAATGCGGGCGCATCTCGTCGCGGAACACGTCGGCGAGGCGCGCCAGCAGCGTGTTCTTGTCCTTCGCGCCGAACATACCGAGCGTGTGGTGGTTGACGTCGAGCACATGGATTTCCGCCATGCAGCGTTCGACGAACTCGGGATGGACGTCGGTAAACACCCGGAAATCGTTGATGCCGGCCGCGCGCGCGCCGTCGAGCAGGCGTTTGACCGCGCTGAAATCTTCGACCCACAGCGATACCGGCGAATGTTCGAAGAGCCCGCGCGCGTATTCTTCCGCCTCCGCGACACGGCGCCGCGCGCCTTCGAGCTCGGTGATGTCTTCGGTCGACACCAGCACGCGGTCCCAGCGTTGCTCGTGACCGGGCAGCACCGCACCCTTGAGCAGCACGTCGAGGCGCCGTCCGCCGAGCGTGTAGTTGACCGTGTGGCTCGTGAAGTTCGACTGGCCGGCCCAGAGCTGGCACAGCTCCTCCAGGTGCGTTTTCAGCATGTCGTCGCGGAACACCGACGCGAGGTTGCTCGTCAGCGTGTCGAAATCGGCGGCCTCGAATTGCGTGAGCGTCTGCCGATTGACCTTGATCACGCGGATGCGGTGAGCGCATTCGGCAACGTGGCGCGGGTCTGCGGCGAAATGGGCGCGCAGATCGGTCATGCCCGCGGCTCCCCATTCATCGAACAACGCGCGCACGCCGCTGAAATCTTCGAGCCACAGCGACACCGGCGCGAGTTCGAACATTCCGGAGTCGTCGTTGATGGGCGCGGCGCCGCCCGTGAGGGTATCCAGCATGAGGTTCTCGGAATCGGAAGTGCGGCTATTTTAGACAGGTTGGCGCCGGCCGAAAATGAAAGACGATTGGCCTGTCGTTTTTGCGCAGATGTGCCTGGCGAGTGACGGTGGTCCGCTATTTCTGATCGTCGCGCGCCGCGCGCGTGCCGATGTACTCGTACTCCTCGGTATTGAGCTGGGAAATGCGCAGTTCCACCGCGCTGCGGTGATACGAGTGCGCGATGCGCCGAATCTCGAGCAGCGGCGCGCCGACATCGACGCCAAGCTGCGCGCTTTCGAGCTCATTGGCGAGCGCAACGCTCACATGCTCATCGGTCTCGACCACGTTGATGCCGAAAACCGTCCTGATAGAAGTTGTACAGCGTGTTCGGCCGGTCGCGCAGCTTGCTTTCGGTCAAGCCGGGAAACAGCGCTTCGGGCACGGTGATATGTTCGATCAGTACGGTCTTGCCGTGCAGCGCGAGCCCGTTGACGAACTGCAGCACGCGCGCGCCGGTCTCGATACCGAGCGCGGCGGCCGCCTCGCGCGACGCTCGCGCCTTCTTGAACCCGATCAGTGTGACGACCGGGTAGGCCTTGTCGCCGTCGCGCCGCACGATGCGAAAGAAGCGGAAGAAGTGCCGGTCGCGCTGATGCATCGCCACGAAGGTGCCGAGCCCCTGATGACGGATCAGAATGTTCTCGGCGCACAGTTCGTCGATGGCTTTGCGCAGCGTGCCGATCGACACGCCGAAGCGTTCGGCGAGGCGCTTTTCCGAAGGAATGCATTCGCCGCCTTTCCATTCGCCGGCCGCGAGCGCCGCGAGAATCGCGTTCTTGACGGATCATCACCGCGCTTCTCGAAGAGGTTCGCCGGGGTAACCTGCTTGCCATCAAAGGTCCGCGTAATAGCCTGTTTCCGTCACCCTACAGCAGCACGCCGTTAAGGAATCCCGTAGCGAGGACCGGCAGTAACCCGGACGGCGAGTCTGTGCTGTCTGTCCAGTACGATCCAGCCACTTGGCAAACCCGGCTGAACGCTGCGCGCGCAGCCAGAGCTCGCGATAGAGCCGCATCAGCGCTGCTCGGCGATGCCCAGCCGTTGCACTTTCAGCCGCATTCCGCCGGTGGCGACAAATTTGAAGTTGCTGGCATTCCTAACATGACCGGTAATCCGAACTCTTGGATTGAAAGCGGCCCCGGTATGAAGAAGCAATGGCGCAAGAGTTCGATTTGTTCATCATCCGGGAACATGCATAGTGGAGAAGAATATGCCGCCCCTCACAAGTCGGCTTTTTTGTGCCCCTCTCTTCGACCGCTTCTACAATCAACCCGCCATGCCGGAGACATGCGCCGCCCACTCTTCCTTCATCGGGCAGCGCTGTTCGAGCAGGTCAGTCTTGTGATAGGCCACATCAACCTTGTTCGCAACCATATGCGCGGGCGCGCACTCGACAAAATTCCAGTTAAATCTTCAGTCCCCGTCATAACCATAAAATGAGCGAACCAGATACCGAAACGACAAGCCCAAGAGAGCTTGCTGCCGAATCCATCGTACAACGCGGCCCGATGCGGCAGGGCAACTATCCTGCACGTCGTCGAGCCAAAATCCTGCATTCATCTCGGCGAGGGGAACAGCAGTCGCATCGTTTTAGCCCGGGTCGACGCGGCGGCTGAATGCGACCTTTTCGGACCTCGCGGCCTAGATTAGTTGCCACGGTCGCTTTGCGACCTTATGGGGTACTCACATCCACGCCGCTCGCTCCCAACCTCACACTACCCGCACGCCCCCACCTCCCCGCACGCGGTACAAAAATCGCAGCCATCCTTGCGAATCACCGCATTCGCGCCACACGAAGCGCATTTGCGTCCGAGCATCGTGTGCAGCCCTTGCGTGCCGTTCGGCTGCAGCAACGCGTCGGCGCTATCCGCTGGATTCGGACGCAGGCCGAAATCGGCGGACAGCGCCAGATCGGTTTTCATTTGCCCGCGCGGCAAACGCGCAAGCATTCGCGATGCGACCTGATTGCCCTCGGCGTCGAGAAAGCCGCGCCGATAGAGGATCTGCTGGATCGCGAACGCGAGCGCCGCCACTTCGGAATCGTGCCAGCGCGGTGCGCGATGACCGTCGAGCCGCTGCACGTCGCCAAGCCGCACCTGGCCGCGATCCCACGACACCTTGCGCATGTCCTGCAGATTGCGCGCGACGAAGCCGCCGCGCGCGGCCAGCGACAGCGAACGCATCGTCGCGGTGATCCATTGCTGCGACTCGTCGCGCTGACCGACCGGAATGAAGAACTCGATCGGCCGCTCGATCGTCACGTCCTCGCCGCCGAGCCGCCCCGTCACCTCGATGAACGACACCGCGACATACAGCGACTTCTTGCCCGCCTGCGTCAGATACTCGACCTTCTCGATGATCGCCGGCAATTCGCCCCTGGGCCGATGATCGATCGCGATACGCAGCGGGTCCTGATCCATTTCGGCGAGCGTGTCGTCGGCCTGCGCGGACGACACGCTCAGCACCGCGCCGAGCGTGTCGTTCGGGCGATAGGTGGCAAGGCCCTTCAGCCCGTTTTTCCATGCATCGAAGTAGAGGCTTTCGAACGCGTCGAACGGATAGTCGGCGGGCACGTTGACGGTCTTCGAGATCGATGTGTCGACGTACGGCTGCACGGCCGCCATCATGTCGAGATGGTCGCGCGCGGACATCTGCAGCGCGCTGACGAAATAGTCGGGCAGGCTGGTCACATCGCCGCCGAGCTCGCGATAAAGCCGGTATGCGTAGTCCTCGACGTCGAACGATTCGCGGCCGCCGTCGGCCATCACCTTCATGCGCGTATAGGTCCACGAGAACGCCGGCTCGATGCCGTTCGACGCGTTGTCCGCGAACGCGAGGCTCACGGTGCCGGTCGGCGCGATCGACAGCAGATGGCTGTTGCGGATGCCGTCGCGGCGGATCGCCTGTTTGATGTCGTCGGGCAGACGCGATGCGAAGGTGCCGGCTTCCAGATAGCGCGCGGCGTCGAACAGCTCGAACGCGCCGCGCTCCTTCGCGAGTTCGACCGACGCGCGATACGCTTCGTCGCGCATCAACCGCGCGATGCGTACCGCGAAATCGCGGCCTTCCTGCGAGTTGTAGCGCAGGCCCATCATCACCAGCGTATCGCCGAGGCCGGTGAAGCCGACGCCGATGCGCCGCTTCGCGCGCGATTCGGCGTATTGCTCGGGCAGCGGCCACAGCGTGACGTCGAGCACGTCGTCGAGAAAGCGCACCTGCGTGCGGGTGCGGCGCGCGAGGCCGTCCCAGTCGAACGATGGCTGGCGCCCCTGCATCTGCGCGAACGGATCGACGACGAAGCGCGTCAGATTGAGCGGTCCGAGGTTGCAGCAGCCGTAGGCGGGCAGCGGCTGCTCGCCGCACGGATTGGTCGCGCGGATCGTTTCGACCGCGCGCAGATTGTTGTCCTCGTTCATCCGCGAGATGAACACGATGCCGGGCTCGGCGACGTCGTACGTCGAGCGCATGATGCGGTCCCAGATCGCGCGCGCTGGACGTTCGCTATAGACCCACAGGCCGTCATCGCGCTGCCGCACGTCGCCGGCCGCGCGCAGCGCCGGCGACGGCTCGGCGCGATGGACCAGTTGCCACGGCTCGTCGTTCTCGACCGCGCGCATGAATTCGTCGGTGACGCCGACCGACACGTTGAAGTTGTTCCAGCGCCCCTTCGAATGCTTGGCCTCGATGAATTCGAGCAGGTCCGGATGGTTGCAGTCGAGCACCGCCATCTGCGCGCCGCGCCGCGAGCCCGCGCTTTCGACGGTGCGGCACGATGCGTCGAACACGTCCATGTAGCTGCACGGACCCGAGGCGGCCGAGCTGGTCGTGTGAACCCGCGCGCCCTTCGGCCGGATCGCGGAGAAGTTGTAGCCGACGCCGCCGCCGCGGCGCATCGTTTCGGCCGCCTGCAGCAGCGCGACGTAGATGCCCGGCAAACCCTGTTCATCGACGCCCTGAATCGAATCGCCGACCGGCTGCACGAAGCAGTTGATCAGCGTCGCGGCGATGCCGCTGCCCGCCGCGCTCATGATGCGGCCCGCGCCGAGCGCGCCGTGGCGCATATTGTCGACGAACTGTTCCTCGACCGACGCGCGCAACTCGGGCGGCTCGGCCTCGGCGACGCCGCGCGCGACGCGGCGATACACGTCGTCGGCGGATTGCTCGTCGCCCTTCGCATACTTTTCGAGCAGCACGTCGAGCGAGAACTGCTGTGGCGGGATCAGCGAAGCGGGTGGAGCGGAGGAAGCGGGAGGCGTGGAAGCGGCGGTGGCCGCGCGGGTTTGCGGCGTGTCTTCTGCCATGATCGGCCCTCAAACGGCGTCGCGGCGGGCGCGGCGCGGTGGTGGAAGGCGCGCAGCCGGCGCCGGATAGCGAGCCGGCGGCCGGGCGGGCGCAACGAATCCACCTTAACGCACGAGGCGCGGGGCGGCAACCGTGAGCGGGGCAGCGCGGCGGCGGATCATGCGATGCCGCGGCGGCCGGGCGCACGGTCGTTAGGGGCGCATGGGCGGTAGGGAGACAGACGGGGTTGAAACTCGCGCTCCGGCCGCGCTACCCGGGAACGCTCCGTGCGTCAGGCTGCTTCGAGCAGCGGTTCAAGAATTTCCGCGCAGATCATCGCGGACGCATTCGATGGCGCCGGGCGCTCGGCCGGCTTGAACACCGGGTCACCGCGGCGGATCTTGCGGCGCGACACCGCGCAGGTGCCGGACGAATGCGCCGAGCGGCGGCGCCAGCGCTGTTCACCGTAGTGGCAGCGGCCCGGCTCGACCCAGCGGATCACCAACGTCGTGTCGGAACTCTCGAGAATTTCGATGCGTACGCCATTGCTACCGTCGAGGGGGATGGACTCCAGGGTCATCATCGACTCCGTATTGTGGAGTGCCGAATTTAGTCCCGCGGGCGCCGGATAGCCATTGTGTCATCGTTGAAACACCGTTCCGAAATTAGCAATAATCACACTTGACATTTGCGACTTGCTGAAATGACGGGCGTTGCAAGCATTTTTTATGTGATTTTTTAATCATGCACATTTTTGCAACGCTGTGTTGCCTATGGCGCGACGAGGAAGGGCGGCCGGGAAAAGGGCGGCAACGCTTCCTTTAAGATGTTGAGTGTCGGGCGGCGAACTGAGCCGTCAGTGTAGCGGGTTTGAATTTTTCAGGTCGGCTCGCGCGCACACTGTTCAAAAAACACCAGAGTTCACATGATTCCACGCCCTCCCGCCGTCCCGCCCAACTCTCCCGAAACGCCGTCCGTCGCCGTCGAGCGCCAGAAAAAGCAGAGGGCCGCGTCGGTCGTGCTCTATATCGGGCTCGTGCTGCTCGCATTGTGGGTGGTGCGCGATTTCATCGTGGTGGTGGCGTGGGCCGCGGTCGTCGCGATTGCGCTGTGGCCGCTGCTGCACAAGGTGGCGGGGAGCCGCTGGTTCAGGGGGCGCACGACCCTGCTCGCGACCGTCTTCACGCTGGCGATTGCCGTGCTCGTGCTGCTGCCGGTCGGGCTCGGCATCGCGCAGGCGCTGCGCGAGGCGCATGAACTGAACGAGTGGTTCCGCAGCGCGCAGGAGAACGGCATCCCGCTGCCGGACTTCATCAACCGTCTGCCGTTCGGCGTGCAGCAGATCAGCTCGTGGTGGCAGGCCAATCTTGCTCAGCCGCTGCGCGACTCGGCGGCGATGAAAGGCTTGCACAGCGAAACGGTGATGACGCTCGGCCGGCATTTCGGCGCCCGCGCCGCGCATGCGGCAATGGTGTTCGCGTTCATGCTGGTCACGCTGTTCGTGATTTTTCAGGCGGGGCCACGGCTGTCTGGCTCGTTGCTGAAGGCCGCGCGACGCGGTTTCGGCGATAGCGGCGCGGACCTCGTTGCGCATATGGGGACCGCGGTGCGCGCCACCGTGTCGGGCTTGATCGTGGTCGGCGTCGGCGAGGGCCTGCTGCTTGGCGTCGCGTACTTCGTGACCGGCGTGCCGCATGCGGCGCTGCTCGGCTTCGTGACGGCGATTGCCGCGATGCTGCCGTTCTGCGCGCCGATCGTGTTCGGTCTCGCGGCGCTGTGGCTGCTCGTGCAGGGCTCGATGGTCGCAGCGGCCGGGCTGCTGATATTCGGCTCCGTCGTCGTGTTCGTCGCCGAGCACTTCGTGCGGCCGGTGCTGATCGGCAACTCGACGCGCCTGCCGTTTCTGCTCGTGCTGTTCGGCATTCTCGGCGGCGCCGAGACGTTCGGGCTGCTGGGGATTTTCATCGGCCCCGCGTTGATGACGGTGCTGATGGTGCTGTGGACCGATCTCGTGGAGTAGCGCCGGCTCAGGGCCGCTGATTCGACGGATGCTCCAGCGCCGGCGGCTTCACGCAGCCGAGCGTGTATTTGAGCGCGGCTGGCAATAGCGCGCTCCACACGTCCCACGTGTGGCCGCCGTCGATGATCCGCAGCGCCGCCGGATTGCCCGCGAGCCGCAGACGGGTGTACAGCAGCGACGCGTCGGCCTGGATGTCGAGGTCGTCGTCGCCGGATGCGATGAACATCGGCAGACGATACGGCTGGCTCATATAGCGGTCCCACTGCGCCGGATAGTTGAGCTCGTGCCAGATGCGCGGATCGAACTGGTGCTCGCCGAACACGCCGACTCGCCGCGCCGCCGACGCGCGCGGCGGCTCGTTCGCGTAGATCGCGGGACTCAGCAGCAGCGCGCCGCAAAACATCTCTGGCTGCGTCAGCGCGTAGCGCAGCGCGCCAAAGCCGCCCATCGATACACCGCCGATCATCCGCCCGCCGCGCTGCGTCGCGACCGCGTAGTGCGTTTCGATCTCGGGCAGCAGATCGCCGAAGAACGCGCTCTCCATCTTTTCCTTGCGGTCGACGTACCAGTCCGTGCCGCCTTGCGGCATCACGATCACGACCGGTGCAATCTCCTTGCGCTCGATCAGCGTGTCGGCGGCACTCTGCAGATGACCTTGCGCGAGCCAGTCGTTGGCATCGCCGTTATTGCCGTGCAGCAGGTAGAGCACCGGCAGGCGCGGACCGTCCGCGCGATAGCCGGCTGGCAGGTAGATCGTGTAGTTCCAGTCGCGGCCGAGCGCATCGGAATGGAAGCTGCGGCTCGCGACCGTGCTCGCGAACGCGGGCGCGCCGACGGCGGAGGCAAGCAGTGCGAGGGCGAAACAGAGGAATCGACGCATGTCAGTGAGGAGGGCCGGCTGGCGCGGGATTCGCGCGCGGCCGTCATCCTATCAGCATTGGCGCCAGATTTGAGATGGGAAGTGGCGGACAGGCGGACGGCGCTTTATGCGCGCAAGGTTCTTCAGCCCGAGGTCCGCAGCCGCCCGTCAACGAACCGCGCGACGAAGCGCTTCAGCGGCTCCACGCCCAGCGCGACGGCAAACAGCGCGCCGACCGCGGCCGCATCGGCGAGCAGTCCGAGCGGATAGTTCAGGTAACCATCGGTCGCCGCGTAGAGCACCGAGTCGATCACCAGCGAAATCACCGCGCCGGCAATGAAGCACAGCAAGCCCTGACGGCCGATCAAGCCGACCCACGGCAGCCGCCCCGCGACCTTCTTCGCCCAGCCGAGCTCGATCAGATTGGCGACGAGCCACGCGATCGCGAGGAAGTTGCCCGCGCGCAGATAGGACAGATTCTGCTTGAGGCTTCCGGGAAGGGGCGCGTGCAGCAAAACCAGCTTGTAGTAGGCGGCGCCCACGACCACCGCGAACGCCAGCACGCTGACGAGCCAGCCGGACCGATGCGCGCGGGTTCGCTGATACACCGGCTGGCAGCGCGCGAGCACGCCGAGCACGAACAACAGTTGCCACGCGAACGGGTTGAAGTCCCAGTGCATGTCGGGCGCGGCGGGCAGGTACTTGTTGATCGCCGGCGCGCCGGCCCACAGCGCGACGCTGCCGGCGACCAGCAGCCACGGCTTGCTGCGCGCGAGCGGCAGGATTGCGGGAACCAGCAGCGCGAAGAAAGCGTACATCGGCAGCACCGACGCGAGGTACGGCTGGCGGCGCAGCAGCACGATGTCGCGCAGTGCGGCGAGCGGCGTGTCGATCAGGTCGTCGAGATCGGTCGTGGCGAGATTCGGCCCGTCGATGCTGAATGCGGTGAGCACCGCGCTGACCAGCAGCATCAGCCCGGCGGTGATGAGAAACGCGCGATAGATCTCGAACGAGCGGCGCACGAAGCGGCCGCGCGCGACCGTCTCGTTGCGCCGCTCGGCGAGCGTCGCATAGGCGGTGGCGGTCGCGAAGCCGCCGAGGAACACGAACACTTCGGCGGCATCGCACAGCGCGTACGCATGCAGCGTCACGCGCGACAGAATGCTGCCGCCGATGTGATCGACCACGATGATCAGCAGAACCAGTCCGCGGAAAAAGTCCAGTTCGATCAGGCGGGAGGAGGGCTTGTCAGGCATTTGTTCGAGTCAAAAGCAGCCCCGTGCGACGGCGCGCTGATCCAGCGCGGCGGGCGTCTCACAAGGCTTTCTAATATGGGATTGGGTGCTGCGGCGGGAAGGCGATCCGGGTTGGCGTCGCCTGTGGTCCGCGTCGCCGACTTGGGCCGCCATTTCTAGGCGGCGGGTCAGCGGGCTGTAAAGATGACCTTCGCTGCGGCATCGAGTTCCGTTGCATGGCAGCAGAGGCAGGGGATTATATTTCTTTTCATGACAATCACGCAGCGAGACCGGCAGCCGCGGCTGCCGTTTACCTGAACCGACCTTACGAAAAAAGAGGAAACAACGCGCAGTGGAGAATTAGCAACATTCCCGCTGCTTGGCGCATCCACTCATGGACGGCCGGACGATGTCGTGTGAGGATTTCTGGAAAGCGCAGCCATTGGAGCAGTCCTCAGAACTGCTGGGAAAGTGATGAGAATAAAAAGCAAAGAGAACAAAGCGGCCGGATCGAGTTGTCCTATCACTCGAGGTGCAGGGAGATCATCATGAACAAGCAAGTGTTCGCGCTGGCTGTCTCCGTTGCTGCGTCTTCCGTTCTTGCCGTGCCTGCCGTCGCGCAGACTAGCGTCACGCTGTATGGCGTGATCGACGAAGGCATCAACTACACGAACAATGTCGGCCACGGCCATGTTTATGAACTCGCCAGCGGCCTTGCACAGGGGAGCCGCTGGGGCCTGAAGGGCGCCGAGGATCTCGGTGGTGGACTGAAGGCGATCTTCCAGCTCGAGAATGGTTTCGATCTGAATTCCGGGCGGCTCGGGCAGGGCGGCCGCCTGTTCGGCCGCCAGGCTTTCGTCGGACTCAGCTCGCAGGCGTACGGCACCCTAACGTTTGGCCGACAATACGATTCGGTCGTCGACTATCTGGCGCAGACCACGGCCAACGGCAATTGGGGCGGTCAGCTGTTCTCGCATCCGTACGACAACGACAACACCGACAACACGTTCCGCCTGAACAACACCGTCAAGTACACGAGCCCGTCGATCTCGGGCTTCCAGTTCGGCGGCACGTACAGCTTCAGCAACGACACGAGCTTCGCCAACAATCGCGCGTACAGTTTCGGCGGCCAGTACACATATGGCGGGCTGCTGGTCGCGGCGGCCTATCTGCAGGCCAACAATCCTGGCGGCAGTGCGAACGGCGCGGTCGCCACGAACGACGCCGGCTTCGTCGCGACGCGCATGCGCGTGTTCGGCGGCGGCATCACCTATACGTTCGGACCGGCGACGGCGGGCTTCGTCTACAGCAACTCGAACTATCTGGAGCCGACCGCAAACGGTTATCTCGGCATCGAGCCGCTCGTGCCGCTCGTGCCCGTCACGCCGCCGGGCGTGCTGCTGAACTCGCTCAAGTATCAGAACTTCGAGATCAACGGCAAGTACCAGATTTCGCCGGTGCTGTTCGTCGGCGCGCAGTACGTGTACACGATGGAAACCTACGACGCATCGAACGGCGGCGTGAAGCCGCGCATCCACACGTTCGGGCTGATGGCCGACTACAACCTGTCCAAGCGCACCGACCTCTATCTGCAGGGCGCCTATCAACAGGTCGCCGGCGATTCCACGCTGTCGATCCTCGACTTCGCATTCATCCCCGGCACGCAGTCGCCGTCGTCGACGTCGAAGCAGGTCGTCGTGCGCGCGGCGATCCGGCATAAGTTCTAGTTCGCTGCCCGTCGAACGCGGATCGGCCAGCCTTCGAATTTCGAAGGCTGGTTTTTTGTGCTCTCCGCCTCGACCGATGACTATTCAAGTTCCCCCCGCATCTGCCGATAAGCCGAAGGTCAACGAGTCTGAACGCGCCGCGGCGAAGCGGCGATGTGTGCGTCGTTGATGTGCCCAAACACGTGCCGTCGTAACGCGGAAATACGGCTCGTAACGTCTGTATCAGAGTGTGTGGCGCGGCGCGTTTTTATTAAACGGCACCTTAGAATTCCGCCAGAAATTTGATCGGCAAGCAGGCACGGGGTGAGCGCCCTTCGAGGCAGCTTCGCCGTGTCGTCGGGAAGGCCGCGCGGCCGAAGATCGCGCGCCTTGTCAGCGGCAGCGGCGTATCCGGCTTGCGCATCTATACAGCAGGAGTCGGACAGAATGAGAAAGCGTTTCGACAGAACGATCTTGGCCGGTCTCGCCGGCTTATGGGTCGCGCTGGCCGTCAGCGGTTGCGCGAACGTCGGGCAGCCGAATGCGCAGAACGAAGTGGCAAACAGCACCAACGCAGCGTCCGGCGTGCCGGCGACGAATGCGACGGGAACAGCGTCCGGCGATGCGGCGGCAGCCGCGCCGCTGTCGATCGATGCCAGCGATAACACGTCGCTGAAAAAGTCGCCGCCGCTCGTGTATCGGGTCAGGCGCGGCGACACGCTCGCGCAGGTCGCGCAGCGTCACCACATCAGCGTCAAGCAATTGCAGGCATGGAACGGGCTGAAGGCGTCGGCGCGGCTGAAGCCGGGGCAGGTGCTGCACGTCGCGTCGCCGGAGACGGTGCGCGCGGTGAAGGCGGCCAATGCGGCGGCCGCCGCGAAGGCGGCGGCGCGATCCGCGGCGCCGAGTGATTCACTAGCGACAGCGCCAACGTCGGCGCAGGCTTCGACGCAGTCCGCCGCACCCGCTCCGGATGCCGCGGAAGTCCGCCAGGTCACGCGGGAAACGCGCCGGCATGCGAGCAGCGTGACGCTCGCGTGGCCTGCCGCGGGCAGCGTCGTCGAAGCGTTTCAGCCAGGCGAAACACGCGGCATCGAGATCGGCGGCAAAGCGGGCGATCCGGTGCGAGCCGCCGCCGACGGCAAGGTGATGTACGCGGGCACCGGACTGAACAGCTACGGCAGCCTGATCATCGTCGAACACAACAAGGATTTTCTGACCGCGTATTCGCACAACCGCAAGCTGCTGGTGAAGATGGGCGACATCGTCCACAAAGGGCAGCAGATCGCGGAGATGGGCGACGAGAACAACTCGCGTGTGTCGGTCGGGTTCGAAGTGCGGCACGACGGCAAGCCGGTCGATCCGCTGCGTTACCTGCCGCAGGGGCGCAGTTGAGCTTCGGCGTTCCCGCAAAAGCTCACCTTGAATTTATTCAGCTAACCCAGGTAATCTGCTCGGCCGCGCCTTCCAGGCGGTCGATAAATCGTTGCCAAAGTACCTTCGCGTCAGAGCATTTCGCTCAATTTACGCAAAAGTACCGGCCATCGACGATGCCGCACCGACGCGCGGCCGCTTGTCAACGGTGAGGAAATGCAGGAGCCGGCAAGCAGCGCACGCGCCGCCGCCGAGCTCCGCGCGAATCGCCGTTAGGTCGTTTGCACGGCGCGCAGTAAACGCGATACCTCGCCGTGGTAATGCAGGATCGCCGGATCGGCCTGCAACAGCGGCAGATAACGCGGCAGGAAGTGGTTGTTCGGTTGCTCGGGCGAGAACAGTCCGATCACGGCCTCGGCCGTCGCGAGACGGTCGCCGGCCTCGGCCTCCGCGTCGTCGAGAGTCTCATCGACGCTCGCGATCACCGTTGAAAGCGGCGTCAGCCAGCGAAACCCCGAACCGTTGATCAGCACCTGCAGGAATGCCGCCGGCGTCACCGGGCCGAACTCCTTTTCGTATACGGCGCGTTCGTGATCGAGAATCGCCTTGTGCAGCGCAAGCAATGGTCGGCGAACATCCGTGAGGAATTGAATGCATTGCGGGTCGTTCATCGGCGGCTCCAGCGGCTGAGGTGACACGACGGAATCGCGCGTCGCAACACCACTCGGTGCGATGCAGCGGGTCGCGCGACGGATCGATCCATCGATGGTAACGCATCGCCCCAGCCGGCACATGCGATCCACCCCGCATAGCATGCGATGTGCCGCCTGGCACCGCCAAAGCGTAGTTCTTTCGACACGACTACAATCGGCCGGTTTTCTGTCGACACCCGCTCGATCACAGGCCGCTTTTCATCGCGGATTAGCGCGACATGCCGAACAAAACGGCGCATGTTCGCGCTCTGGTGCGGTGTCGCGATCTAAACCGCGTGACCACGACAACATCCCACCGGAGCCGCTCATGACAACGCTCAATATCAACGGCGAAACCCATACCGTCGATGCCCCGCCCGACATGCCCCTGCTGTGGGTGCTGCGCGATCTCGTCGGGCTGACCGGCACCAAGTTCGGCTGCGGCATCGCGCAATGCGGCGCATGCACCGTGCATCTCGATGGCGTCGCGGTGCGTTCGTGCGTGTTCCCGGCGGCGGCGGTCGGCGACCGCAAGATCGTCACGATCGAAGCGGTCGGCGCCACGCCCACGGGCCAGAAAGTGCAGCAGGCCTGGCGTGAACTCGACGTCGTGCAGTGCGGCTACTGTCAGTCCGGGCAGGTGATGTCGGCGGCGTCGCTGCTCGCGCGCAATCCCAATCCGAGCGACGCGGACATCGACGCCGCGATGGCGGGCAACATTTGCCGCTGCGGCACCTATCACCGCGTGCGCGCGGCTATCAAGCAAGCCGCGAAGGGGGCCTGACATGTCCCAGGGATTGCTCGATGCACAGAACGGCGCGCAGCCGACCGATACCAACGCGCGGCATGCGCACGGCATCTCGCGGCGCACGTTCCTCAAATTCGGCGTGACGGTCGGCGCCGCGGCTGGCGGCGGTCTGCTGCTCGGCTTCAGCATGCCGGCCGCGAGCCAGGATCAGAAGGCGGGCAAGAGCGTGATCGGCGGCGATGCGAACGAGGCGCCGCAAAGCGGCGTGTTCGCGCCGAACGCGTTCATCCAGATCGACACCGCCGGCAAGGTCACGCTGGTCATACCGAAGGTCGAGATGGGTCAGGGCGTCTATACGTCGATTCCGATGCTGATCGCCGAAGAACTCGAAGTCCCACTCGACTCGGTCACGCTCGATCACGCGCCGCCCAACGAAAAGCTCTTCATGGACCCGCTGCTCGGCGGCCAGTTGACCGGCGGCTCGACGTCGATCCGCTTCGCGTGGGAGCCGATGCGCCGCGCCGGCGCGACTGCGCGCATGATGCTGATCAACGCGGCCGCGCAGCAGTGGCAGGTCGATCCGGCCAGTTGCCATGCACAGGCCGGGCAGGTGGTCCACGCGGCCAGCAATCGCAGCGCGAGCTATGGTCTGCTCGCGCAGGCGGCGTCGGCGCTTCCCGCGCCGCAGAACGTGCCGTTGAAAGACCCGAAGGATTTCAAGCTGATCGGCACGCCAGCGAAGCGTCTCGATTCGCCGGAGAAAGTCGACGGCACCGCGCAGTTCGGCCTCGACGTGCGCTTGCCCGGCATGGTCTACGCGGCGATCGCGAACTGCCCGGTATTCGGCGGCACGCTCGCGAGCGTCGACGCTGCGCATGCGAAGCAGATTCCCGGCGTGCGCGAAGTGATCAAGCTCGACAACGCGGTCGCGGTGATCGGTGACCATACCTGGGCCGCGAAGCGCGGTTTGCAGGCGCTCGATATCAACTGGAACGAAGGCGCGGGCGCGCAGGTATCGATGAAGCGCATCGTCGACGATCTCGCGGCGGCCTCGCAACACGGCGGCGCGGTGGCGCGCAAGGACGGCGACGTCGGCCGCGCGTTCGGCAATGCGAAGTCGCGCGTCGACGCGGTCTACCAGCAGCCGTTCCTCGCGCACGCGACGATGGAGCCGGTCAACGCCACGGTCCACGTGCGCGGCGACGCGTGCGAAATCTGGCTCGGCTCGCAGGTGCCGACGCGCGTCGTCGATGCGGCGGCCGCGGTCACGGGCTTGCCTGCCGACAAGATCATCGTGCACAACCATCTGCTCGGCGGCGGCTTCGGACGGCGGCTCGAAACCGACATGGTCACGCAGGCCGTGAAGGTCGGCAAGCAGGTGTCGACGCCGGTCAAGGTGCTGTGGACGCGCGAGGAAGACATCCAGCACGACATGTACCGGCCGTACTACTACGACACGATCTCGGCCGGGCTCGACGCGAATGGCAAACCGATCGCGTGGCAGCATCGCATTGCCGGTTCGTCGATCATGGCGCGCTTCGCGCCACCCGCGTTCAAGAACGGGCTCGATCCCGACGCGGTGGAAGTCGCCGCCGATCTGCCGTACGACCTGCCGAACCAGCTGGTCGACTACGTGCGCGTGGAACCGCACGCGGTGCCCACCGCGTTCTGGCGCGGCGTCGGGCCGACGCGCGGCACGTTCGTCGTCGAGAGCTTCATCGACGAGCTCGCCGCGCACGCGAAGATCGATCCGGTGCAGTACCGGCGCGATCTGCTCGGCAAATCGCCGCGCGCGCTGAACGTTCTGAACGTGGCCGCGCAGGCCGGCAACTGGGGCAGCGCGCTGCCGAAGGGGCAAGGGCGCGGCATCTCGGTGATGCACGCGTTCGGCAGCTTCTTCGCGATCGTCGTCGAGGTCGCGGTCGAGCAGGGCGAGGTGACGGTCAAGCGCGTGAACTGCGCGGTCGATTGCGGGATGTACGTGAATCCGAACACGATCGAGGCGCAGGTGCAGGGCGGCATCATCTTCGGCATCACGGCGGCGCTGTACAGCGAGGTCACGATCAAGGACGGCCGCGTCGAGCAGAACAACTTCACCGACTACCGGATTTTGCGCATCAACGAGACGCCGCCGATCGACGTGCATCTCGTGAAGAGCGGCGAGGCGCCCGGCGGCATCGGCGAACCGGGCACCGCGGCGCTCGCGCCCGCGCTGACCAATGCGATCTATGCGGCGACCGGCACGCGGCTGCGGCAGTTGCCGGTTGGCCGTCAACTGCACAGCGCGTAACGCGCAAGGAGCCCGACATGAAAAACATGCTGAAGGGTCTTGGCGCGGCGCTGTGCGTCGCCTTGCCGTTGCTCGCGCAAGCGCCTGCTGGTGCCGCGACTCCGGCGGTTGCCGGCGCAGCCGATCAAGCGCTCGTGCCACGCGGCGCCTATCTCGCTCAACTCGGCGATTGCGCGGCTTGCCACACCGCGCCGAAAGGCAAGCCGTTCGCCGGCGGTCTGCCGATGAACACGCCGATGGGCCGCATCTACGTGACCAACATCACGCCCGATGCGCAGACCGGCATCGGCGGCTACACGGAAGCGGACTTCGCGCGGGCGCTGCGCGAGGGTGTCGCGAAAGACGGGCACAACCTGTATCCGGCGATGCCGTACCCGTCCTACGCGAAGGTCAACGACGACGACGTGAAGGCGCTGTACGCGTTCTTCATGCACGGTGTTGCGCCTGTGCAGCAGGCGAATCGCGAGTCTGACATCAAGTGGCCGCTGAACATGCGCTGGCCGCTGATGTTCTGGAATATGGCGTTTTTACAGAAGGGCGCGTATCGCGACAAGCCGGGCAAGGACGTCGCGTGGAATCGGGGCGCGTATCTGGTGCAAGGGCTCGGACATTGCGGGTCGTGTCACACGCCGCGCGGCGTTGGTTTCCAGGAAAGCGCGCTCGACGAAAGCGGCAGCGCGTTCCTGAGCGGCGCGCTGCTCGACGGCTGGTTCGCGTCGAACCTGACCGGCGAGCACAATAGCGGGCTCGGCCGCTGGAGCGACGAGGATCTGCGCACGTTCCTGAAGACCGGCGCGAATCGCCATGCGTCGGCGTTCGGCGCGATGACGAGCGTGATCAACAACAGCACGCAAGCGCTGAGCGATCAGGACATCGCGGCGATGTCGGCGTATCTGAAGTCGCTGCCGCCGGTTGGCGGCAACGGCGCGGCGGCCTATACGTACGATCCGCAGGCGACGAAGGTGTCGCTCGATCGCCCCGCGAACGATGCCGGCGCGCGCGTCTATACCGCGTTTTGCATGCATTGCCACGGTGTCGACGGACGCGGCTTCGCGCCGATGCTCGCGCCGCTCGCCGGCAATCCGAACGTGCTCGCGAAGGACGCATCGTCGCTGATCAACGTGACGCTGAACGGCACCGGCGATCTCGTGATCAACGGCGTGCCGTCGCCGTTCCCGATGCCCGGCTTCGCTGCGGTGCTCGACGATAAGCAGATCGCCGACGTGCTGAGCTTCGTGCGCGCGGGCTGGAACAACGGCGCGCCGGCGGTTGGGGCGGCGGAGGTGGCGAAGTTGCGGCAATCGACGCAGGCGGGGCGGTGATCGAGAGGTGAGCGCGGCGGAACGGAGCGCAAAAGTGGCAACCCCTGCAGCGCAGGCTTGCCAGTTTGCTCAAGAGCACGGCTTTATGATTTGTGTTGCGAGAGCGCTGGAACGGCACGCATTGCTCGACGCTCCGCATCCTCAAACATCTCACGTAGCGTTTGTCGCTCGTTGTCGCTCAGATGTGACGCAGCGGACGGCATCGCGAGAACCAGATGTAACGTCAGGTCCCCGCGCGAGCCGCTATGGTTCGTGAGCCCATGCCCAGGCAAGCGGATCGTGGTGCCCGCGTTCGCATTCGGTGGAATCTCCAGCTGGAGGGTGTGGCCGAGGATCTGTGCGGCGAAGTTGCCGCCGAGCGTGGCCGTCACGAAATCAACATGGATATCGCACGCGAGATTCAGCCCGTTGCGACGGAAGGCCGTATCGCACACGATCACGACCGAGAAGATGGCGTCGCCCGGCGGACCACCATTCGTCCCGGGATGGCCACTGCCTTCGACGACAAGACGCTGGCCATCCCAGGCGCCCCGCGGAACCTTCACCACCTCGGATTTCCGGTAGGTCCTGCTACCCATGCCGAGACATGTCGGGCACGTCTCACTGGTTGGCGGGCGCCCGGTGCCGTCGCAGTCGAGGCAGCGCGAGCTGGCGGCCGACAGGCCGCTGCCGTGGCAGCTCATGCACGGAGAGCCCCTTTCCTGACATTGCTGGCACGGACCCTTCACAGGATAGCTCGCTTCGATGTCGCCGCCATAGATAGCGGCTTCGAGCGGCACGAAGAGTTCGATCAGGCAGTTCGCGCCACGCATCGGCGGCGCGTTATGGCGCGCGCGAGAGCGAGCTTCCTTGTCGTGATCCTGAGCCGACGTCCCCATCGAGCTTCGCACGGGCGAGCTGCGCTCACCGGTCAGGATTTCAAATGCTTCCTGAATGCGCTTGAACACCGGCTCGACCATCGATTCCCGCCCCTTGTTGCGGTCCGGATGGTACTGAGCTCTTAGCCGCCGGTATGCGCGCTTGATGTCTGACGGTGACGCATTGCACGGCAGGTTCAGCCGTCTGTAATATTCATCGACGCTCACACACTGCTCCGTCGTTCTTTTAGAAGGCGTAACTCTATCAAGACAAAGCGAAACGGCTGTCAGTTGACCTCGAAACTTCCAATGGAGCTCATCGGCGTGGCAGTGGATTGCCGATGCCGGATGAGTTTCGTTGCGCAGGGGAGACGGCAGGGCGTCGGAAAGCAGTGGGCGAGGGCATGTATATGTGGCTCAGGACGACCCACAACTACCTTTTGATCCAACGCGAGGCCTATGGCCGGTTGAAAACTGGAACGGCCATTCGCGCGGCGTATCGGCCGGCAAGTCGTCGGCCTTATGTGAAGCTTCACTAAGACCGATTATGCAAAGTTGATGATTATGGAAAGGCAATACGCACCGTGGCTAACAGTCCCCTGCGGTGGATCCGTTACCCAAATCAGCGCTGAAATTATGTTGAGTGCGCCGTAGCTCTGTCCGTCGCCGAGCCCCGGAATTCCAAGGTTTTATCGCGAACTGGCCTGGCTACTTTCCATGATCATCAACTTTGCATAATCGGCCATTGCCGACATTAAAGGGGGCTGGGTTGTATGTCAGCAAGTTGGCCGCTTGCCGACGGTGGAGGCATCGAGCGGCCACGCGGCAGCTGTCCGCAACAGCGAACTCACACGAACGACCCATTGCCGCCTTCAGCCTGATGACATCCTTTCCGCATTGCGTCCTCAACGGCTCTACCCTGTCCTCGCTTTGAGCATATGCGAGTTATGGCTAAGGGACGGGCCGCAGCCGGGCGGCCTCGAATGCGTCTATTCCTCGTTGCCGCCGCTGTCCGATGACGTTCGCGACAATCCTGCCGTTGCATAGGGGCTCTCAGCCATTAGACGATGCAGCCGCTCCCCTTCTCCTAGCTAAACATTTCCGGCCGCAAGTCGCTTACCTCGATGATCACATCGGCCGGCAGATTGGCCCGGCGTGCTGCGGCGCGGATGGCGTCGGCGCTGGGCGCCTCATACAGGCAATAAGTCTTCTTCTTGTCTGCGCTGAGAAACGAAAAGAGCCACTCGACGCCTTCCTCGTCGTTG
Organism: Paraburkholderia sp. BR14374; assembly: GCF_040948685.1. NCBI lineage: Bacteria > Pseudomonadati > Pseudomonadota > Betaproteobacteria > Burkholderiales > Burkholderiaceae > Paraburkholderia > Paraburkholderia sp. BR14374. Next base: position 30,513 of record NZ_JBFPKF010000016.1, on the reverse strand, counting down.
ATTCTCTTCACGGTTGCAGCACTTTCGCCGGTGACCTCGAGTTGTTCTGCAAAATTACGTTCAATCATAAACCGCGGCATATGATTCTCCTTGAGTAGCGACTGCACATTGCCCGACAAACTGTGCGATAGCCTGTGCTAACTTCTGAGCCCTGTTCTTGCCGGCGCGCCACCAATACGCTCGACGAGTGCGAACATCTTTAGTTTTTTGGCTGCGGCGGCTGCCATCGAGAGCAGATCCTGCGCACGTGCCCTATCTCTAATGCCATTGCGTGCCGCCAGCATGAGCGCGTAGTCGTGCCGGCTGTGCGCGAGCCAGGGCCACGCTCGCAAGCGCTCGTCCATGCGCAGCGCGTATTCGAAGTGCTGTTCGGCGGCTGACCAGTCGCCCAAAGCATGGGCCAATATGCCAAGAAACCGTGCCGCAGAGCCGCAGCAGAGCGTAAAGACTGGAACCGTGACGACCTGATCCTGGAACGGCAGAAGAAGGGCATAAATGTCTTTGGCATGTTCGACGTCCCGCAGGCGGGCAGCAACCTCCGCCAGATATGTCAACGTGACGAGCCGCTTGCTGTCCACGGGGATGCTGTATTCGGATTGCGCAAGCCGGACGAGATTGTCGCGGGCCTGCGCCTCGAAGCCGAGATCACTGCAGATCAACATGAATCCCGGCCGCCACGTAGCGTCCTCGGAATGCTCGTCGACAAACCGCTTGAATATGGGCGCTACCTCGGCGAGCCGGCCCTGTTCGCGACGTATCGCGAACATCTGCATGCCGTAGACACCCGTAGCGAGATTCGCGTCGGCGTTCTGCGCCATCTGCAACGAGTCCCGCGTCTTTTGCTCCGCCTCGGCGAAGTCACCGACGAGTATGGCCCGCATCGCCTGCGCCCCCGTCACGCACCACTTGTCGACGAAGTGCTGTCCGCTGGCGGCGATCTGCCGATACCGTTCCAGTGCGCTCTCGAAACCGTCCACGTCGCCGATTTCCAGGTAGCCGGCAAGACATCGGGCGCATGCATGACCGATGGTTTGCGCATCGCCGAGATCTTCCGCCATCTGCCTCAACTCCAGCAACACGCTTTCACGCTCCAGAAACCTGTTCGCAGGTAAGGGGAGAGCCCCGACATGCATCAACTCGCACGCCAATGCATCGAACAGGCTTGGCAGATCGTTCAGGCGTCTGGCGAGGGCGACGGCCTCCTGGGCAAATTCACTACTTTGCTCGCGCGCACCCGTCATATGAACGGTGCGAACGAGGCGACTCAACAGGCGGCAACGCTCGACCGATTCCTCGGTGCCGACCAGGGCGAGGGCCTCTTCCAGCAACGAAAGCGATGCATCGCCGGAACCTTCGAGGAAGGTCTCGGCGGTGTCGAACTCCAACGCTGCCTGCACAAGATACGATGTGAGCTTCCGTTCGCGCGCAATTCGCGCGGCCTCGCGGAAGGTCGCAATCGCCTCGCGTTGGGCCAGTCTGAACTCGGCCCTGCCTCTTGTCAGCAGCAGAGGCAGCAGGTGAGTGGCCCGATCCGGCTCGCTGTGGGAGCATCGGTTGACCAGTTCAAGTCCGCGCTGCACATGGGCGATAGCCTCATCGTAGGCGGCACCCGCAAGCGCCCGTTCTCCGGCACGCTGCCAATAGCCAATCGCGCGATCCGGCAGGTCGGCCGCAGCGAAGTTCTGAGCGATCAATTCGGGTTGCCGCTCGACGATGTCCGGATAATGTTTTTCAAGAGCAGCGCCGATTAGCGCGTGGAAGTGGCGGCGACGCGCAACAAGCAGGGATTGGTATGCGATCTCCTGGATCAATGCATGCCGGAACAAAAAGGCGTCTCCTTCACCGAGTTTCCCTGAAGCAGGAACAATGATTTCGGCTGCAATCAGGCGGTCGAGCGATTCCTGCAGTTCGTCCTCTGACCTCGAAGCAATCAGGCCAAGCAACGTCCTGCCGAACTCACGTCCCACGGTGGCCGCGACCTGCGCAGTTTCCTTGACAGCCGGCTCGAGTCGGTCGAGCCTCGACAGCAGCGAGCCCTGCAGCGTGTCCGGAATTGCGATCGTCTGCGGCGTGCCTTTCAACTCGTAGCTTGCGCCGGCATCCAGCAACAGATCGCCCTGGAGAACGGCCTTGGTCAGTTCCTCGACAAATAGCGGCACGCCGTCCGTCTTGGAGACGATCTGATCGAGCATGATATCCGGCAGCCGCTTGCCACCCGTCAGCCGCTCGACCATCGCAACGCAATCGCGGCGCGATAACCGATCGAGATTGAGTTGTACGAGATGAGGGTAAGTCCACTCTGGTTCAAACTCGGGCCGCGCCGTGATAAGTACCATTAACCGGGCGGACAGCAGCCGTTCAACCACGAGCCGAACGAACTCGAGGGATGACGGATCGATCCAGTGCGCGTCTTCGACAACGAAAAGCACCGGCTGAACGCGCGTCATCGTTTCGAGCACGGCCACCAGCACGTCCAGCGTCCGGCGCTTGAAGGAGGGAGAAGATGTGTCAATTGCCGGATGGCGCGCGCCTGTCGGAATACCAAGCAAGTTTGTAAGGACCAGGAGTGCCTCGTCGACATCGACTCCAAGTCTTGCGATTCCGGCCTCTATCCGTTCAGTATCCGACGCATCTGACGTGCCGGCCCCGACGCCAAGAGTTCGCTGTAGCCAGCGCTGTACCGGCCAAAATGGGCTGTTGCGATAGTACGAGGAACAGTGAAGCGAAACGATCACATGCGAGTCGTCACTGATGCCGTCGCAGAGCGCGCGCACCACACGAGATTTTCCGATTCCTGGCTCGCCGGTCAGCAGCACGCAGCGCATTTCGCCATCGACGCTTTGCTTCCAGCGCCGCCAGATCATCTCGAGTTCCGCAGCCCGACCAATGAGCGGCGTCACCCCATGGACGGCTCTGATTTCGAAGCGGTCGATCATGTCCGCTTGCGCCAGCACACGTTGGACCCTGACCGGATTAGTGACCCCTTTCAGTTCGCGCCGGCCAAGGTCTTCAAGCTTGAATGACCCTTCGATCAGATGTTGGGCGGCCGGACCCACGACGACCGCGTCGGGCGGAGCGAGCGACTGCAGCCTTGCAGCGATGATTGGCGCCTCTCCGACGATTGCCTGGTGATCCAGCGAAGATCCAGCGCCAATGGCGCCGGCGACGACAAGTCCCGTTTCGATCCCGATCCGCACATGCAGGCGCACGCCGTACTCAGATTCGATGAGATCGTTTGCCTCGCGAAGCGCCGCTATGGCTGCGAGCGCCGCGAGTACAGCACGCACGGCATCGTCTTCGTGCGCATTCGGATAGCCGAAATAGACGAGCAGGCCATCGCCGATATAAAGCGCGATACGGCCTTCATGAGCTTCGATCGCACACGCACAGGCTTGATGGTAGACCCCCAGCAGACGTCGCATATCCTCTGGATCGAATCGCTCCGCTAGCGCTGTCGAATCGATGAGGTCGACGAACATCACTGTGATTTGCCGCCTCTCGGCGTCGATGGCTCCGGATCCAGGCGACGATGGTAAGTCCCCGCGTTCCGCCCCCCGCTCAAGCGAATGTGGGTGGACTTCGTTCAGCGCCGCAAGTCCTTTTGCGAGCCGCTTGCGGTCGCCAAGCGTAAGGCCGAGTTCTTTCAGGTCACCCTCAGAAAGATCGCCGAGCACATCCCAGTCGATCCCTTGCGAGGTGAAGTTCGCAGCGTGCGCGCCGAGGCCAATCTGCGCTAACCATGTCGTCAGATCGTCGGTCATTGCTGGATCTCTGAAGTACCCATCCAACATTATCATCGGTGTGCCAGCGCAACTTGTCCAGGCGTCTTCGCGCCTCGTGACGGCGCGTGTCCAGTCAGGCACGTGCATGGGACTACTTCCGGTCACGCTGCAGCGCAGCCATTCAAGCGTCGGTTCGGATTAGAAACCGGAGCTTGTTAAGTAGGCGCAGTGAACATTGCACCGCATGGTGACTTGACTAGTCAGGCTCCTCGCCTTCCGTGACCGCTGAGGAGCCGCCCCTCCAGTTGCTCGGTCATTCATCGGTCTATTCGGCCCGTCCAGTTCGCGACCGACTTCCTGCTCGCGTAGGTTCACGCTTTCGGCTTAATGTTCTGGTTGACCTGAAACAGGTTATTGGGATCGTACTTCGCCTTGATCGAGGCAAGGCGCGCATAGTTCTCGCCGTAGCTCAGTTCGACTCGGTTCTCGGCCTCGTCGGCGTCCATGAAGTTGACGTAGGCGCCTTCCAGATTGAACCGGTGGACAGCCTGCCAGTAGGTACGGCCCCAGGTCTTGAGTGCATCGGCGTCCTTGGGATCTGGGCTGATCGCGGCAATTACCATCGAAAAGGACGCGTCCCGTGCGCTCCACGGCGTGGCGTCCTTGCCGACCCGCCGAACGGCGCCGTCTATGGGATAAAGGTGCATCAGGCAAAAAGGGGTGGGCGCCTCGAGCGCGTTGGCGATGTGCACGTCGATCGCCTCGTCAGGCAGCGCCTTGACAAAGTCACCCTTCCAGTACCACTGCAAGCCTTTAGGAAAGAAAGGGTCGAACAGACTGTTGATGGCGGTCCACGGCATCTCGCCCATCCAGTTGAACAGCGGGGCGGGGAGTTTCTCGAGCAGCGAGGCCATGACCTTCTCGCCCTCTTCGATCGGCCCGTTGAAAGCACCGATGAGAGCACAGGCGCGCTTGTTCCAGTGCTCGCTGGGGAAGGGATCGGTCGGGGGCACGGTTTTGAGGCCGACAAACAGGCCAAGTTCTTCCGGGGCGTGTGCGATGAAGTCGCGGTACATCGCCACAACTTGCCTGGCTTCCCTGGCGTCCCAGAAGATCGGCCCAGCGAACACCATTTTGGCCGGGTGGGCCTGAAATAGAAAACTTGTGACAACGCCGAAGTTACCGCCGCCACCGCGCACCGCCCAGAAGAGGTCAACGTGCTCGTCCTTGTTGGCGGTGACGAAAGAACCGTCGGCCAGAACTACATCCACCTCCAGCAAATTATCAATCGTGAGGCCGTGCTTGCGCGTGAGGTAGCCGGTTCCTCCGCCCAGAGTCAGACCTGCGACGCCCGTGCTCCCGACAATGCCCAGCGGTACGGCGAGGCCAAATGCGTGGGTCGCGTGATCCACATCGGCGGCAGTGCAGCCCGGATCGACGCGCACGGTTCGGCTGGCGGGGTCGACACGCACGCTGCGCATCTGCGACAGGTCGATGACCAATCCACCCTCGCAACTACCCAAACCGGGGCCGTTGTGTCCGCCTCCGCGGATTGCGAGAAGCAATTTGTTATCGCGCGCGCAGTTGACCGCCGCTATGACATCGGCGGCATCGGTGCAGCGCGCAATCACCTTGGGCCGCTTATCGATCATGCCGTTATACAGCGCTCGCGCGTCATCGTAGTCCTCGTCTGACGGACCGATTAGCCTTCCTCGGAATTCCCGAATCGCGAACTCGCTCATAACGCTACCTCCTTGAACAGTTAATTCATCGCGCGCCAGCGCGACGACGCGCCGCCGTATCAAGAAGCCTCGCGCTGACCTGTCGACAGGGACGACGTCTGGCGCGCGGGATCAAATCGGCATCTCGCACCTATCCCGTTGCCATTCGCGAGCGTAGCCTCGCACCTCACTTGATAAAAAGCATAGTGCTCCGACACAACTGCCGGAAGGAACTTGGGATGATTTGCCGACACTGACAGCAAGACGAGCGAGGGTCCGGCCGAATGAAACCCGACAAAATGGAGGTCGCTCCGCAGTTAAAAAAAGCGCCTCCAGCCAAAGACTTGACCGGCAACACGCCTTTGAGCGTGCGGCGCAGCCTCAAATGTTCATTTGAATGGCCGCTAACGGGAATCCAGGATCTTTTGGGTCGCAAGTATGCAAGTCGCTTGCAGTGAGGGCTAACGTTCGCAGCCGCAGAAGTGCGAATGTCGGCAAAGCGACTCGTAGCCCGCCCGAGGTATGCGGTACCTGAATGTCGGGTATGGCCGACGACTGCACATTGAGTATCGGGCGGATTTCGGAGTGGACCGGTCGTTCAAACGACCACCGCATGACACAGGTGAACGTCAGAAAGTGGCCGACTACAGCCCGTCCGGAAGCCAACCCACCGCACATCCACGAAGAAACCGTTAGGACTCGAAGCAAGCCATCCCTCCGCCTCACCTCACCGATGCTGCCCGACCTTCTGCCGCTTCTCCAGCACGCGCGCATACCAGGTCAGCGGAAAACACATCGCGAAGTAGATCATCGCGACCATGCCGTAAATCGGAAACGGCCGGAACGCGGCATTCGTGATCATCGTGCCGGTCTTCGTCAGTTCGATGAAGCCGATGATCGACGCGAGCGCGGTGCTCTTCACCACCTGCACGAGAAAACCGACGGTGGGCGCGACGGCGATCTTCAGTGCCTGCGGCCACACGATATAGCGCAACTGCTGGCCGAACGTCATGCCGAGGCTCGCGCCCGCCGCCCACTGACCGCGCGGCACCGCTTCGACGCAGCCGCGCCAGATGTCGACCAGATAAGCGCTCGTATAGAGCGTCAACGTGACGGCCGCGGCGGCCCACGGCGACACGTCGATGCCGATGAGCGGCAAGCCGAAGAACGCGAGAAAGAGCTGCATCAAGAGCGGCGTGCCTTGAAACACCTCGACGTATAGCACGACGATGCGGCGCAGCCATGCGATCGGTGACACGCGCATCGCGAGCAGCACGAGCCCGACGACCCCGCCGCCGACGAACGCGATCAGCGACAGCAGCACCGTCCAGCGCGCGGCGAGCAGCAGATTGCGGGCGATATCCCACAGCGTGAATTCGACCATAATCAGCGCTCCGTCGGCAGGGTACGCGCGCCGCGCCACATCAGGCGGCCGCGCCAGTTGCGCGGCAAGCCGTCGTTGCCGCTGCTGCTGTTGTTGGCTCCACGCGCGGCGCGGCCCGCGAACAGCCCGCGGCCGAAGCGGTTCAACAACTGCCGCAACACGATCGACATCAGCAGATAGGTCGCCGTGATGATCACGTAGCTCTCGAACGAACGGAAGTTGCGCGACTGGATGAAGTTCGCCGCATAGGTCAGGTCGGGCACCGAGATCTGCGACACGACGGCCGAGCCGAGCATCACGATCAGCACCTGGCCGAGCAGCGCGGGAAACACGTTGGCGAGCGCCTGCGGCAGCACGACGTAGCGGAACACCTGGCGTCCATGCAGGCCGAGCGCCTCGGCGGCCTGCACCTGGCCGCGCGAAATCGAATCGATGCCGGCGCGCACGATCTCGGTCGCGTACGCGCCGAGATTGACGCTCATCGCCAGAATCGCGGCCTGGATCTCGTCGATATGAATGCCAAGGCTCGGCAGGCCGAAGAACACGAAGAACAGCTGCACGAGAAACGGCGTGTTGCGGATCAGCTCGACGTAGCTCGCGACCAGCCAGCGCGCCCACTTCGGCCCGGCCGCCGCGATGCTCGCGCCGGCAATCCCGACGAGCCCGCCCGCCAGGGTCGACACGGCCGTGAGACCGAGCGTCACGGCGGCGCCGCGCGCGAGCATTCCTGCATAGAGGCCGAAGCCGCTGAAATCGAATGCGTAAGTCATGGCCTCGTGCCCATCGTAGGATCAGTTTGCGGCGCGGACTTCACAGCACCGCGCCACGGGTTTCAGAGATCGGCTGGCAGCGGCGCGCGCAGCCACTTTTGCGAGATCGCGTTCATCGTGCCGTCCTTGCGGGCCTTGGCAATCGTTTCGTCGACCTTCGCCTTCAGGCGCGGCTCGTTCTTGTTCAGACCGACGTGATCGGGCGAGCTGAACAGCGCGAACTTCTGCTCCGGATCGTTTGCCGGATGCCGCGCGAGAATCGTCGCGCCGACGTCGTTGCCGACCACCATCAACTGTACCTGACCAGAAAGAAACGCCGAAATAGCGCCGTTCGGATCGTCGAAACGTTTGATGTTCGCCGACGGCGGCGCGATCTTCGTGACGCTCAGGTCTTCGAGCGTGCCGCGCGCGACCGAGATCGACTTGCCGCCGAGATCGGCGGCGTTCTTCACCGGCAGCGACTTCGGGCCGAACACCGCGAGGTAGTACGGCGCGTACGGTTGCGAAAAATCGATTACTTTTTCGCGCTCCGGCGTCTGGCCGACCGACAGCAGCATGTCGGCCTTGCGATCGGCGAGGAAGGCCATGCGGTTGTCGCCGGTCACCGGTACCAGTTCGACCTTCGCGTTGAGCGCCTTGCCGATCAGATTGGCGACGTCGATGTCGTAGCCGACCGGCTTCATGTCCGCACCGATCGAGCCGAACGGCGGATAGTCTTCGAACACGCCGATGCGCACGGTGCCGGACTTCGCAATGTCGTCGAGCGCGTCGGCATGCGCGGCCGATGGCAGCGCGCCGAGCGCGGTGATTGCGAGCGTCGCGGCGAGGGTCGCGAACACGCGGCGGGTCGATTGGAGAGCGGGGCGCTGGTTCATCATCTGGTCCTCTGTCGTCATGCGGTTTTATCGAAGCGAAGCGTGTGGGATGGGTTCGGGTATCAGGCGGTGCGCGCTGCGATCAGCTTACAGGCGTGCGGCGGCAGCTCCGCGAGCACCGGCATGCCGAGCGCGAGTCCGGGCGTTTCGCGCGGCGTGGTCGCGGCGGTCAGCGTGAAGCCCGCGCAATCGATCGTCGCTTCGAGCGAGGCGCCGACGTCGCGAATGAATGTGACGGTGCCGGGCAGCCGGTTCGCGTCCGGTGTCTCCGTGGCCGCCTTCACGCAGATGTCCTCGGGGCGAATCAACAGGCGGATCGCGTCGCCGCTCGCAACCGGCTGCCGCGCATCGGCGAGCGGCGCGCTCGGGCTCGGCGTCACCGCGATGCGCCGTCCGCCCGGCAGGCTCACGATGCCCGCGCCGTCGTACTGCACCGGCAGGATATTGCCGAGCCCGATGAAGTGGGCGACGAACTCGCTGACGGGATCGCGGTAGATGTCGAGGGGCTTGCCGACCTGCGCGATGCGGCCTTTCTCCATCACGACGATCTCGTCGGCCATCGTCATCGCTTCGCGCTGGTCGTGCGTGACCATGATCGTCGTGATGCCGAGGCGTTGCTGCAGCAAGCGGATTTCGACCTGCATCGCTTCGCGCAGCTTGGCGTCGAGCGCGGACAGCGGTTCGTCGAGCAGCAGCAGTTGAGGCTCCGAAGCAATCGCGCGCGCGATCGCGACGCGCTGACGCTGTCCGCCAGACAACTGCGTGACCGGCCGGTTCGCCATGTGCGGCAGCCGGATCAGTTCGAGCAGATCGGCGACGCGGCGCGTTTGCTTCTCTGTTGCGACCTTGCGCAGCTTCAGCGGATACGCGACGTTCTGCGCGACCGTCATGTGCGGAAACAGCGCGAGCGACTGGAACACCATGCCGAAGTCGCGCCGGTTGGCCGGCAGCCGCGTGATGTCGCGGCCGGCGAATTGAATGCTGCCCGAGCTCGGCGTTTCGAGCCCGGCGATCATCCGCAGCAGCGTGGTCTTGCCGCAGCCGGACGGACCGAGGAAGCAGACGAGCTTGCCGTCGGGCACGCTCAGGTCGACGTCGTCGACGGCATGCACGGCGCCGAAGCGCCGCGTGACGGCTTGCAAGGTCAGATGGGTCATCGCAGGCTCCAGCAAGGTGGCGGGTTCACAGCGCGACGCCTTCGTCGCCGATCAGCTTTTCCAGCAGCCAGATCAGCGCGAAGTCGATCGCGACGATGACCACCGCGAAACAGAACACGGTCGGATCGAGCGACGACACCGTGCGGCTATAGAGCCACACGGGTAGCGTCATCGTGTCGATGCTATACAGGAAGAACGTAACCGTGAACTCGTTGAACGACACGATGAACGCGAACAGCATGCCGGCGAGAATGCCGGGGCGCATCAGCGGCAGCACCACGTCGACCAGCGCGCGGCTGGGGTTCGCGCCCATCACGAGCGCGGCTTCCTCGAACTCGGGGCCGATCGATGCGACCGACGCCGCGCAGTTCTTCACCGTGAACGGCAGCGCCAGGATCACATGCGCGATGATCAGCCGGCCGACGCCCAGCTCGACCGGCAGCACGTTGAACACCAGCAGCAGCGACAGGCCGAGCATCACGAGCGGATAGACGAGCGGCAGCGCGACCAGCTGCTCGACCGCCGGCTTGCCGCGAAAACGGTAGCGCGACAGTGCATACGCGGCGGGCACGGAGACCAGCGTCGCGATCAGCATCGTCGATAGCGCGACGATGAGGCTCGTGGTCAGCGCAGCACCCATCGACAGCGTATCGGTCGCGTCCGGCGACACGAAGCTGTGCCACGCCGCGCGATACCAGTGCAGGCTGTACGCGTGCGGCGGGAATTCGAGCGTGTCGGCCGCGCTGAACGACATCGCGATCATCGTCAGGATCGGCAGCGCGGCGAGAAACAGCACGACGCCGGCCACGAGCGCGGTTGCGTGGCGGAGCTGGCCGGGCATCGTATCGGGCAGGCGCGGGAAGCGCGGCGAACGAGGTTCGGTGCGCGGCAGGCGCGAAGCTGGCAGCGGCGTGCTCATGAGTGAGGCTCCCCGGTCAGACGTTGGGTGCGGCGCACGAGCCGTTGCGAGAGCGCCATCACGGCGAGCGTCGCGACCATCAGCACGACGCCCGAAGCGGAGGCCGCCGGCCAGTTCAACAGCGGCGCGACCTGATCGTGCACGAGCACGGCGAGCATCGGCACGCGCCGGCCGCCGAGCAGCAGCGGCACCGCGAACGCGCTCGCGTTATACGCGAACACCAGCAGCGCACTCGACACGAGGCCCGGCATCGCGAGCGGCAACAGCACGTGGCGCAGCGTTTGCCAACGCGTTGCGCCGAGCGTCGCGGCGGCTTCCTCGTACGAGATTGACACCGCACGCATCGCGCTGGACAGCGGCAGAACGGCGAGCGGAAACGCAGTCTGGATCAGCCCCAGCAGTACGCCATGCTCGCGATACAGCCACATGACCGGACGCTCGACGAGCCCGCTCGCGAGCAGCGCGTGATTGAGCAGGCCCGCCGGGCCGAGGATCACCAGCCAGCCATAGCCTTGCAGCAGCAGATTGACCAGCAGCGGCAGCAGCACACCCGCGAGCAGCAGCCGGCGCGCGAGCCGCGAGGTCGTGCGCGCCATCGCGAGCGCAACCGGAATCGCGAGCACGACCGCGCACAGCATGCTCTGGAACGCGAGCCGCAGCGTCAGCCACAACGACTTCAGGAAGTAGCCGTCGAGCAGGTCCGCGTAGTTCTGCAGCGTGAAGCTGCGCCATTCGTTGCCGGACGTGCCGAAGCTCATGCGCAGCACGACCAGCGCGGCCGCGCCGAGGATCGCCAGAAACACCAGGATCGGCGCGAGCAGCAGCCACGGCCGGGCTTTCGCGAGCGTCGTTGCGCCGCCAGCGGGGGCGGTCAAGGCAGTCTCGACGACTACGGAAGCGCAGGCAGCGCCGCCGGGCGTCGGACCCGGCGCCGCTTCGTCCGGCATCATCGCGGCACGCCGCGGGAAGCGCGCGAGCATCGTGGTTACGCCGAGAAGATTTCGGTGTAGCGCTTGATCCACGCCGGCTGCACGACGGCGAGCGCCTTGTCGTCATGCAGCACGGCTTTCTCGGCGATCTGCTGCGGGCTCGGCACGAACGCGCGGCTCTCGGCCGGAATCATCGCTTTCGAATTGACCGGGCCGTTCAGCACGTCGGCGGCCATGCGGCCTTGCACGCCGGCGTCGAGCGAATGATTGATGAACGCGTGGATCAGGTCGCTGTCGCCCGGATGCGCTTTCGGGATTACCGTGAACATCAGCTGCGTCGCGAAGCCTTCCTTCATGCCGTAGGTGACGCCCATCTTGTACTCGGGCTTGCGGATCTGGTCCGGAAAAAACGCCGGCGAGTAGATGCCGCCGATGTCGAGCGAGCCGGTGCGGAAGAGGTCGGCCACCTGGTTCGGGTTCTCGCCGAGCGTCATCACATGGTCTTTCAGTTGCGCGAGCTTCCTGAAGCCGGGCTCGATGTTCTGCTGCGAGCCGCCGTTCATCTTCGCGGCGATGATCGCGAGGTCGACCGCTTCGGCCCACTCGGGCGGCGGCAGGAAGACGCGACCGCCGTATTTCGGGTCCCACAGTGCCTCGTAAGACGAAGGCGGCGTCTTGAGCGTCGCGGTGTTGTAGATGAGGCCGTCGGACCACAGCAGATAGCCGACGCCGAAGCCGTTCGCGCCGGTGCGGTATTGCGGCGCGACGTCTTTCAGGTTCGGCAGGCGGTCGAGCTCGGGCTTCATCAGCAGGCCCGCGTCGGCGAGGCCGGCCGCGCCGACGCCGGCGAGCGTGATCACGTCGTAGGTCGGGCGCTCACCCGCCGCCTTGACTTTCGCGACCATGCCGGAGGTGCCGTCGGCGCGATCGGCGATCACCTTCGCGCCGGTCTTCGCGGTGAAGGTCGCGGCGATGTTGCGCAGCGCGGCCGTGCCGGTGTCGTCGGACCATGTCAGGATGCGCAGCGTCTTGCCGCTGAAGTTGTGCTCCTGCGCGCGCAGATTGAGGAACGGCATCGGCAGAGCGGATGCCGCGAGCGCCGTACCGATCGTCTTGATGGCCTGCCTTCTACCGCGTTTGATCTGCTGCATGACGGTCTCCTGTGATGAACGCCCGTTGCCTATGAATCGCTATGACCGCTGCCGGATGAACCGTGCGTGGAGGCACTGTAGGTTTGCCAAAATCACGCAACAATCGAAATATGCGCATGGGTGTCATGACCTGCGCTCATGGCTCCCGGTGCGCGGGCGCGGCGGCGCGCGGTTCAGGGACGCGACAGGAGACTACGGGCGACGGTGCATGCGGGTTAACGTCCATCTCTGACCGGCGAGTACAAGGTGCATCGGGGTATGAGGAAAGCTCGGTTCTGGTGCGGGTGCCGCAGGTCTTTCGCACCACGGCTGTGCGACATCGGCCGGAACGCGCATTTTTCGCGCGCCATGAGCCGGACGCATGCAGGTTCGCCCGCGCGCCGGCTCGTGCGCGCGCGGCCGATCGCGTATGCTTTGGGCATAACGGGCAGGGCGGCGACGGGCGCTGCCGCAGCCACGCAATGATTTTTTCTGATCCAGGATGACATCCGATGCGACGCCTACCGCCGCTCAACGCGCTGCAGATTTTCGAAACTGTCGCGCGGCATCGCAGCTTCACGCGTGCCGCCGACCATCTGTGCCTGACGCAAGGCGCGGTCAGCCGGCAGATCATCGCGCTCGAGGAGTACTACAAGTTTCCGCTGTTCAAGCGTCACGCCAAGGGGCTGACGCTGACCGCCGAGGGCGAAATGCTGCTGCCGACGGTCAAGGAGAGCTTCGCGCGGATCGAGGAAATGTCGCTGCGCCTGACGCGACAGCGCACCGATCTCGCGCTGAAGGTGCCGACCTGCGTGATGCGCTGGATGCTGCCGAAGATCATGCGCTTCCAGTCCGAATATCCCGATCTGCACGTGCAGATCACGACCACCTGGCAGCACGACGTCGATTTCCAGAGCGAGCCGTTCGACGCGGCGATCATCTACGGTTCGTCGCCCGGTGCGGACGTGCAGGCGGTGTCGCTGTTCGAGGAGCGTCTGACGCCGGTCTGCACGCCCGAGCTGCTGAAGGACAAGCCGCTCGCGCAGGTGGCCGATCTCGCGCGGCACACGCTGCTGCATCCGACGCGCGATCACCGCGACTGGAAGATGTGGCTCGCGAAAGTCGCGGAGACCGATGCGACGGGCGCTGCCACGATCGACGCGGAGCTCGGCCCGAGCTTCGATACGCTCGACATGGCGACCAATGCCGCCGCGCAGGGCTTTGGCGTCGCGATCAGCGACCTCGCGCTGATCGACGAGGACGTCGCGGCGCGGCGCCTGATCCGGCCGTTCGAAACCGTGCTGAAGACCGGCTGGCGCTATTACTTCGTGTATCCGGACTCGGTCGCGCAACAGCAGAAGCTGAATCTGTTCCGCGACTGGATGGTCGAGCACTGGGAAGAGTGAGTCACCGTCCGCCCCAGCGTCGGATAGGACATCAGATCAAGGCGCGAACGACAAAAACAGATAAGCCGCGAACAGCGATAGATGCACGGCGCCTTGCAGAATCGTCGTGCGTCCGGTGCTGAGCGTCAGCGTGGCGACCACCAGCGTCAGCGCGAGCAGCACCATGTCCTTGCCGTTGATGCCGAGCACGATGGGCTGACCGATATACAGGAACACCCCGGCGACGGTGGGAATGGTCAGGCCGATACTCGCCAGCGCCGAGCCGAGCGCGAGGTTCAGGCTGGTCTGCAGACGATCGGCGCGCGCTGCGCGCAGCGCCGCGAGTCCTTCCGGCAATAGCACCAGCGACGCAATCACGGTGCCGACCACCGCCGGCGGCGCGCCCGCGCCGAGCACCGCGGATTCGACCACCGGCGACAGCACTTTCGCGAGCAGCACGACCGCGACGAGACTCACCAGCAGGAGCACGCCGCTGATGGCTGCGAGGCGCGCGCCCGGCGGCTCGGCATGGACGTCTTCGTCGGGCACGCCCGCGAGGAAGTAGTCGCGATGGCGCACCGTCTGCACGAACACGAACACGCAGTACAGCACCAGCGACGACACACCGGCAAACGCGAGCTGCGGCGGCGACAGGACCGGCCCGGGGCTGGTGGTCGTGAAGTTCGGCATCACGAGCGTCAGCACCGACAGCGATGCGAGCACCGCCAGCGCGGCCGCCGCGCCGCGGCTCTGGAAGTCCTGTTCCAGATGGCGGATGCCGCCCGCCAGCAAACATAGCCCGACGAGCCCGTTGCAGACGATCATCACGGCCGCGAATACCGTATCGCGCGCGAGGCCGGCTTTCTCGGGGCCGGACGTCAGCATCACCGAGACGATCAGCGCCACTTCGATCACGGTGACGGCGATCGCGAGCACCAGCGTGCCAAACGGCTCGCCGACGCGATGCGCGACCACTTCGGCATGATGGACGGCGGCAAACACGGCCGCGCACAGCGACACGCCGACCAGCGCGAGCAGCAGCGCATTGCCCGGCATCGCATAGGCGGCACCGAGCACGATCCAGCTAATGACTGGCGCGACGAGGGTCCAACGGGGCAAGACGGTCGCCGGCGAAGTCATGCGGCCTTCCTTTCGGTGCGTGTATGAACTTTAAGTTCTATCTTAAGGATCGACCTTAAGCCATTAAATTATAAGGGAAAAGTTGTCACAATAAACCCGCGCTGCACGGAATCGTCCGTTCAACATATCGCGGTTTCGAAGGCGCGGGGAAATCGTCGCGTCGGGCGGTGCGAGGGCTGCACCGGGGGCAATCGTGTCGAGCGATGTATGGAGGGGAAATTGGCGTCGCGACGGAGCTTTCCGCCATCGACGCCAGTTTGCTGCTTTTACCGCAACTTCTTCGGCTGGTTGACCGGCTTACTGGCCAATTGCGCGGATCGACAGTGCGCTCTTCACCGACGTCACGCCTTCCACGCCTTGAGCGGCGTTCGTCGCGATTTCGATCTGAGCCTGCTCCGGCACCGAACCTTCCAGCGTGACGGCGCCGTTGCGTGCGCGCACGGTGATGTTGCCGACGGTCAGGCCCTTCGTACGTGCGAGCTTCGCGCGGACCTTCTTCTGCAGAGCGCGATTAGCCTGTTTAGCTTCCTTGGTGGTCGGTGCCGCTGCGGCCGGCGCTTCGGTCGCGGCCGCATCGCTGCTTTGCGCGTACGCGTTGAGGGAAGCGAGAACGACCAGCGCGCCGCCGATCACCTTGATTGCCGAGAATGCTTTCATTAACCATCTCCTGTTGTCGTAGAACGTCGATCCCCCGGATGGGGTCGATTTTTTTTACACCAGCGGGTACAGCGGGATTCAATACGAATGAAACAGGTACAGCAGCCATGCGAACACTTTCAGCCGACACGGATGTTTCCGCGAGCCGCGAAGTGCGCGCCGAAAACATGCAAACGGCCGTGTGACCGGCCGGAAGCACACGATACAGCAATTGGTGCCATGTTGACTTGCCGGCGCAGAAAATGAGGCGTCGGTACAACGAATTTGCCGATTGCAATCGGTCTATGACGTGGGATTTCAGCATCGACTTAAGGACATCCAGCCCATGCGAAACGAAGCTCTTCCGATCCGACCATTACGCCGCGACGATCTGCCGGTCGACACCGTCGAACTCGCACGCTTCATGGTCGGCAAATATCTCGTGCGCGATCTGCCCGAGGGACGCCTGAGCGGCCGCATCGGCGAGACCGAGGCGTATCCGCTCGGCGATTCGACGAGCCACGCGTTTATCGGACGTCGTCCGTACAACGGCTCTATGTTTCTCGCGCGCGGTCATGCTTACGTGCGGCTGACCTACGGCGTGTCGTACATGCTGAATATGTCGTCCGAAGCGGAGGAGGTCGGCGCCGGCATCCTGCTGCGGGCGATCGAACCGCTCGAAGGACTTGCGCTGATGGAAGCGCGCCGTCCCGGCGTGCCGCTGCGCGATCTCGCCCGCGGACCCGGCCGGCTGACAGTGGCATTCGGCATCGGCCAGGCGTTCGACGGCCACGATCTGTGTACGGGGCGCGGGCTATGGATCGGCGTGATCGAAACCGGCGACGCACCGGTCGGCGTGACGACGCGCATTGGCCTTTCGCGCGAGATGCACCGGCCGCTGCGGTTTTTCGAGCCGGGCAGCGCGTTCGTCAGCGGCCCGCGCAAACTACTGACGATTCCGCATTCGGTCGCATGACATTTCGGCCGCGCCCGGAATGTTCCAGACAATTGTTGCCCGGTACATCATGCGAGGCGAATCGATTCCACGATATTCCCCGACATTGTTGCGATCAGCACAATTTTATATCTCACAATTAAGGGTTTTCCCTTGTTCATGCGGTGACTAGACTGAACTTGTTCGCTGCACACCACGGTGTCGGCGATGCAGATAAAACCACATTGGAGGGAAGTCATCATGAAATCGCTGATCAAGGCAGTTGCCATTGCAGCCGTTGCTGCCGCGCCGATCGTATCGTTCGCGCAATCGAGCCAGCAGCCGGTCACCCGCGCCCAGGTTCGCAACGAACTGATCCAACTGGAGCGCGCGGGCTATAACCCGTCGACCTCGAACGACACGGAATATCCGGCCGACATCCAGGCCGCCGAACAGCGCGTGCAAGCGCAAAATCCGGCCGTCGCGCAAACCCAGCCGACCGCTGATACCAGCGGCTACGGCGCGCCGATGAGCGGAGCGACGCAAGCGGGCCGCGTGACGCAGCCGCAGCCGACGAGCGGCCCGAAGAGCGTGTATTTCGGCAACTAATTTCGCCAACCAGTAACCACGCACGCAGCACCACGCTGTGCGCCGCTTTCGCGGGCGCACAGCGTTTCGTACCAGGTACTGTTTTCAATCGAGCGCGCCGCACCCATGAGCCGCGAGCGTGCCGCCCGTGCGCGCGTTGCGTTCCTCTTTCTGAAGGAACCTCCGCTGCCGCAAGGTAGCTTGGCCCAAGCTCTTCGAGGCTTGGGCTTTTTTTGCGGCCGGTCCCGAGCGGATGAACGGCCAGGCGATCGCTCGGCGAAGCTCGTGCTTCAGCGTCATTCGCCGTGGAGTCGTTCGCCGTGAATATAGAACTCGAGTTGCTGGATGGTGAACTGCTGTTCCGCGATAATGTCCTTCACGAGGTCCCCAATCGACACCATGCCGATCAGCCGGTCGTTCTCGATGACAGGCAGGTGACGCATGCGCCGCTCGGTCATCAGCGCCATGCACTCTTCGGTCGTCTGGTCGGGGCGAACGAAGCGCACCGCCTTCGTCATGATGTCGCGTACCGGCGTCGCCTTCGACGACCGGTCCATCAGCACCACCTTGCGAGCATAGTCGCGCTCCGTGATGATGCCGGCGATGCTGTCGCCGTCGGTCACCACCAGCGCGCCGATACCCTTCTCGGCCATCAACCGGATCGCCTCATAGACGGAGTCGTCGGCGCCAATCGTGTAGACGTTGGAGGGGTTCGGTTTCGTTTTGAGAAGCTGTGCAACGCTTGACATGGAGCGGCTCCGTTTCGCAATGCAGCACGCCGAAGTGGCGCGCTGTCGTGAGGGACAGGCGATTCCAGTATAGGCGCGAGGTTCGCCCGCGGTACACCGGGAATACCTCTGGCACGCCGGACGATGCGCGTTGGATCGGCCAGATTCGCACGGACTTGCCGGTCCCGTCGTGGGGCGCCAGCCGTTGTCGCGGGGGGCTGCGTTCCGTGCTCGTGAAGGGGCATCCGGGTGCGGCATGCGGATTAGCGGTAAACTCGCAGTCCACACCTTATCCCCGGCTCGCCGGGTTCATGCCTGCACCATTGCTTAACGCCATGCTCACGTCTCAGGATTCATCGCCCGCAGCGGACGGCGCCGTCACCGGCGAATGCGTCGTTCTCGACGCCACCGCCACGCTACCCACGCGCTATGGCACGTTCACTTCCTATGTGTTTCGCGTGCTCGAAAGCGGCGCCGAACATCTCGCGCTCGTAATGGGCGATGTCGCCAACCAGTCGTCCGTGCTGACGCGCCTGCATTCGGAATGTCTGACGGGCGACGTGCTCGGCTCCTATCGCTGTGACTGCGGCGAGCAGCTAGACCTCGCGCTGCGCTATATCGCGGCTGAGGGTTGCGGCGTGCTGCTGTATCTGCGCGGCCACGAAGGACGCGGCATCGGCCTGTCGAACAAGATCCGCGCGTATGCGTTGCAGGAGCAGGGGCGCGATACCGTCGAAGCCAACCTCGATCTCGGCTTGCCCGACGATTCACGCGAATACGATTCGGCCGCGGGCATCCTGCGCACGCTGAAGGTCACGTCGGTGCGGCTGATGAGCAACAATCCCGAGAAGTTCGACACGCTGTCGAAGCACGGTATTCCGGTGTGCGAGCGTGTCGCGCTCGCGATTCCGATGCGCGAGGAAAACGAGCGCTATATCCGTACGAAGCAGCTGAAGTTCGGGCATTACTTCGACGAGAACGAATAGTAGCAAGTCGAGACCTGTCCGGGTTCGTCCATAGCGAGCCAATGGATGCTTCAAGTATCTGAATAAAAAAGAAAAAATATCGGAATAGCTCGCTCAATTGGCACATCAACGCTTTTCTGTGTGCGACTAAACTCGCTACCTTGGCGTAGGTTTTTGCTGCATTGTGCTGCAAACTTACGCCGAGTATGCTTCTCTCAGAAAAACCTACGCCGAGGGAAGTATGCGCTTTGATGCACGTGTCGCAGTTAAGCTGCCCAGTGGCGAGCACATGACCTTTGAGGGGTTTCCAGGACTAAGACTCCAAGCTTCGGCGAGCCGCAAATCGTGGACGTACCGCTACAAGTCGCCAATCGACAGCCGCATGCGGCAAGTGAAGCTTGGTGAATGGCCGGCAATGTCGTTTGCCGCAGCTATCGCTGCGTGGGAGAAGAGCCGTATCGAGAGGAACTCCGGTGCGGAACTCTCCGCGCTGCGTCGAAAGCAGGAAAATGAGGCCAATCGCCCATCGCCAGGTGATTACACCGTTAGACAGTTGTGCCGCGACTATCTGCAGGGATATGTAGAGCTCAATCGAAAGGCAAAGGGCGCGACCGAGGTCGCACGTATATTCAGGGCGATGTTAGGGCCGGTTGCGGATACGCGTGCAATTGCTGTCACGCGCGCCCAGGCTTTCGATTTCCTGGAGTCATATCGTTCGACGCCTGTTCTCGCTGCACGCCTTCGCATGGAGCTCGGTAATGCCTGGCGTTACGCGCTAGATGCCGGTCGTCTTCCTGAAAACACCGCGAATTGGTGGAAGGAAGTTCTACGAGGGCAACTGAAGAGCAAAGGGCGCAAGATTGAAGGCAAATACACCGGGACACAGAAAAGGGTGCTATCGGTAGACGAGCTTGGCACATTGATTCGGTGGTTGCCGAATTTCAGTCTGACTGTCGCTGATGCGTTGACGCTCTACCTCTGGACAGGCACGCGGGGAGGCGAGATCGTCAGTATGGAGAGCACGGAGATCGCAGACGAAGGCGACGGTCTTTGGTGGACGATCCCCAAGCAAAAGACCAAAGTGCTACATAACGAGAAAGCAACGGATCTGCGCGTGCCGCTCATAGGCCGCGCCGAAGTAATCGTGCGGCGACGCCTCGATCAGGCCAAGGGAACGGTCCTATTTCCTTCCTCGCGTGGGGTGGCGATGGATCAGACCGTGGTCCAGCACGGCGTCTACTACCATCAGCCGTACTGCAAGATTGCTCCGAACCATGATCGGCCTCGTTTACCCGTCACGCATTGGTCAGCTCATGATCTTCGACGCACAACCCGGACGCTGCTTGCGACCCTTGGATGCCCAAACGAAATTGCCGAGGCAGTGCTCGGGCATGTTCAGCCTGGCATCATCGGCGTCTATAACCGCCATACCTACGACAGCGAGCGTCGCGAATGGCTGGGGCAACTGTCACATCGCCTGGAAGCGATTGCGGCGGCATATCCCCCAAAGAAGTAGCACGCATGTAACCATTGCGCGGGTGTTCGGCAGTGGGGCGAGATCAGATATCAACGGGGCATCGCGTGAAGCATTCCACTTCCCGTTACACCGGCCGGATCCAATCTCCATCGAACTTCAAATGAGAAGGATCAACGCTAAGCAGCAGGCATTGAGAAGTTTCCGGCTCAGCGTCGTCTAGCAAGCGGCTCTCTGCGGAACTTTCCGGAAGCGCATCGCTTGGTGGCTGCGCTGGCAAACAGAATTTTCTTTCTCTGAGGGCGTTTGCCACAATTAGTGCCGCCAATTAAATTCCGATGTACGTGCTCAACCGTAACGATGAATCGCTCGCAGATCAATCCTCCGTTCGTTCATGTTGACGACGCCTCAGTGCAGTCCGGAACCAACGGTAACAGACGAAGGTAAAGTCGCAATGAAGATCTGTCTCTCTCTAAAAGAAGTGGCAGAGGCACTCTCTCTGTCACCGACGACCGTACAGCAACTGGTACGCGAGAAAACGTTCCCCGAACCACGATTGCTTTCCGGCCGAAGGGTGGGATGGCTCGCACATGAGGTTCAGAACTGGGCTGACGCACGCCCGATCGCCAAGCTACTGCCGCCAGAGAATTCAGGCGCTAAGAAGCGGCAAGTCCCTCGAGACGTGATCGGCCGAAATAAAGACGATTTGGACTCCATGGCGAGAACTGCGGCGACAAGTGACGCGGCCATTCGGACGCCCGCGAGAGTGCTTTGAGTTCTGGAGATCTATTGTGGGGATGACAAATTGGGGCGACCCAGCAGTAGATAAGCGGAGAAGGAATCGGCCAGATGAACAGACAAGATGTCGGCGCCAAACGCGTGGTGCTGCACAGCGGCTTTTTCCGCTTCTCGGAGTGATCGACGAAGCGGGCGCTTTGAAAAAAGGACATCGACGTTCAGATCGACGCGCGCGTCGATTGTCTGTCGATCGACTGAGCGCGCGGTCTGCCGGCAGTGAACTACGTGCCGCCCGGCTTGCCGGGCAGCACGCGCTTGAATACCTCATCGCGCAGCACGTAATGATGAAGCAGCGCGGCGGCGGCATGCACCGCAGCGATGACGGTGATGGCCCAGCCGACGAGATCGTGCGCCTCGCCGATAGAATGAGGCGTGGCCTTGCTGGTCGGCGCGAACGGAGCGGGAATCAGCAGCCAGAAAAAGCTCATCGATTCGTTGCCGGACCAGCACAGCACGAAACCCAACACCGCTTCGGCCACAGCAGTGCGTACAGAAGATAATGGATGCCTTTGGCGCCCGACTCGATCCATCCCACGGCGGACACGGGACTATGATGTCCGGGTATCAGCCGCTATCGGATGCGCACGATCAAGACGGCCGACAGCATGACCCCGAACGACATGTGGCCGACGATCATCAGGTGACGCCGGGGCTTCGACGCAAACCCCCAGGTGTGGGCCAGTACAATTTGCGTCACCACCAGAATGGCCGTGATCCAACAGGATCGAGAAAGCGTCGTACTGGGTGTGGTCGTCGCCGGCCGCGATTGGGGTCGTCGTCGCGGTTGCAGGGGAATATTTGAGCCTTGTCATCGGGTCGAGCGAAAGGAATAAGAACGGTAAGGCGCCAGAAAAAAGCAGGGCTGCGACAGGTTGGCAATCGCGCTGAGTGCGAGCATTCGATGACATGGTAAGGTCATGGCGCTCGCTACCTCCGGCGCGCGCGTGCGCTACTGTCGAGAGCGCGTACCTGGAACTGAAGGCTTTCTGAAGGAACTGGTCGGCCTTGAACCAGCATTCCTCTTTTGCTTCCGGGTCTGCATAGTGATGCGTTTCGAGTGCGTCGTCGTCGACGCGACGCGGGGTTCAATGCGACCCGCCATCGTTCTTTTGCCGCAAGCCTGTGGGCGGCTCTCTGACGTTGGTCGTCTTCCGCTAAGATCGTCGCGGGATTAACCGACCCACACGACGGCGGCACCATCAAGTGCCACGCCTAAGCGCAAGTTCACCACCCAACACGCCATGGACCGTATCGACGCCATGAAGGTCTTCGTCGCCACGCTCGACGAGGGAAGTCTCGCAGGCGCAGGCCGCCGGCTCGGCCGCTCGCCGGCGGCGGTGAGCCGGGCCATCGCGTTTCTGGAGACCCACACGGGCACGCCGCTGCTACACCGCACCACGCGCACGATCCGGTTGAGCGAGGCGGGCGAGCGCTATGCGCTCGCGTGCCGGCGCATTCTCGCGGACCTCGAGGAGGCGGACCTGCTCGCCGCCGACGAGCGCTCCGCGCCGCGCGGCCTGCTCGGCGTGACGGCGGCGATCGCAGTGGGCGAGGAGGTGCTGCGCCCGATCGTCGATTCGTTTCTCGATCGCCATCCGCAGGCGTCGATCCGCCTGCATCTGCTCGACCGGCCCGTGAGCCTGATCGACGAAGGCATCGACGTGGCGTTGCGCATCGCGCATCTGCAGGACTCGACGCTCGTCGCCATTCCGGTGGGCGAGGTGAGGCGGGTGGTGGTCGCGTCGCCCGACTATCTCGCCACGCATCCGGCCATCGTCGCGCCCGCCGATCTCGCCAGCCATCCGATCATCTCGATGACGCATTTCGGGCTCGATTCATGGAGCTTTCCGGCGACCCGTCAAACGGCGCTGCCGCAGGTCGTGCGGTTCACGCCGCGCGTCATCGTCAACACGATTCGCGCGGCGCGGGCTTCGGCCGTGGAGGGGCGCGGGCTCACACGGCTCTTTTCCTATCACGTGGCAGATCACGTCAAGGCCGGCGCGCTGAAAATCGTGCTGCGCGACAGCGAGCACACGCCGCTGCCCGTGAATCTGGTGACGCCGCACGGCCGCCTTGCCGTGCCCAAGGTGCGCAGTTTCGTCGATTTCGCCGCGCCGCTGCTGCGCGAGTATTTCGAACAGGCGAAGCAGATCACCGACGCCGATCGCCGCTGATTCGATCGCCGCGCGGAAGAATGACTTACGCAGCGCGGCGATTCTCCCGGAATGCGACTCGAGCTAGACTGCTCCCATCTTCATCGGGTGCTTAACAGCACGGGTCCGCGGGAGTCGTCATGCAGCAAGCCGTCTCGAATCCGGCCGGTCCGGCCGGCTACAACGTCTGGCGGGGCACGCTCGCCGGGGCCAGCGCGAGCCTGATCGGCATCGGTCTCGCGCGGTTTGCCTATACGCCGCTTTTGCCGGCCATCATCGGCGCGCACTGGTTTCCTGCTTCGACCGCCGCCTATCTCGGCGCGGCGAACCTCGGCGGCTATCTGGCCGGCGCGCTGCTGGCCGGTGCGATGGTGCGCGTGGCGAAACCCGCCACCGTGCTGCGCGCGATGATGCTGCTTGCAACCATCGCCTTCGTGGCCTGCGCGGTGCCCGTGTCGTTCCTGTGGTTCTTCATCTGGCGCCTCGCGTCGGGAATTTCGGGCGGCGCGCTGATGGTGCTCGCCGCGCCCACCATCCTTGCGCACGTGCCGGCGGCTCGTCGCGGCTTCGCGAGCGGCGGGATCTTCACCGGCATCGGGCTCGGCATTGCGGCATCGGGCACGATAGTGCCGATCCTGCTGCGTCAGGGACTCACGTGGACGTGGCTCGGGCTCGCGGCCGTTTCGCTCGGGTTGACCGCGGTGGCGTGGAACGGCTGGCCCGAGCACGCGGCACCGGCGCATGTTCATGCGCATTCGCGCTTCGAAACAGCCCCGGCCTATCCGCGCGCCGGCCTGCGCTCGCTCTATGTCGAATATGGCCTGAACGCGGTGGGACTCGTGCCGCACATGCTGTTTCTCGTCGATTTCGTGGCACGCGGGCTGGGGCGCGGCGTCGAGGCGGGCGCTGAATTCTGGGTGCTGTACGGCTTGGGCGCGATCGTCGGGCCGCTCGCGGCGGGGCATCTGGCCGACCGCGCGGGTTTCGGCCGCGCGCTGCGTGTCGCGTATCTGGCGCAGGCCGCTGCGGTCGCGATTCCGGCCGTGGGCTTGTTCGGGCCGGCGGGACTGATGGTGTCCGCCTTTGTCGTAGGCGCGTTCACGCCGGGCATCGTGCCACTGGCGCTCGGTCGCGTGAACGAACTGCTTGCGCACCATCCGTCCGCGGTCAAGGGCGCGTGGAGCCGCGCGACCACGAGCTTCGCGGTGATGCAGGCGCTAGCGGCCTATGGTCTTTCGTTCGTGTTTTCTTCGAGCGGCGGCAATTATCCGGTGCTCTACGCGATCGGCGCGGTGGCGCTGCTGCTCGCACTCGCGGTCGATCTGCTGGCCGCACGGAGCGCGAAATGAACTCCCCGGTTTCGTCCTCATCGGTGGCGCTCGCGGCGCCGCCTGCGCGGCACGACGCGCGGCCGCGAGGCTATGCGGAGCGCAACGTCCAGTACTGGCGGCGCAATCTCGTCGTTTGCGTGTTCGGCTCGTTCACGACGCTCGTGAGCCTCAGCATGCTGCTGCCGTTCCTGCCGCTCTATGTGCGGCAACTTGGCGTCAGCTCGCAGTCCGCGGTGATCCAGTGGTCGGGCATCGCATTCGGCGCGACCTTTCTCGGCACCGCGCTCACCGCGCCGCTGTGGGGGCGTCTGGCCGACCGCTTCGGGCGCAAGCCGATGCTCGTGCGCGCGGCGATCGGTATGGCGGTGGTGATGTCGTTGATCGGCGTGGCGCACAATGTGTACGAACTGGTCGCACTGCGTCTGATCGCCGGTCTGGTAGGCGGCTACGCGTCAGCTTCCACGGTGATGGTGGGCACCCAGGCGCCGCGCGAACGCGCGGGTTGGGCGCTCGGCATCCTGTCGACGGGCGCGCTCGCGGGCAACCTGGTAGGGCCGCTCGTCGGCGGCGTGCTGCCGGACTGGATCGGCATTCGCGGCACGTTCTTCGCGGGCGGCGCGATGATCGCGGCGGCGGCGCTGCTGACCATCTTCGTGGTGAAGGAAGAATTTCACCCGGCCAGCGACGGCAAAGCGCGCGCATCCGGCAGATCGGACGTACCCGTGCGGCGCACCAACTACGCGGTGATCGCGGCGCTGCTCGTCACGGCGATGATGGTGTTGCTCGCCAATATGTCGATCGAGCCGATCATCACCGTGTACATCGGTGATCTCGGCGTGAGCGCGCCGCATCTTGCTCGCGTTGCGGGCGTGGTCATGGCATGCTCGGCGCTCGGGAGCATGCTGACGGCCGCGCGCCTCGGCGCGCTGGCCGACCGCTTCGGGAGCTGGCGCGTGATCGTCGCCTGCCTCGTGCTGACGGGACTGGCAATGGTGCCGCAAGCCTTCGTCACGCAGTGGTGGCAGCTCGCGGGGT
Source organism: Paraburkholderia sp. BR14374 (assembly GCF_040948685.1). Lineage (NCBI taxonomy): Bacteria > Pseudomonadati > Pseudomonadota > Betaproteobacteria > Burkholderiales > Burkholderiaceae > Paraburkholderia > Paraburkholderia sp. BR14374. The sequence continues at coordinate 4,739 of NZ_JBFPKF010000016.1, read as the reverse complement.
TGCGCGTGCTGATGGGTATGACGCTCGCGGGTCTGTTGCCGTCGATCGGCAAGCTCGCGCGGCAGTCGGTGGATGAAAGCAGGACCGGCGGCATGCTCGGCTATCTGCAATCGGCGCAATTCAGCGGCCAGGTGGTGGGCCCGGTGATCGGCGGCGTGATCGGCGTTCACCTCGGGCTGCACGCGGTGTTCTTCGTGACTGGCGCGCTGCTGATCGCCTGCGGCGGCCTCGCGCGCTGGGCGCACCGCCGCACTGGAGCCTGACCGGCTGGCAAGCTGGCAGCCACATTGAACCTCTAACGCATCCGGTGGGAAGGGAACATGAGCACTCAAGCGAACAACCGCGCGTTGTTGCGCACGCTCGGCATCCACAAGCCGATCATTCAGGCGCCGATGGCCGGTGTCACCACACCGGCGCTGGCCGCCGCGGTGTCGAACGCGGGCGGTCTCGGCTCGCTCGGCGTGGCGGCGATGAACTCGGAGAACGCGCGTAAAGCGATTCACCAGACCCGCGAGCTAACGACGAAACCGTTCAACATCAACGTGTTCTGCCATCGCCCGGCAACACCCGATGCGGCCGTCGAGCGCGCGTGGCTCGCCTGGCTCGAACCGGTGTTCCGGCAATACGGCGCGACGCCGCCGCAAGCGCTCTCCGAGATCTACACGAGCTTCGTCGTCGACACCGCGATGCAGGCGATGCTGCTCGCGGAGAAGCCGGCCGTCGTGAGCTTCCATTTCGGTTTGCCGCCCGATGCGGTGATCGCGCAACTCAAACACGCGGGTATCCGTTTGCTCGCGAGCGCGACCAATCTCGACGAAGCGGCGGCGGCCGTCGAGGCGGGGGTCGATGCGATCGTCGCGCAGGGCATCGAAGCGGGCGGTCATCGCGGCGTGTTCGACACCACCGCGCGCGACGAACGCCTCGGCACGTTCGCGCTGACGCGGCTCCTCGCCAGCGAGTTCGACCTGCCGGTGATCGCGGCGGGCGGCATCATGGACGGCGCCGGCATCGCGGCCGCGCTCGCGCTGGGCGCGCAGGCGGCGCAATTGGGCACCGCGTTCGTCGCGTGCCCGGAAACCTCGATCGACGACGGCTATCGCCGCGCGTTGCTCAGCGATGCGGCGCGCTCGACGACGTTCACGTCGGCGATCTCGGGGCGCCTCGCGCGCAGCATCGTCAATCGCTTCACCGCGCTCGGCGAGGACCCGCAGGCGCCGCGTACGCCGTCCTATCCGATCACCTACGACGCGGGCAAGGCGCTCAACGCAGCGGCCAAGGCCAAGGGCGAGTTCGGCTACGGCGCGCAATGGGCGGGCCAGGCTGCGCCGCTTGCGCGGTCGTTGGCGGCGGGCGAACTGATGGCGCAGCTGGAGCGCGAAACGCGGGAAAGTATAGAGCGGCTGCAATCGGTGTGGAACTGAGCAGTCGGGCCTCGATGCCTCGCACGCATGGATGGCATCGAAACACGTGGCGCGCGCACCTGCCGATGCGGGTGTGGCTTCCGGCGCGTCAATTGTCGGTCGTCAGTTCCGCGTCCATGCGTTCGCTGCCGCGCGGCCGGGATCGACAGGTTCTTGAGCCAAAAGACGAAGGCGGACAGGCATGCAACGCAAATTCGACGATCTGCTGCTCGGCAGCATCGAGCTCTTCTGCCTCGCGGCCGAGCTCGGCAGCTTCACACTGGCGGCCAATGCCGCGAGCGTCACACCCGCGGCCGTGAGCCGCTCGGTCGCGCGGCTCGAGGAGCGGCTCGGCGTGCGCCTGTTCGTGCGCACCACGCGCCAGATCCGTCTGACCGACGCGGGGCGGCGTTACTTCGAGCAGTGCCGCCAGGCGCTCTCGCAACTGATGGATGCCGAGCGCGAAGTGACGGGCGAGCAGACCACCCCCGCTGGCGTGCTGCGCATCAGCATGCCGACTCCGTACGGGCACTATCGCGTGTTGCCGCTGCTGCCGGCGTTTCACGAGCGCTATCCGCAAGTCCAGGTCGAAACGCACCTGAGCAACCGCAACATCGACTTCGCGGACGAAGGTTTCGATCTGGCGATACGCGGACGCGCACCGGCCGATTCAAACCTCGTCGCGCGCAAGCTCGAAGATGCGGAAATGGTCGTGGTGGCGACGCCCGCCTACCTGAAACGTGCGGGGGTGCCGAACACCGTCGAGGACCTGCAGACCCACGAGTGCATCCAGTTCGAACTGCCGAGCAGCGGGCGTCATCTCGCGTGGACCTTCGAGCGCTCGCCCGAGGATGGCGACGTGCTGACGAGCGGAAGCTATCGAACCTCCGGCGACGCGCTTGCCGGCGTGACGCTCGCGCGTGCCGGCGCGGGGCTGTTTCAGACCTATCGCTTCGTCGTCGAGGACGATCTGCGCGAAGGGCGCCTCGTGGAAGTGTTGCGCGACGCGGGCGCACGCACGCGGCCGTTCATCCTGCTCTATCCGCATGCGCGTTATTTGACGTCGCGCGTGCGCGCTTTCGTCGATTTTCTGATGGAGCAGTTGGCGAAGCCCATGACGCCCGCCGCGCCGGTGACGCGCGCGCATTGAGCCTCGTACGCGCGCGTCGTGTCGTGGTTTGCTCAGTGGCCCGCGCTCTGGCCGCCGTCCACGTGCAGGATCTCGCCCGTCACGAACGGCGCCGAGTCGAGATAGAGGATCGCATTGACGATGTCGCTCATCTCGCCCATATGACCGATCGGATGAAGCGCGCCGAGCGCCGCATGCGTTTCGGGCGCATGCATCGGCGACTTGATGATGCCGGGCGACACCGCGTTGGCGCGGATGCCGCGCTTCGCGTACTCGATCGCGAGCGAGCGCGTCGCGGCGGCGAGGCCGCCCTTGGTCAGCGAGGCCAGCACCGACGGCACGCCGTCGATCGCGTGATCGACGAGCGTCGTCGTGATGTTGACGACGTGGCCGCGCTCACGCTTTTCCATCTGGGCGACTGCAAGCTGCGTGATGTAGAAAAATCCCGCGAGATTGATGCCGGTGACCGTCGCGTAATCTTCGGCCGTGTATTGCGTGAACGGCTTGGCCACGAAAATGCCCGCATTGTTGACGAGCGTATCGACCCGCCCGAAGCGCGCCACGGCTGTTTCGATGACCCGTCGAGCCGTGGCCGGATCGGCGATGTCACCGGCCACGGTGACGAGGTTGGGATCGTCCGACGGCTTGATGCTGCGCGATGTCGCGACGACGTTGTGGCCGAGCTGGCGAAACGCCTTGACCGTTTCGGCGCCGATGCCTTGCGATGCACCGGTGACGACGATGACTTTGGGAGACTGACTCATAGTGAACCTCGAAGTTGGTTGGATCAGCACTGTGTGATCGGGCTGATGGCTCCGATGGCTACTAATTTATGCAGTCGTGCTCCGCTTTTGCATACAGGGCGCGGACAAACACTTGTGAGCGGCAGGAACAAGAGGTCAGTCGTGACACGTCGCGTGCGTGTCGCGGCGTCTGACCTCAGCGGCACCGATCCGCATTCAGGATGTTTGCGTTCGCGGATCGTGATCGAACTCGAGCCTGATCCCGCCCGGTTCATACACCATCGTGTGGCGTTTGGGACCGGCACCGAGGTCCTCCGGCGCGAATTCGACCTTCACGCCGGGCCACGCCGATACGCGCGCGAATATATCGGTGAGCGCTTCCTCGCTGCTCACGCGCAACGCAAGATGATGAAGTCCGACATGAACCTTGCGATCGAATTCGACGATGCGGCTCGGGTCGGTGACCTGCCACAGCGTCAACATCACGTGTCCGTCCGATACGAACGCCGCCGGGTAAGCGGGCCGTTCGCCAACCTGTTTCCAGCCGAGGCACTTCACGAAGAAGTCGCGTGTGAGGTTCAGATCGCGGACCGTGAGTCCGACGTGATCGATACCTGAAGTAAGCGGGTTGTCAGCCATGATTCTGTCTTCCTGAAAAGAAAGCGGCGGTCGAATCCCCGCCAGAACATCATAGCCACATGTAGCCACATGAAATGGCGTCGATTGTCGCTGGCGGCGCAATTCAGTTTTTACACCATGTGGCGCATCTGGCGAACAAATCCGCTTGCTTAAATCTGCATAGTCAAATAAGCTGAAGTCAGATATCTTGGAGACGACCGATGGACGATTCGACCAACGAAGACTTTGAGCGCGCGCAAAAGCTGGTGTCCGTGCTGGGTCAGGCGCGTCAGCTGATTGGAAGCGAGCTCAGATCGGGGCTCGCGGATGCAGGGCTGAACCTGCAGGCGCGCGGCGTCCTGCTCACGCTTGCGCGCGGCAACGTCACAACGCCGGCCGCACTTTCCAAACAGGCAGGTATCCCCCCGGCCCGGATGACCCGGGTGCTGGACAAGCTCGAAAAGAGCGGACTGATCGAGCGCGCGCGTAACGAGAGGGATCGCCGTCACGTGGACGTGTCGTTGACCCGGGAAGGGCAGGCCGTCGCCGCCCGCAATGTCCGAGTCACCCGTGGCGCTTGGAGCGAGCGGCTCTCGCACTTCTCGAAGTCGGACTTCGATACGTTGAACGTGCTGCTGTCCAGACTGCTGAACGACTAGGCGGCATTTTTTTTATTCGATTATCTGACATATCAGATATCAGCCCGCAATCGAAGGGCGCTCCGAACCGAGACGAGGAGTTGCAATGAACCCATCGACCAATCCGGCCGCGCCGGCCCAGCTGACTGGCGCGAAATTCGCCATCGGCACGTTCGCCGTAGCGCTCGCGACCTTCATGAACGTGCTCGAT
>NZ_JBFPKF010000169.1:0-254 GCF_040948685.1 Paraburkholderia sp. BR14374 | reverse complement strand
TTGCGCCGATCATCGCCCATTCCGCGAGTTCTGGCACGACTCCATGCACTTCCATTTCGTCATCACCGACCTGGCGGCCGACACGGTCAAGTACCTCATGGGATTTGCAGGTGACCGCCCGGGTATCTGAGCATCCCCTGAAATTTCGCCTTCCAGCAGGTCGTGTGTAAACTCGACCCAAAGGAAGGAAAGAAGAGATGTTCAAGGTACCAAAACAGGCGTACACGCCGGAGTTCCGGGCGGCGGCCGTGCAA
>NZ_JBFPKF010000168.1:0-254 GCF_040948685.1 Paraburkholderia sp. BR14374 | reverse complement strand
GTTTGCGCCCGGGCACAAGCACGCAGGAGCAGGATCGGCTCAAGGAGCTGGAGAGGGAGAACCGTGAGCTGCGCCAGGTTAATGAAATCCTGCGCAAGGCGTCGGCGTATTTCGCACAGGCGGAGCTATGATCACGTTCATCGATGATCAACGGCACGTCTACGGGGTCGAGCCGATCTGCAGGGTACTGCCAATCGCGCCGTCGACGTACTACACGCATGTGGCCCGCCGCGCCCATCCTGAGCTGGTGCCGG
>NZ_JBFPKF010000167.1:0-254 GCF_040948685.1 Paraburkholderia sp. BR14374 | reverse complement strand
GCCCGTAAGGCTTGATCCTATAACAGGTGTGTCTCGACAACCGTTAGCGCTTTAGCGCTTACGGGTGTCCGATCCCCGAAGGGGATGAAGACATGCAGTTTGAGATCGGTGTTGTGCCAGCAACAACACAACCCCAACAACACGAATCCTTTACGCTTCTTCCCGATTGGCTGTGGCGCGCAGGGTTGACTCCAACCCGGCCGCGACGCAGCAACCCGTCATGCCTGATGACCATAGCGAGTCGGTCCCACCCC
>NZ_JBFPKF010000166.1:0-255 GCF_040948685.1 Paraburkholderia sp. BR14374 | reverse complement strand
GCTGGCTGGTCGACGGCGCGGCGATCATGAACCAGATCCCGCTGTGCCGCTGCACCTACGGGCCGTACGCCCGCGCGATGATCCGCATCTGCAAGGAAGAGTCGTTCCACCAGCGCCAGGGGTTCGACGCGCTGCTCGCGATGATGGCCGGCACCGACGCGCAGCGCGAGCTCGTGCAGCAGGCGGTGAACCGCTGGTGGTGGCCGGTGCTGATGATGTTCGGCCCGAGCGACAGGGACTCGGTGCACAGCAACC
>NZ_JBFPKF010000165.1:0-255 GCF_040948685.1 Paraburkholderia sp. BR14374 | reverse complement strand
GCGTGGGCGTCACCGACTACGACCGCGACGGCGAGTTGCGCATCGGCATCAAGCGCGTGCGCGGCGGGCGTTTCTCGAACTTCGCGTTCGACACGCTGCAGCCCGGCCACACGATCGACGTGATGACGCCGGACGGCCGCTTCTTCACGCACCTGAACGCCGAACAGGGCCAGCAGTACCTCGCGTTCTCGGGCGGCTCGGGCATCACGCCGGTGCTCGCGATCATCAAGACGACGCTCGAAGTCGAGCCGCGCA
>NZ_JBFPKF010000164.1:0-255 GCF_040948685.1 Paraburkholderia sp. BR14374 | reverse complement strand
CCCCCCCCCCCCCCCCCCCCCCCCCCCCCCCCCCCCCCCCCCCCCCCCCCCCCCCCCCCCCCCCCCCCCCCCCCCCCCCCCCCCCCCCCCCCCCCCCCCCCCCCCCCCCCCCCCCCCCCCCCCCCCCCCCCCCCCCCCCCCCCCCCCCCCCCCCCCCCCCCCCCCCCCCCCCCCCCCCCCCCCCCCCCCCCCCCCCCCCCCCCCCCCCCCCCCCCCCCCCCCCCCCCCCCCCCCCCCCCCCCCCCCCCCCCCCCC
>NZ_JBFPKF010000163.1:0-255 GCF_040948685.1 Paraburkholderia sp. BR14374 | reverse complement strand
TGTTACCGAGCTAGGCTCGTTGCCTCAAGTATTTTGCTACCTGTCAGACGGCTGGCAGGGGCGACTTATGACGAGGCGGCTCAGCATGACAACACGACGGGAATTGACTGAGGCGGTTGGCGAGCGGTATCGACGTTCTGACCGGACGGAGAAACGCCAGATCCTGGACGAATTCATTGAATTGACCGGCTATCACCGTAAGCATGCGATCCGGGTGCTGTGTCGGGATCCGCAGCCGCAAAGGGCGAAGCCAGG
>NZ_JBFPKF010000162.1:0-255 GCF_040948685.1 Paraburkholderia sp. BR14374 | reverse complement strand
AGTATCCCGCCTGGCTGGTCGAGCAAGCCTGCGATCACGCCCTGCGTCATCACCTCTATCGATACCGGCAGCTACGCGCCGTCGTCGAGCGGCTGTTCGAACAGGCACTTGAGCGCCTCGACCGGGCACCGCAACTGGCCTTGCCGCTCACGCAGGAGCATCCCCTGATCCGCCCGGGTAACGAATACGGCGAGTTCTTCAACGTCGGCGCGCAGCACAGCGCCAGCTCTCAACCTCCCACAACAGGAGAAACTG
>NZ_JBFPKF010000161.1:0-255 GCF_040948685.1 Paraburkholderia sp. BR14374 | reverse complement strand
TGATGGCGGTGGTGCGAAACCTTGGGCGCTCAACGACTGGAACAACTGGGTCAACTGGAACAATCAGCAGAACAACCTGCTGGCGCCAGAAGCCAGCCTGAAAGCGCTGAAGGGCAGCATGAATCACGGTCAGGACGACCTCATCGGCCACCTGCAGAACACCGGCCTGAACATTGGCATCTACGTCCCTGAAGAGCTTTGCAAGGTATCCACCCCCAACCAAGATCCCACCAATCTCACCGGCGGCAACGCAGG
>NZ_JBFPKF010000160.1:0-255 GCF_040948685.1 Paraburkholderia sp. BR14374 | reverse complement strand
GCTCCACGCGAAGATTGGCCAGTTGACGCTGGAGAACGATTTTTTAAGCGGAGCGCTCGGCAAGGCGGGGTTGCTGAGCGGAAAGCGATGATCGACCGTGCACACGCGCTACCGATTGCGCAACAGGCGCGACTTGTGGGGATCGCCCGATCAAGCGTCTACTACCAGCCTCAACCGGTCAACGAGACGGAACTGAAACTGATGCGCCGGATCGACGAGCTGCATCTTGAGTTCCCGTTCGCGGGAGCGCGCATG